>NZ_JBSGCA010000006.1:0-202060 GCF_053601535.1 Nocardia sp. NPDC004718
GGGCGGCGGGCTTGGGCGCCGGGGACGGTCCGGGACGCGCGGCGGGGCCCGGCTTCACGGCCGGGGATTCGCCGGTGCGCGCGGCGGGAGCGGCGGTCTCCTGCGCGGTGGGCGCCGGAGTGGGCACCGACGGACGGGGACCCGGACGCGGGCCTCCGCCCGCGGGCTTGGGGGCCGGACGACCGGACGGTCCGGGGCGTGCACCCGGCTTGTTGCCGTTGGACGGGGCGGATTTCGCCGCGAACGACTCACGCAGCCGGCGGGCGACGGGAGCTTCCACCGTCGAGGACGCCGACTTCACGAACTCGCCCTGCTCCTTGAGCGTTGCGAGTAGTTCCTTGCTCGTGACACCGAGTTCTTTTGCCAACTCGTGCACGCGGGCCTTGCCTGCCACTGCTCTCCTCACTGAGAGGCCGAGCAGCGCCACCGTTGGGGACGGCGGCCCGCACGACCTCGGGTTATCTCCGATGGACGTTCATCGTTGGTACTTCACGGTGTGCTCATGAGTGCTCGTGCCTGTTCTCGAGGTAATGCTCCAGGGCTGAGATATCCAGATGTCCGGACACTCGTAGTGCTCTGCCGATCGCTCGGCGCCGCTCTGCCGCGCGCAGACAAGCCGAAAGGGGGTGCAGCCAGGCACCCCGTCCGGGAAGTCTGCGCCGCGGATCGGGAACGATCTCGAGGACGTGGGAGCCGTCTCCGGTCTCACGGTCCCGAGCCACGATCCGCAACAGATCGACGGCCAGCTCGCGCTTCCGGCACCCGATACACGTCCGTACCGGAGCCGCTCGACGCCGGGGCGCCTGGTGCTGCTCGGTGGTGCGGTCGGGCATGGGAACCGAAGACTCGGACTGAACCTTGGACCACTCTACCGCTGCCACGCTCGGAACGCCGAACCCCTCCCCCGCGGAAGTTACGAACCTGTCATCCCGAGCACTCCGCGGACGGGCTCCGGTCAACTGCGATGCGCCTCCGTCCGGACGGATCCGCCCATGTCGGGCGCTGCATCGCTGCGGATATCGATGCGCCAGCCGGTCAGCCGCGCGGCCAGGCGGGCGTTCTGCCCCTCCTTGCCGATCGCCAGGGAAAGCTGGAAATCGGGGACCACTACGCGGGCTGCCCTTGCCTCCGGGTCGACGATAGTGACCGAAACCACTTTCGACGGCGAGAGCGCATTGCCGACGAAGGTCGCCGGATCGTCGGCGTAGTCGATGATGTCGATCTTTTCGCCGGCCAGTTCGCTCATCACGTTGCGCACGCGCTGTCCCATGGGCCCGATACAGGCGCCCTTGGCGTTGACGCCGGGCACCGTGGTGCGCACGGCGATCTTGGATCGGTGCCCCGCCTCGCGCGCCACGGCGACGATCTCCACCGAGCCGTCGGCGATCTCCGGCACCTCCAGCGCGAACAGGCGCCGCACCAGATTCGGGTGGGTGCGCGACAGCGTGATCTGTGGCCCACGCGGTCCACGCGAGACCCCGACGACGTAGCACTTGATCCGGTCGCCGTGCTCGTAGGTCTCGCCGGGCACCTGCTCGGCGGGCGGGATCAAGCCCTCCGCGCCGTGCAGCTCGCTGCCGATGCGCACCACGACGGTGCCGCGGGCGTTGGCGCGCGCGTCGCGCTGCACCACACCGCCGACGATGTCGCCCTCGTGGGTGGAGAACTCGCCGAAGGACTTCTCGTTCTCCGCGTCGCGCAGCCGCTGCAGCACGACCTGCCTGGCGGTGGTCGCCGCGATCCGGCCGAAGCCCTCCGGGGTGTCGTCCCATTCGGAGATCACGTTGCCGTCGGCGTCCACCTCGCGCGCCATCACCCGGACCACGCCGGTCCTCTGGTTGATGTCGATGCGCGCGTTGGGCTGGTGGCCCTCGGTGTGGCGGTACGCGGTGAGCAGCGCCGACTCGATCGCGGAGATCACGGTCTCGATCGAGATCCCCTTGTCGGCGACGATCGCGCGCAGGGCTTCGATTTCGATGTTCATTCCACGATCCCTTCGGTCGGCGAATCGGACGCTGTTACGGATTCGGACAGTGCATTCGGTGTTCCTCGGAGCTGCGCGGCGTCCTCGACCGCCACCGCGTCGTCCGCGCCCGGAGCGGGCCGCCCCGGAACGACTCCGCCCGTGAGTTCCAGCTCCCGAGCACTCGGCGGGGAGAACTCGACTTGGACGACGGCCGTGGCGATGTCGGCGAGCGGGACCGTCACCCGGCGCGGGTCGCGTTTGCCGCCGAGCACCAGCGCCACCGAATCACCGGTGAGCGCGCCGACCCTGGCCTCGAAGGTCGCCGACCCTTCCGGCGGCTGTGCGCCTTCGCGTAGTCGCACGCGCACCTTCCGCCCGCGCGCCCGACGCCAGTGCCGGTCGGCGGTCAACGGGCGGTCGATCCCGGGGGTTGTGACTTCCAACAGGTAGGGCGTCTCGCCGAACTCCCCCGCGTCGTCCAGCAGCGCCGACAGCTCCGTACTCAGAGTCGCCAGGGAGTCCAGATCGGAGGTGTCGCGGTCCACGGTCACCTGCACCCGAGCCTGCGCGTCCACGCGCGTGCCCGCCGTCGAGATCTCGACGCCCTCGAGATCGAATCCTCGGCGTTCGACGAGACCAGCTACTAGCTGGCTCACCCTTTCCTCGGTCGGCATCGGCATGTGGGCGGCTCCTGGTTCAGTTGTGACGCGGCGGGAAATTTCTCTACCGAAGGTCTAGCGTAACGCGCCACGAGAGTGTAAAGGACCAGCGGTCCAGGAGTCCGCACGCCACGGCCGATGCTCGTCCGGCGACCCACCGCGAGTCTGGCACGATAGTGCCGTGCCCATCCGCCTTCCCGCCCCGCCGCGCGCCGGGCGCACTTCCGGCATGCCCTCCGACCGGCACGAGCCCCGCCGCGCCGCCCTGGATCGTCGCAGCGCGCTACGTCTCGCCGGCGGCGGAACGGCCGGGGTGCTCGCCCTCGGCGCGCTGGTCGGCTGCACCGGTGACGACGTGGTCCACGAACCGGATCCGCTTGCCGCACAAGAGGTCGCGGCCCGCTCCGACGCCGCGGCGGCGACCGCGGCCATCGCAGTCGCGCCCGACCGGCACGCCGCGTTGGCCGCGATCGCGGCCGAGCGCACCGCCCACGCCGACGCCTTGCGCACCGAGATCGACCGCGCGATCGGCGTCTACGCCGACGGCACCAAACCGGCGCACCGCACCCGCGCCGGTGCGTCCGGTCCGTCGGCCGTGGCTTCGGGCAGCGCCGTGCCGCCCGCCGCGCCGCCGAGCGTCGAGACGCTGCGCACGCAGCTCACCGCCTCCCAGAAATCGGCGGCCGAACTCGCCCGCGCCCTGACCGGCTATCGGGCCGGTCTGCTCGCTTCGATCAGCGCGGCCTGCGCGGTGCAGACGGGGGTGTTGCTGGCATGACCGAGGACGAACGCCGAGCGCTCATCGACGCGCTGAACGCCGAATACGGCGCGGTGTACGCCTATGGGGTGATCGCCGCCTACGCCTCCTCCGAGCGCACCAGGCTGGTCGCCGAGCACACCGCCGCGCACCGGGCTCGCCGCGACACCACCGTGGACGCCCTCGCTCTGGGCGGCGCGACGGTGCCGCCGCCGGACGCGGCCTACACGGTGCCGTTCGCGGTGACCGATCCGATCTCGGCCGCCAAGCTGGCCGTGACGGTCGAGTCCGACACCGCCGTAGCCTGGCGGTCGGTGGTCGAGCGCGGTGACTCCATGGCCATCCGGCGCACCGGTGTCGAAGCGCTCACCGAGGCCGCCGTCCGGCTGGCCGCGTGGCAGTCGATTCTCGGCGCGAATCCGCCCACGGTCGCGTTTCCTGGCAAAGCCTGACCGGTCGACCGGGTCGAGTGCCCGAGACCTGATGCGCCGCAAAGGAAACGACGCGAACAGCGGCCGCGGCGAACCGGGCCGCCGTTCGCTCGACAACCGACCTACGGCCGCATCTCGTACGCGCCGTCGTAGGACGCGACCTCGGCCCACACCCGGTCGAAGCGCGGGCGATCGGCGACCGGCGGCCGCAACGCGGATGCCGCCCAGCCCTGCTGGTCCGGCGTGGCCGACGGCTTGCCGTACAGCGCGGTGGCGTAGCCGTTGAAGTCGCGGACCTGGAAGTCGAAGATCTGGTCGATCAGGTCGCGGTCCAAGCCGGTGATCGCGGCCTGCTCCAGGATCAACTGGCCGTAGACCACCAGGGAGAACAGGTGGCCGATGGTCAGCATGAAGTCCAGGTCCTTCTGCTGCGCGGCGTCCGGGGCCGCCGTGGTCAGCAGCGTGCGCAGCGCCTGCGCCTGCTCGTAGAACCGGCTCACGTTCGGGATGTCGGCGTCCTTGTCGTAGATCGGCGCCCAGTCGGCGAAGCGCACCTTGCCCGCGCCCCGCGCCGGGCCCTGGCGCCAGAAGAACGCGTCGTCGGCCGCGTCCTGCCGGGTGCCGATCTCCGGGTAGTCCTGCGGGTCGAACAGATAGTTGGGCATGAACTTCAGGATCTGCCCGACGTTCACGTGCACCGTGCCCTCGAGCCGGGGCAGCGTGCTGATCAGCCGTTGCACCTCGGCGAAGTAGGTGTTCTTCTCGAATCCCTTGGCGGCCAGCACATCCAGCAGCAGCGTCATGACGGTTTCGCCCTCGGAGGTCACCTTGGACTTCGTCATCGGGTTGAACAGCAGGTACCTGCGATCCTCCAGGCTCGCGGCGCGGAAGTAGTCGATCGCGCGGTCGCTGAACAGCTTCATCGCGATGATGCGCGCGTAGGCGTCGACGAAATTCGCCCGCACGTGCGGGAATTCGGTGACCGGGTTGCCGTAGAGGACACGGTTGTTCGCATGGGTGATCGCCTCGTAGAAGGAGTGCTCGACCATGCCGATTCCGCCGTGGCACAGATTGAACTTGCCCACGTTCACGGTGTTCAGCGCCGCGGAGAACGCCTCGGGGCCGGTGTGCAGGATGTCCTCGGCCCGCACCGGGTAGTTCTCCAGCCGGAAGGTGCTCACGTACATCTGCTGATGTACGACGTTGCCGAGCAGGCGATAGTTCTCGTGCCGGGAGTCGGCGGCGAACCAGACGTACGCGTCGGCGCCTTCGAGGTCGGCGCGGCGGGAGAACACCGACACCATACTGGCCACGTTGCCGTTGCCGATGTAGTACTTCTCGCCGTTGGCGCGGAAGAGGATTCCGGCTTCGGCGTCCGCGCTTCCCGGCTCGGTCGGGGTCAATACCAGGTCGGTGTTGTAGATGTCCGCGCCGTGGCTCTGCTCGGACAGACCGAACGCCATCACCTCACCCGCGGCCAGGTCGGCGGCCGCGCGCTTCTTGGCGGCCTCGTTGTCGCTCTGCCAGATCGGGCCGAGGCCGAGGATGGTCACCTGCTCGGCGTACCAGTACGCCAGACCGTAGAAGCCGAAGATCTCCGACAGCGCCGCGTTGCGCGCGGCGTCCCAGCGGCGGTCCGGGTCACCGTCGGCATACGCCGCTGGGGTCAGGAAGGTGGCGAACAACTTCTCCTTCTTCACGAAGTCGAGGAAGTCCGCGGTCCACACCGCGTTCGCGTCGTCGGCGAGCAGACGCTGTTTGCCCCGCCCCTCGAACCACTCGATCGTGGCGCGCAGCAGGCGCCGCGTCTCGGCGTCGAACTGCTGCGGATCATAGGTGGCGGGGTTGAACAACCGCGCGTCGGTGTTTGTCATGCCGGTTAACTTACCAGCGGGTAATAGCAGCGTGGAGGAGGTCCGCGGATCTGTAACCAGCGAATTCAGGTTACGGTCGCGTAGGTGACATCGTCCCGTTCCCGCGTGCGCATTCTCCTGCGGCCTTCGTGCCGATAGCGAACGGCCCCCGGTATTTTCTGCCGGGGGCCGTTCGGGGAAACGAGTCAGCCGCGAACTCTGGCCACCACCGCGTCCACCGCGGAGGCGGCGGGGAGTTCCTCGGTCTCGCCGGTGAAGCGGTCGCGCAGTTCGACCTTGCCCTCGGCCCAGCCGCGGCCGATCACCAGCACCAGCGGCATGCCGAGCAGCTCGGCGTCCTTGAACTTCACGCCCGGCGAGGCGGTGCGATCGTCGAAGAGCACGTCCAAGCCCTGCGCGTGCAGGCCGGACACCACCTCTTCGGCGCCCGCGCGGGCCGCGTCGTCCTTGTTCGCGATGACGACGTGCACGTGGTAGGGCGCGACCGCCGCGGGCCAGCGCAGCCCTTTGTCGTCGTGCTGCTGCTCGGCGATCACCGCGACCATGCGGGAGACGCCGATGCCATAGGACCCCATGGTCAGCCGCACCGGCTTGCCGTTCTCACCGAGCACGTCCACCTCGAACGCGTCGGTGTACTTGTTGCCGAGCTGGAAAATGTGGCCGATCTCGATGCCGCGGGCCGCCACCAGGGTGCCGCGCCCGTCGGGCGAGGGGTCGCCGTCGCGGACCTCGGCGGCCTCGATGGTGCCGTCCGGGACGAAGTCGCGGCCCGCGACCAGGCCGACGACGTGCCTGCCCGGCTCGTCGGCGCCGGTGATCCAGCTGGTGCCGGTGCCGACGCGGGGATCGACCAGGTACCGAACGCCGTTGGCCTGCAGCGCCTTCGGGCCGATGTAGCCCTTGACCAGGAACGGATTCTCGGCGAAGTCCGCTTCGGTGAGCAGCTCGACCTCGGCCGGTTCGACCGAGGCGCCGAGGCGCTTGTCGTCGACCTCGCGGTCACCGGGGACACCGATGCCGACGATTTCGGTCTTCCCGTCCGGGTGGCGCAATTTGACCATCACGTTCTTCAAGGTGTCGGCCGCGGTGACCGGACGGCCGTAGCGCTCGGCGATGCCCGCGCCGTTGGCCCAGTCCACCAGCGTCGCGATGGTGGGAGTGTCCGGGGTGTCGTGCACGACCGCCTCGGGCTGTCCTTCGATGGGCAGCGGTTCGGGAGCGGGCGTGACCACCGCCTCCACGTTGGCCGCGTAGCCGGACTCCGGGCAGCGCACGTAGGTGTCCTCGCCGACCGGGCTGTCGGCCAGGAACTCCTCCGACGCGCTGCCGCCCATCGCGCCCGATGTGGCGGCCACGATGACGTACTTGACCCGCAGCCGATCGAAGATGCGCTGGTAGGCCTGGCGGTGCGCGTGATAGCTGGCCTTGAGTCCGTCTTCGTCCAGGTCGAAGGAGTAGGAGTCCTTCATCACGAACTCGCGCCCGCGCAGGATGCCCGCCCGCGGGCGCTCCTCGTCGCGATACTTGGTCTGGATCTGGTACAGCGTGACCGGCAGGTCCTTGTAGGAGCTGTACTCGCCCTTCACGGTGAGCGCGAAGAGCTCCTCGTGGGTGGGCCCGAGCAGGTAGTCCGCGCCCTTGCGGTCGCGCAGCCGGAACAGGCCGTCGCCGTACTCGGTCCACCGGTTGGTGGTCTCGTACGGTTCGCGCGGCAGCAGCGCGGGTAGTGAGATCTCCTGCCCGCCGATCGCGTCCATCTCCGCGCGCACCACGTCCTCGACCTTGCGCAGCACGCGCAGGCCCAGCGGCAGCCACGAGTAGACACCCGGGGCGACGCGGCGCACGTAGCCGGCACGGACCAAGAGTTTGTGGCTGGGCACCTCCGCGTCGGCGGGATCGTCGCGGAGAGTGCGCAGGAACAGGCGGGAGAGGCGGGTGATCACGGAAGCACAGGGTAGTCGCTGGCCGGACGCCGGTCCCAGCGCATTACCGTATTCGTTCGTGCTGGTCCTGCTGCCTCCCTCCGAAACCAAGTCCGACGGCGGGGCCGGGGCGCCGCTCACCCTGGACTCGCTGGCGATGCCGCAGCTCACGGCGGTGCGCGCCCGGCTGATCGAGGAAGTGGTGCGCCTGGCGGCCGACCCGGAACGCTCCCGGACCGCGCTCGGCCTCGGCAAGGGGGCCGACGGCGAGATCGCCCGCAACGCCGCGCTGCGCACCTCACCGACGCGGCCCGCGCTGGAGCGCTACACCGGCGTGCTCTACGACGCGCTCGACGCGCGCTCGTTCACCAAGGCGCAGCGGGCCAAGGCGGATGCCCGGCTCGGCATCGGCTCCGCGTTGTTCGGCGCGGTCCGCGCCGGTGACCCGATTCCCGCATACCGTCTGTCCGGCGGCTCGAAACTACCCGGTCTGCCTACTCTTTCGGCCGTCTGGCGCGACGAGCTCGCGGCGGCGCTGCACGCCGAGGCGGCGGGCGAACTCGTCGTCGACCTGCGCTCGGGCACCTATCAGCAGTTGGGGCGGGTGCCCGGCGCGATCACCGCCAACGTCCTCACCGAGCATCCGGACGGGTCGCGCACGGTGGTGAGTCATTTCAACAAACACCACAAGGGTCTGCTGGCGCGTGCCCTCGTGCTCACCAGAGCCGAACCAGCCGACGTGCGGGGCGTCGCACGAGTGGCGGCCAAAGCGGGGTTGCGCGCCGAGATCGCCTCTGCGACCGAACTTCTGATCATCACCTGAGCGCGTCCGGCGGTTCCGTGGTGAGCGCGGCGAGTTCGGCCGCGAGGTTGGCTCGGGCCGCCTCCTCGTACCGGCGCCGCGCCGTGGGCGTCCGGAACAACCGCGGCTGCTCGGCCAGTTTCCGCAGCACCGCCGCCCGGCCCGCGCGGAACAGATCGTCCGGGACGTGCGCGTATTCCGCGCGCACCGCCCGCGTATAGGCGGCGTATCCGGACGCGTCGGCGGCGAGGATCGCCAGGTCGGCGTCGCAGAGCACGTTGCCGTTGCGATCGTCGGCGGCGGTCCGGTGGGTCGCGGTCAGGCGAACCAATCTGCCGACCTCGCCGACCAACTCGGGCGCCGGGCCCACTGCGGGCAGCGTCGTTTCGGCCAGTTCGGCGCTGCGCTCCTCGTTGTCGGCGCGATCGACGGCATAGATCGCGTCGTGGAAGAAGGCCGCGTAGCGAACAGCGACCACGTCGTGCGCGTCCTGCGCCAGATCGTCGATGACCGACAGCATCGCCGCCAGATGATCGACCGTGTGATATCGCCGATGCGGCTCCCGGTATCGGTTGATCAGCTCCGAACCCACCGCGCCGAACTGTTCCCCCGCCAACTCGATCCAGCGAGTCAGCAAACGTTCCTCCACCGTCATGGGCCCAGTCTCACGCAAACCGCGGTCGCGCGACAACGGCGTGGCGACCGGGATCACCCCTGACCCGGACCCGCCGTCAGATCACGGATCAACAGCGCGGTGTGCAGGGAGGTGCGGGACTCGCCGTCGTCGAGATCGACTTCGAGGATGCGCGCGATGCGGGCGAGCCGTTCGTAGAGGGTGGGGCCGCTGATTCCGAGCCTGCGGGCGAGTTCGGTCTTGTTGCCCGCGAGATCGAGGAACTGCCGCAGCGTGCGGGTCAGATCCGCGTCGTGGCGGATGTCGTAGCGCAGCAGCGAGCTCAGCTCGGTCTCGGCGAAGCGCTGCACGCCCGGCTCCGCCCGGATCAGCGACAGCAGTCCGCGCAGCCGCACGTCGCCGCTGCGATAGAACGGCCGAGACGCCGAAGTTCCCAGCGAGAGAGCGACGTGCGCGGCGTGCGGGACGCCGTGGGCGGTGTCCGACACCGTGCCCGCGCCGATCACCACCCCGCGCACTCCGTCGACGCGCCTGACCTCGCCCAGCATCGCGGCGCGCGCGGCGGGCAATGCCTCGTCCGGATCACCGGCCCGGGGCAGCGCGACGATCAACGACACCCGGTCGCCCGGCCCGGTGGCAACCAGCGCGGTCACCTTGGCCAGACCCAGTCCGTGCGTCACCGCGTCCACGATGCCCGTCGTGCGGCGCTGACCCGCCAGCGGATCGGACTCGGCCGCCGCGGCGACCTCGACGGCCAGCGGCACGTAGACGGCACGGCGAGCCAACCCGAGCGCGGCGGCGCGCGCGAGGGCGTCGCGCTCGTCGCGTCTGCCGTTGACCAGGTCGTCGATCAGTCCGGTCCGCGCCTGGCGGTGCGG
Organism: Nocardia sp. NPDC004718; assembly: GCF_053601535.1. Taxonomy (NCBI): domain Bacteria; kingdom Bacillati; phylum Actinomycetota; class Actinomycetes; order Mycobacteriales; family Nocardiaceae; genus Nocardia; species Nocardia sp. NPDC004718. Next base: position 9,924 of record NZ_JBSGCA010000006.1, read on the forward strand.
GCCGAAGCGATCCTTCTCGATCATGCGGTGCAACGTCAGCGTCTGGGCGGCGCGTTCGAGCACCATGCGCGCCCGTGCGGTCGCCACGCCGTCGGCGCGCAGGATCAACCGTCCCCAGCGCCGCGGGTGCGGGCCGACGGCCACCGCGTTCCAGTCGTCCGGCAGCAGGCGGGAGGTGGCCTCCGGCACACCGAGAAGGGTGTATGCCGGACAGTGGTAGTCAGGCCGCGTTCTCGCCCCCGATCCGGTCCAGGCGGGAGTCACGGCACCGCCGATGCTCACCGATCGAATCGAGGAGACATGCAAACCATCGCGCACTGGCTCGACGGCAAAGCTTTCGCGGGCACCGGCGAGACGACGGCGCCGGTGACCAACCCGGCGACCGGCGAAGTGACCGGACAGGTCGCGCTGGCGACCGTCGCCGATACCCGCGCGGCCATCGATTCCGCCGCGAAGGCCTTCCCGGCTTGGCGGGACACCTCGCTGACCCGGCGCACCCAGATCCTGTTCCGCTTCCGTGAGCTGCTGAACGAACGCAAGGAGGAGCTGGCCCGGCTGATCACCGCCGAACACGGCAAGGTCGTCGCCGATGCCGTCGGCGAGGTGAGCCGCGGCCTGGAAGTCGTCGAATTCGCCTGCGGCATACCGCATCTACTCCAGGGCGGCTATACCGAGAACGCCTCCACCAAGGTCGACATCTTCTCCATCCGCCAGCCGCTCGGGCCGGTCGCGATCATCTCGCCGTTCAACTTTCCCGCGATGGTGCCGATGTGGTTCTTCCCGATCGCCATCGCGGCGGGCAACACGGTGGTGCTCAAACCGAGCGAGAAGGACCCTTCCCCGTCGCTGTGGCTGGCGCGGCTGTGGGCCGAAGCCGAACTGCCCGCGGGCGTGTTCACCGTGCTGCAAGGCGACAAGGTGGCGGTCGACGAACTGCTGGACAACCCGGGCGTCAAGGCCGTCTCGTTCGTCGGCTCGACGCCGATCGCCCGGTACGTCTACCAGCGCGGCACCGCCGCGGGCAAGCGGGTGCAGGCGCTCGGCGGCGCGAAGAACCACATGGTGGTACTGCCGGACGCGGACCTGGATCTGGCCGCCGACGCCGCGGTGAACGCCGGGTTCGGCTCGGCGGGCGAGCGGTGCATGGCGATCAGCGTGGTGGTCGCCGTGGGCGGGGCTGGCGACGCGCTGGTCGGCAAGATCGCCGAGCGGGCCGGGACCATCAGGACCGGCGACGGCACCCGGGGCGCCGACATGGGTCCGCTGGTCACCCGGGCGCACCGCGACCGGGTCGCCGAGTACATCGCGGCGGGTGAATCCGCCGGAGCCACCGTGGTTCTCGACGGCCGGGGCGTCGAAGCGGACGGCGCGGCCGACGGCTTCTGGCTCGGTCCGACGATTCTGGACCGGGTCACCACCGACATGAGCGTCTACACCGACGAGATCTTCGGACCCGTGCTGTCGGTGGTGCGCGCCGACAGCTACGACGAGGCGCTGGCGCTGATCAACGCCAATCCCTACGGCAACGGCACCGCCCTGTTCACCAACGACGGCGGCGCCGCGCGCCGCTTCCACAACGAGGTCGAAGTCGGGATGGTCGGCATCAACGTGCCGATCCCGGTTCCGATGTCCTACTACAGCTTCGGCGGCTGGAAGAACTCGCTGTTCGGCGACGCGCACGCACACGGCACCGACGGCGTGCGGTTCTTCACCCGCACCAAAGCGGTCACCACCCGCTGGCTCGATCCCAGCCACGGTGGACTGAACCTCGGCTTCCCCCGGAACAGGTAGGCGGAGACCGAGGCGAAGGAGGGGCTGGCGATTCTGGACCACGCGTTGGCGGCGGACCGGCACACCGTCTGAGCGGCAGCGTCTTTCGCGGCCGACGGGAATGCGGTGCCGTCTCGCGTTGTTCGCTCAGAGCGTGACCACCACCGCTGAGTTCTCCGACGAACTGAAGAAGTACCTGGACGAAGAGAAGGTCTTCGCCACCGCGGCCACGATCGGGCCCAACGGGCAGCCGCACCTGACCGTGATCTGGCTGAAGCGCGACGGCAACGACCTGCTCTTCTCCACCACCACAGATCGCCAGCAGGGCAAGAACCTCGCGCGCGACCCGCGCATCACCGTGCTGATCAATCCGCCGGACAACCCGTACGTCTACGCGGAGATCCGGGGCAGCGCGACCCTCACGCCCGATCCGGAGAAGACGCTGCCCAACGAGCTGTCGGCGAAGTACACCGGACAGAAGTACGTGGACTTCAACCCCGCCTCCGTCAACGACGGCCCGCGCGTCATCGTGCGCGTGACACCCCGTCGAGTAGCGGGGAGGTTCTGAGTTCAGGCCTGCTGGGCTTCTTCTTGGGCGTGCTGAGCCATGGCCAGTTGCTGCGGGGTGAAGCGCAGGGTCAGGGCGACCAGCCCGGCCGCGAACGCGGCGAAGGCGCAGACGAACAGCACCAGGGTGTAGCCGTTGCCGAGCGCGGCGATCTCCGCGGACGTCATCCCGGCCACCTTCTCGGTGCGGCCGCCGAGTGAGAGGGTGCGGGAGGCGGCGATCGGCGTGAGCAGGCCGATGGCCACGGGGGTGGCCAGGTTCATGAACATCTGCCCGACCGCGGCCAGCGGGCCGATATTGGCGGGCGGCACGCCGACCAGCACACACAGCGGTGCGAGCACCATGGCGATGCCGACGCCGAAGCCGATCACCACCAGCAGCGGCAGCAGCGTGGCGAAATACATGACCTCGCCGTCGAGGGTGGAGCCGAACAGCAGACCGACGCCGAGCACCACGGCCGCGCCCGCGAGCAGCCAGCGCGGCGCGATGTACAGCGCCGCCTTGGAGGCCACCGCGCCGCCGATGCCGATGCCGACGGTGAACGGGATCGCCGCGACGCCCGCCTTGAGCGGCCCGTACCCGATGACGTTCTGCATGAACTGGGCGACGAAGAAGGTCATCGCACCCAGCACCCCACCGGCCAGGAAGATCAGCAGGAAGGTGGCGACGCGGTCACGGCTGTCGAACAGCGACCACGGCAGCAGCGGGTCGTCCACCCGCCGTTCCAGCGCCACGAAGACGATCAGCAGCACGACGCCCGCGATCAGCGAGCCGATGATCGCCGGGTGCCCCCACCCCATCTCCGGCCCCTCGGTCGCGCCGAACACGATCGACGCGCAGGCGAAGGTGCCGAGCACCGCGCCGGGGATGTCGAGGGCCGAACGGTGATGTTCGGTGTCGGCGAGCTTGTAGGCCGCGCCCAGGATGATCAGCGCGCCGATCGGGACGTTGATCAGGAAGATCCACCGCCACGACAGCTGGGTCAGGGCGCCGCCGACCACGAGGCCGCCGACGGAGCCGATGCCGACCATCGACCCGACGATCGCGATCGCCTGGTTGCGTGCCTTGCCCGGCGCGAAGGTCGTCGCCACGAGCGCGAACGCGGTCGGCGCCGCGACGGCCGCGCCCGCGCCCTGGAAGGCCCGCGCGGCGAGCAGCATCGCCTGGTTCTGCGCCAATCCGCACAACAGCGAGGCCAGCGTGAACACCGCGACACCGACCACGAGCATGCGCTTGCGGCCGAACGCGTCACCGAGCCTGCCGCCGAGCAGCATCAGACCCGCGAAGGTGAGCCCGTAGGAGGTCACCGTCCACGCGCTGCCCGCGCTGGACAACCCCATCTCCTCTTGCAGCCGCGGCAGCGCGAAGATCACGACCGTGCCGTCGAGCACGACCATGAGCTGCAATCCGCTCAGGACTAGGATCGCGAGCCCGAAGGCCCGCTGCGTCACTGGATACTGCATCGTCGCAGCGGGGTTCCGAAGCACAGTGAGTCACTGTAATTGATGCCGCTGCCGTATTTGTCCGCCCACCGACCCGACCGCACCCCACGACGAGGAGCTGACCCTGTGATCCGGGCGGACCGAACGGTCTCCGGCTCGTCCGCTCCACTGCCGGCCCTCGGCCGACTGGGCGACCTGCTGTGCCGCACGTCGCGGGGCGGATCGGGGGCCCGCGAGGACGACGCGCACTCAGCGGGCGGCCACCGGCACGGGTGCCACCGCGACCGGGACGGACGGCGGTCGATGCGGCCAAGGTCTCGCGGAATCGGATCGCCGCACCGCCGCGGACGCTAGCCCGCCGCGGAGTCGGCGTGCGGAACGAGCGCGTCGGCGGAGAAACCGGCGGTCGGGCCGATCACCACGATCGCGGGTGGGCGGATGCCCTCGGCGCGCACCCGGGCGGCCACCGTGCCGAGATCGGCGCGCAGCACGCGCTGCGTGCGCAGCGTGCCCTCCTGGATGACGGTGGCGGGGGTACCCGCCGGACGACCGCCCTCCAGCAGCGCGGCGGCGAATTGTTCGATCCGCTCCACCGCCATCATCAGCACCAGGGTGCCGCGCAGCCGGGCCAGTGCGGGCCAGTCCACCAGCGAATCCGGGTGATCCGGCGCGACGTGCCCGCTCACCACCACGAACTCGTGGGTGACGCCGCGATGGGTCACCGGGATACCCGCCGCGGCCGGCACCGAGATGGGACTGGTGACGCCGGGCACCACCGTGACCGGGACCCCGGCGGCCACACAGGCCTCCAGCTCCTCGTACCCGCGCCCGAACACGTACGGGTCGCCGCCCTTGAGCCGCACCACGAACTTGCCCGCCTTCGCACCTTCGATCAGCGCGGTGTTGATCGCCTCCTGCGCCATCGCCCGCCCGTACGGGATCTTGGCGGCGTCGACCACCTCGACCTCGGGCCCGAGCTCGGCGAGCAGTTCCGGCGGCGCGAGCCGGTCGGCCACCACCAGATCCGCCCTGGCCAGCAACCGCCGTCCGCGCACGGTGATCAGGTCGGGATCACCGGGCCCACCGCCCACCAGGGCGACACCGGGCGCGATCGGCGTCGAGTCGTCGCTCACGACACCGGATTGCAGGGCTTCCAGCAACGCGTTGCGCACGGCCGCCGAACGCCGGTGCTGCCCGCTCGCGAGCACACCGAGGGTGAGCCCGTCGTAGCGTGCGGTGGCCGGGGTGACCGCCGTGCCCAGCCGTGCCGTGTCGGCGCGCACGCAGAAGACCCGCCGCCGGGTCGCCTCGGCCACCACCGCCGCGTTGGTCTCGGGTTCGTCGGTGCACGCGATCGCGTACCAGGCGCCGTCGAGGTCGCCGTCGGCGTAATCGCGCAGCGTGACGGTGATCTGCCCGGAGCTCGCCATTCCCTCGACCGCGGGCGTGACGGCACGACTCACGACGTGGACGTCCGCGCCGGCGGCGATCAGCAGGCCCAGCCTGCGCTGCGCCACCGACCCACCGCCGACCACGACGACACGCCGTCCGTGCAGATCGAGCCCGACCAGGTAGTTCGGGTCGCCGGTGGGCTGATCTTGCGTTGCGTCTGACGTGTTCGGCACAAGTTTCGAGCCTACGGCGTGACCGGCGGGCACCGGCAATCGACCGGCACGCCCGCACGGTCGACGCAACGACCACGCGGCCGGGCAAACCTACTGTGACCAGTGGTAACAAGCGATTCGATGGTCCGCGGCGGTAGGTTGCGGTGTAGTCGTCCAGCTCGGAAAGGCGGACCGATGAAGCAGCCGACACCGGCACGACTGCTCGACGTGGCCTACGACGAGGCGCTGCGCGGGCTCGCCGAGGGCGGCATCCCGATCGGTGCCGCCCTCTTCGACGCGGGCGGCGTCCTGCTCGGGCGTGGCCGTAACCGCCGGGTGCAGTCCGGCGACCCCAGCATGCACGCCGAGACCGACGCCTTCCGCGCGGCGGGACGTCGTCGCGATTACCGCGACACCATCATGGTCACCACGCTCTCGCCGTGCTGGTATTGCAGTGGCCTGGTCCGTCAGTTCGGCATCGGCTCGGTGGTGGTCGGGGAGTCGCAGACCTTCTCCGGCGGGCACGAATGGCTCGCCGGGCACGGCGTCGTCGTCACCGTCCTGGAAGACCGGCGCTGCATCGACCTGATGACCCGCTTCATCGCCGAGCATCCCGCACTGTGGCACGAGGACATCGGAGTCGCCGACGATCTCGAGGCTTGACCCGAGCCGCGGGCGGCTCAGCGGAAATACGGATATTCCTGCACCCAATGAAAACCGCGGCTGCGCAACGGGAAGTCCTCGAGCGCGACCGAGGTCAGTGCCACCGAAACCGGCTGCCCGGCGAGCGTGCCCGTCAAGGTCAGCCGCTCGGGCGCGGGCCGGTCGAAGCCGAAACTGCCCAGCGGTTGCGGTCCCGCGCCGACGGCCGTCGGCGGCGCGGCCATGACAAGCGTGCGCGCGCCGGGATCGACCATGGCGAGCACCGGGACCAACTGACCGTCCATTCGTTGCACGGTCACCCCGTCCCGGTCGAAAACTATTCTCTGCCAACGTAATTGATCGGTGCTCAACGGTGGAAGCGGTTTGCCGTCCACGCTGAAGTCGGTGACCGCCCAGATGCCGTACAGCGGCGGTTCCGGCCGCCCGGCTCCCTGTTCGTTCCACCTTTCCCAAGCGGTGTAGGCGTTCGAGAACACCAGCCACACCCCGAGCGCGATCTGCACCGCGGCCGCGATCCGACGGGCCCGGGGCGAGTGCAGCAACGGCGGTGTCGTCGACGGTCCGGTGGGCCGGTCCAGTACGAGCACGTTCGCCAGACGCCCGGCCTCCGGAACGAGCAGCACCAGGCACAGCAGCATCAGGTGGAACGACAGGATTTTCGCGGGCACGTCGTAGGTCATGTCCAGCACGAACACCTGTGTCGTGCACACCAAGGCGAGCATCGCGCCCACCAGCGCGGTGCGCGGCACGAACAGCAGCACACCGGCGAGCAGTTCCGCCGAGCCCAGCAGGATCTCGTACTGCGGCGACACCCCGATGTGATTCCAGAGCACCGCCATCGGACTGAAGTTCCCGTAGGGCTCGAGCAATCGGCTCAGCGGTGTGGGCGGCATCTGGGTCGGGACGGCCTTCGCCATGCCGTAGGAGATCAGCTGCCCCGCCAGGGACAGACGCACGAACAGCAGGAACCACGGTTGCACGGCGCGGTAATGCGGCCGCTGCCGATCCAGCACGCTCCAGAGCAGGGTTCCGAACACCGCGGCCACCAGGACGACGAACACCAGCACCCAGAAGTACGCCTGGTCACCGCTGATCGAAGCGGTGTTCGCCGCGACGGACGCGCCGAACACGCGCGTCCCGACCCCCTCCACCACCGGACGCAGCGCGCGGGCTGCGCCGTAGTTCACCCAGTCCGGCAGCCATTCGCGGGTCAGTCCGAGGAACTCCGGGACGATCGACGGATACACCAGGCAGAACAGTCCGAAGTACAGGAAGCCGAAACGGAACGTCACCCGGGTCGCCCCGCTCCACGGCCGGACCCCGGCGTCCTCCGCGCCGGCGGCGGCGTCTGTCCGATCCAGGATCGCTTCGGTCACGGTGGCCCTCCAGTCCGAGTCGATGCAGACCGAAGGTATCGAAAAGAGCCGTGGCCGTATGGGATTTCAGCGGAAGTACGGGTATTCCTGAACGAAGTGGAATCCCCGGCCGCGCAGCGGGAAGGAATTCAGGTCCATCCGGTCCAGCGACAAGGTCACCGGCGTTCCGTTCAGCTCACCCGTCAACGACAGCGTGTCCGTACCGGGCCGGGTGAAGGTGAAGGCGCCGAGGCGGGCGGGCGGAACGCCTGCCGACTCGGGAGCCTCCGACAGAACAATGGTGTGCGCGGCCTCGTCGACCACCGCCACGACGGGCACGAACGAGTCGTCCATCTTCTGCACGGTCGTGCCCTGGCGGTCGAAGACGAGCCGCCGCCAGCGGCCCTCGTCGGTGAGCAGCGGCGGCGCCGCATGCCCGTCCCTGGTGAACTCGCCGACGGTCCAGATGCCGTAGAGCGCAGGCTTCGGCGCGCCGTCACCCGACTCGCGCCAGGTGTGCCAGCCGATGTACACACCACCGATCAGCACCCACAGGCCCAGCGCCACTTGCGCCACCGCCGCGATCCGGTTCGCGCGGCGGGAACCGAACAGCGGCGGCTGCGCGGCCGGTTCGGACGGGCGTTCCAGCACGAGCAGGTTCGCCAACCGCCCGGCCTGCGGCGCCAGCACCACCAGCGAGAGCAACAGCAAGTGGAACGAGAGGATCTTCACCGGCACGTCGTAGGTCATGTTCAGCACGAAGACCTGCGCCATGCTCACCAGACTGAGCAACGCGCCCGCCGTCGCGGTGCGCGGGAGGAACAGCAGCAGGCCACCGAGCACCTCGGCCGTACCGAGCAGGATTTCGTACATGGGCGCGGCGCCGACCTGGTTCCAGAGCACCGACGCCGGGCTCATCGTCCCGTACGGTTGCAGCAGCGCGGTCAGCGAAGGCGCGGGCATCTGCGACGGAATCGCCTTGGCCAGACCGTAGAAGAGCATTTGGCCGCCCAGGCACAGCCGGATGAACACCAGGAACCAGTTGCGCAGTGCCGTGTAGTCCCGGCGGCGGCGGTCGAGGATCGACCAGACGATCGTGATCAGCGCCGCGGCGACGAGTTCGCAGAAGATCAGCAGCCAGATCGCGGCCTGGTCGCCGCTGCCCGAATTCTCGTGCAAGACGGCTTCGACCCCGAAGACATGCTCGCCGACCCACCCGACCAGCGGGCTCGTCGTGCGCATCTGCCACAGGATCGCGCTCTCGGGCAGCCACTTGCTCAGTATCCCGGTGAAGACGAAGAGGATCTGGGCGAACAGCAGGCAGAACAGACCGAAGTAGGCGAAGACGAAGCGGAACGCGATCCGGGCCGGCAGGCTCCACGGCCGCCGCTCGTCACCGGTTCGCGCCTCGCCGCTCGTCAGGACTTCCATTTCGACGGTACGCACACCACTCCCCTCACAGGCCGACAGATTGGCCAGCCGAAAGTATCCGACCAGGTCATGGGATGACCTCCGGGAAAACCCTGGATTTCCGAGTACTTCTTTCGGCCTACTTGCCCGCCGCACCGAGCGGCGCCGGGATTCGTTCCCGGTTCCGGCCCGTCAATAACTAGAACGCGTTACAGTCGCGTATCCCGGCGCACCGCCAGCGGTGCACCCGGGCCGCACGTGTCAGGAGGACAACGATGACCGACGATCCGGACCCGGCACAGCGACAGCAGCTGACCGTCAGCGAACGCGACCTGGACACGCTCGCCGGGGACCTGGCGCGCTGGCTGAACACGAAGGTCGCCGCGGACGAGTTGCCGCGCATCTCGGATCTGTCGCGTCCGCAGTCCGGCGGCATGTCCAGCACCTCGATCCTGTTCGACGCCGAATGGACCACCGGGGGTCGGGCGGAGCGCGGGTCGTTCGTGGCGCGGATGGCGCCCGAGGCCGGATCGTTCCCGGTCTTCGAGACCTACGACCTGACCACCCAGTACCAGGTGATGGCCGGCGTCGCCGCGGCCACCGACGTGCCGGTGCCGGGCCTGTGCTGGCTGGAGAACGACGAAAAGCCGCTCGGCGCACCGTTCTTCGTCATGCGGCGGGTGGACGGACGGGTGCCGACGGACAACCCGCCGTACGTGTTCATCGGCTGGCTGTTCGATGCCGATCCCGCCGACCGCCTTCGGCTCACCCACAACACCGTCGAGGTGATCGCGAAGGTCCACGGCATCCCCGACCCGGCGGCGCACTTCCCGATGCTGAGCGGGCCGGGCGACTCGCTGCGCAGGCACGTCGCCGCGCAGCGCTCCTGGTACCGGTGGGGGCTCGCGGACGACGGCTATGAGATCCCGCTCATCGAGCGGAGTTTCACCTGGCTGGAGGAGCACTGGCCCGCCGACCCCGGTCCGGATGTGCTCACTTGGGGCGACGCCCGCCCGGGCAACATCATCTACCGCGAATTCGACCCGGTGGCGGTGCTGGACTGGGAGATGGCCGCCCTCGGGCCGCGGGAACTCGACCTGGGGTGGGTGATCTTCATCCACCGGTTCTTCCAGGACCTGGCCACCCGCTTCGGGCAGCCGGGGCTCCCCGATTTCCTCCGCCGCGACGACGTGGTGTCGAAATACGAGGAGCTGACCGGCTACTCGGTGCGCGATCTCGATTTCTACCTCGTGTACGCCGCGCTGCGGCACGCGATCGTGATGGCGCGGGTGAAACGCAGGATGATCCACTTCGGCGAGGACACCGACACGCCGGACCGCGACGACTACGTCATGCACCGGGCAAGCCTGGAAGCGCTGCTCGACGGAACCTACGAATGGGACTGATCATGCCTGTGCCCTTGGACGAGTACCCGATCCACCAGACCCCGTTGTCGCTGGCGCGGGTGGCCAGTAGCGATCGGAATTTCTACGACCGCAGCTACTTCAACGCCCACGACCGCGACGGCGGCACGTTCCTGATCACCGGTCTCGGCGTGTACCCCAACCTGGGGGTGACCGACGCCTACGCCGCCGTCCGGCGCGGCGACACGGTGCGCGCGGTGCGCTTCTCCGACGCGCTCGGCGACCGGAGCCTCGACCAGCGCGTCGGCGGCTACCGTGTCGAAGTGATCGAACCGCTGCGGCGCATCCGGGTGGTCTGCGAGCACGACGATCTCGGCTTCGACCTGACCTGGACCGGGGCCTTCCCCGCCGTGCAGGAACAACCGCACCTGATCCTCGCGGGCAACCGGCCGATCATCGACGCGTCCCGATTCGCACAGGTCGGGTCGTGGGCGGGAACGCTGCGCGTGGACGGCGACGACATCACGGTCGACCCGGCGGTGTGGACCGGGACGAGGGATCGCTCGTGGGGCATCCGCCCGGTCGGCGAGACCGAGCCGCCCGGACGCGCGGCCGCCGAGCCGTCGGGCGGATTCTGGTGGCTGTACGTGCCGCTGCGGTTCGACGACTTCGCCGTCGTGGTCATCGTGCAGGAGGAGCCGGACGGCAGGCGCACCCTCAACGACGCGACCCGGATCTGGCCGGACGGACGCACCGAACAGCTCGGCTGGCCCCGCATCGCCATCGACTATCGTTCCGGCACCAGGCTTCCCGTCGGGGCGCGACTGGAGCTGACCACGCCGGACGGCAAACCCCTGGAGATCGAGATCACGCCGGGCACGGGCGTTCCCTTGCACGTCGGGTGCGGCTACGGCGGCGATCCCGACTGGCAGCACGGCCAGTGGAAGGGCCGCGGCTGGTCCTCCTCCAGCCGCTACGACCTCACCGACCCGGGGATCGCCGCCCGCATCCCCTACGGCGTCACCGACCACGTGGCCCGCGCCCGCTGCGGCGACGCCGAAGGCTGGGGCCTGTTCGAGCACGCCAGCATCGGCCGCCACGACCCGACCGGCTTCGCCGACTGGGGCTCGGTCGCACCCTGAAACAGGGGCCGGAGCGGCCTTCGCGTGGTGCTGCGCTCCGCCGCGTCAACGGACCGGGACGGCGGTCGCCTCGCCGCCGGAGCATCCCGAGCACCTTGTGGGATCTTCCGCCAGGAGCGAGTGTCCAGCGGCGCCGGCGCCGCATTCGCGCAGTGACCGGCCTGCGGCGCGACCATCCCAATGACCCCGTCCGGAGGTCGTTCATACGTCGAGACGCGGGCGGACCTCGCGATCCGTGAGTTCCGCTCGCGCGGTCGGCCGCGGGGCTGACGAGGTGCAGTTGGCGCACATCGCTCGATCAGGAGCCGAGTAGACGGCCCGCATCCATGCGGCGATCGCGCGGAAGTCCGTGCAACCGGTCGAACGGCTCTACCGCTCGTACAGCGCTGCCGCGAGCACCACGCCGTGCACGACGCGCTTGGGCAGCACCAGCGGCCCGCCTTCGGCGGCGAGCAGCGCCGCGGCCTCCGCGACGCTTGCCGTGCCGATGGCGGCACGCGTCCGGTCTCCCGGGTTCGGGACGGTGACCGCCACCAGTTCGTCGGCGGAGTAGGACCGTAGCGGCACCCGGAGGTCAGCGGCGACCGTGCGCAGTCCGGGTTCGGCGGAGCGCCGCGTGATGGTGGCGAGGCACACGATCCGATGGTCGCCCACGCCCTCGTGCAGGGCAGCGCGAATCGTGCGGGCCGAAGTGAGCGGTCGCAGGCCGATGCCGACGACGACCTCAGCGGACGGCACGGGAACTCGCGAAACGGGCTGTCTCCGTGACGAATCGACGCACCGCCCGGGGATTCCCCGCCGGATGGGTATGCAGGTACGAGGCATGCACGTTGCCGCTGAGCGCCCCTTCCTGGACGCGCTCTCCCGCGCTTCCGCGCCATCCCCACGCCGGATTCGGTGTCGGCGCGGACACCAGGCGCGTGCGGTGGAATTCGTGCCCACGGACCCGTTCCCCGGCCCGCCACAACAGCGAGTCGGCGAGCGCGACGGCGTCTCGGTAACCGAGCGTCAGGCGCGGCCCGAACGCGGCGTCGGCCTCCACCACCCCGGCCATGGGGTGCCCGTCCAGCGAACGGGTCAGATACAGCAGCCCGGCGCATTCGGCATGAACCGGCATCCCGTCGCGGGCGGCTTCGGCCACCGCCCGCAACAGGCCGGAATTGGCGGCCAGCGCCGCGGCGTGCTCCTCGGGGAAGCCACCTGGCAGCACCAATCCCGCTGACCCGGCGGGCAATTCGTCGTGCAGCGGATCGAAGACGACCACTTGCGACCCCGCGGCCGTCAGCAACTCGCGGTGCTCGGCATAGCCGAACGTGAACGCCGGGCCACCCGCCACGGCGATCAGCGGACCCTCCCGATCGGCGGGGCCACCGATGACGATCGCGCCGTCCGCGCTTTCGTCGGCTCGCGAGATACCACCGGGCTCCGTGGAGACGCGCGAGTCCCGATCACCGGCGGCAGACGTCGACGCCACCATGTCACCGCCTTCACCGAGCGACGCCGCGGTGTCCTCTACCCCTTCGAGCCCACGCACGGCCGCGACGGGATCCCACGCGGGTCCCGCCACCGACGAGCGAGCGAGTGCGGCGACGGCGCGCAGGTCCACATGCGCGGCGACGAGGTCCGTCATCGCCGCCACCGCCGCTGTCGCGGCCGAACCGTGTTCCACGGCCGGGATCAAGCCGAGATGCCGGGAAGGCACCTCGAGTTCGGCCAGGCGCGGCAACGACCCGAGCACCGGCAACCCGACGCGATCGCAGGCGGCCCGCAGCACTTGCTCGTGCCGTTCGCTGCCGACCCGATTCAGGATCACACCGCCGAGCCGGACGCCGCTGTCGAAGGTCGCGAATCCGTGCAGCAGCGCCGCCAGGCTCTGGCTGTGCCCGCGCGCGTCGACCACCAGCACCACCGGCGCCCCGAGCAGGGCCGCGACCTGCGCCGTCGAACCCTCCGCCACCGCACCGGAATAGTGTTCATCGATCCGCCCGTCGAACAGCCCCATCACGCCCTCGACCACGGCGAGATCGCACCCCCGCGCGCCGTGCTGGTACAACGGCACAACCCGTTCCTCCCCCACCAGCACCGGATCTAGATTCCTCCCCGGCCGCCCCGCCGCCAACCCGTGATATCCCGGATCGATGTAATCCGGCCCCACCTTGAACGGCGCCACCCGATGCCCCACCCGGCGCAACGCCCCCACCAACCCGGTCGCCACCGTCGTCTTCCCGCTCCCCGACGCCGGCGCCGCCACCACAACGGCTCTCATTCCCACCTCCGCTTCGCGAGTGGCACACCCTCGCGCGGCCCTCTCGCGATTCGCCGCAGCCATGTGCCACTCGCGGAAATCACCATTCGATGCCTCGTTGGCCTTTGCGGCCCGCATCCATGGGGTGTTTGAGTTTGGTCATTTCGGTGACCAGGTCGGCGGCTTCGAGGAGGGGTTGGGGCGCGTCGCGGCCGGTGATGACGACGTGTTGGTTTCCGGGGCGGGTGCGGAGGGTTTCGACTACTTCTGCGGTGTCCACCCAGCCCCATTTGAGGGGGTAGGTGAATTCGTCGAGGACGTAGAAACGGTGTTGTTCGGTTTTCAGGCGGCGGGCGATCTCCTGCCAGCCCGCCAGCGCGGCCGCGGCGTGGTCGTCTTCGGTGCCCTGCTTGCGGGTCCAGGACCAGCCCTCGCCCATCTTGTGCCATTCGACCGGCCCGCCCGCGCCGGTCTGCTCGTGCAGTGTGCCGAGAGCGCGGAAGGCGGCTTCCTCCCCGACCTTCCACTTGGCGCTCTTCACGAATTGGAACACCGCGACGTCGAAACCTTGGTTCCAGGCCCGCAGCGCCATCCCGAACGCGGCCGTCGACTTGCCCTTGCCCGGCCCCGTGTGCACGGCGAGCACCGGCTGGTTGCGCCGCTGCCGCGTGGTCAGCCCGTCGTCGGGAACGGTTTCGGGAACACCCTTGGGCATCGAATCTCCTTGCTCTCGGATCACTCCGACCTACAGCGTGTCCTGGCCGGAAGCCACGACCTCACGCAACCGGCACGAACCGAAGGGGCGCGTGCTCGTTCGACCGACCGCGCCGCCCACCGGGCGAGCGCCGCCGAGCTGCTCGCAGCGGACACGCCGATCGGAAGTCGTGGTCACGCCGCTCGAACCGCGCCGCTGGGGCGTGCGGAACTCGACCGCACGACATCGGCGACCGAATCGCCGGTCAGCTCGGCCAACCGCAGATATCCGCCGCGCAGGTCGCGAGCCAGATCCGCGGCGAGACCGAGGCGGATCATGCCGCGTTCGCAGTCGACCACGATCGCGGTGACCGCGTCCCTGGCGAGCAAGCGGGCCGCGGCGCGGGCGCGGGGAACCGGGTCCGCGCCGCCGGTGGCGCGACCATCGGTGAGCAGCACCAGCATGGGCCTGCGGCGCGGATCCCGCACCCGCTCGCGCAGCACTATCTCGCGCGCCTTCAGCAGGCCGGCGGCCAGCGGCGTCTTCCCGCCCGTGCGCATCCCGGACAACCGGCGCACCGCGATGTCGACCGACGAGGTGGGCGGCAGCACGAGTTCGGCCTCCGCCCCCCGCACGGTGACGACGGCGACCTTGTCGCGGCGCTGGTAGGCATCGCGCAGCAGCGTGACGACCGCGCCGGTGACCGCGGACAACCGGTCGCGGGCGGCCATCGAGCCGGACGCGTCGACGACGAACACGACCAGATTCCCCTCGCGGCCTTCCCGATACGCACCACGGAGGTCCTCGGCGGCCAGCCGCAACGGCCCGGCGGCCCGCCCGCGCGCATGCTGATGCGGCGCGGCCGCGAACACGGTGCCGAGCAGGTGCAGCCCCGAGGAGGTGTCGGTGCTGGAACGCACCGCTCGCCCGTGCCGGGACTCCGCGCGTGAGCGGCGCCCCGGAGCGCCCTCGCCGACTCCGGGCACTTCCCAGCGCGGGGTCCGCGCACCAGCGGAAACCGGTGTGCCGGTGCGGCCTTCACCCGAACGGCCGCCGCCCGGACCGTCCGGCGGCGACGGGTCTTCATGACCTCCGCCCGGACCTTCCGGCGGTAGGGGGTCGTCCGGGTCGTCCCCGGGACGAGCCCGTCTTTCGTCGTCAGTCACCGCTCCGTCGGCCTCCCCGGTGTCCTGCTGCGCGGACGACGGCTGCTCGCGTTGCGCCTCCGCGGCGGCGTCGCGCATCGCGTCGTCGAGTTGTTGCTCGCTGATGCCGGGCTCGTCGAACGGATCGCGCCTGCGCCGGTGCGGCAACGCCAGTTCGGCGGCCACCCGCACGTCGTCCTCGGTCACCGCGTCGCCGCCGCGCCATGCGGCATGCGCTGTCGCGGTGCGCGCGACGACCAGGTCGGCGCGCATGCCGTCGACGTCGAACGCGGCGCACAGCGCGGCGATCCGGCGCAGCTCCACATCGTCGAGCGCCACCTGTCCCAGCCGGTCGCGAGCGGCGAGAATCCGTTCGGCCACTTCCTGGTCGGCCTCGGCGTACCCGGCGGCGAATCGGGCCGGGTCGGCCTCGTAGTCCAGCCTGCGGCGCACCACCGCCATGCGCACGTCCACGTCCCGGGAGGCGGCCACGTCCACGGTCAGGCCGAATCGGTCCAGCAGCTGGGGACGCAGCTCACCCTCTTCTGGATTCATGGTGCCTACCAGAACGAATCGCGCGGGGTGCGAATGCGACACACCGTCGCGCTCGATGTGCACCCGGCCCATCGCCGCGGCGTCCAGCAGCACGTCCACCAGATGGTCGTGCAGCAGATTGACCTCGTCGACGTACAGCACACCGTGATGGGCGGCGGCCAGCAGGCCGGGACGGAACGCCTGCTCCCCGTCGCGCAGCACCCGCTCCAAGTCCAGCGAGCCGACCACGCGGTCCTCGGTCGCGCCCACCGGCAACTCCACCAAGCGAGCGGGCCGTGCGCCGGTCTCGTCCACCACCGGCGGCAGCAACTGCGCCAGCGCGCGCACCACGGTCGATTTCGCGGTGCCCTTCTCGCCGCGCACCAGCACGCCGCCGATACCGGGATGCACCGCGCAGAGAATCAGCGCCAGTTGCAGCCGTTCCTGCCCGACCACCGCCGAGAAGGGAAATCCCGCCTCACCGTCCGAGGTGGAAAGTGTTCGGCCGCGCTGATCGGACGTAGGCACTGTTTCGGCATGGGACAGGGACACGCCCCAACTCTAAGGGCGCGCCCGCACTCATCCGACAGGGCCCTTCGATTCAGAACCGATGCGGGCGGGCCCCGAAAGCGCCGCACCCGCCCCGGAGACATCCGGAGCGGGTGCGAATGGCGGATGGAGTGGCTACTCGCCTCCCCTGCGCATCGGCACGTGCGCGATGCCGTCTTCCTCGAACTCCGGGCCGTCGACCTTGAAGCCGTGCTTGGTGTACAGGTCGATCAGGTAGCTCTGCGCGCTCAGTCGCACCGTCGCCGAGCCCACCTCGGCCAGCGCCGCCTGCAGCAGTCGCGTGGTGTACCCGTGTCCGCGAGCGGGAGCGGCGGTGCAGAGCCTGCCGATGCGGAAGCTCTTCACACCGTCGCGGTGCTCTTCGCACAACCGCAGCGTGGCGATGACCTCGCCCTCGTCATCGAGCCAGAAGTGCCGGGTCTCGGGAAGCAGATCCTTCCCGTCCAGCTCGGGGTACGCGCACTTCTGTTCGACGACGAAGACTTCGACGCGAAGTTTCAACAGCTGGTAGAGCGTCGCGGTATCGAGATCCTGCGCCCAGGAGCGTTTGAGAGCAACCGTTGACATCATCGCGCCTTGCTATCACAACCTAGGCGTTCGCCGCGACCCCTGCACGTCTCGGCGTGTTGTCCCCGCCGTCGACGAGGTTGAGCGCCTTGGAGGTCCAATCCCACACTTCGTGGAACAGCGCCGGGTCCTCCGAGAGCTTGATGCCCAGCGAGGGCACCATCTCCTTCAGCTTCGGCGTCCATTCGGCGTACTCCTGCGGGAAGCACCGCTGCAGCACGTCCAGCATGGCGGTCACGCAGGTGGAGGCGCCCGGAGACGCACCGAGCAGACCGGCGATCGTGCCGTCCTGGGCGGCGATCACGGCGGTGCCGAACTCGAGCACGCCACCCGCGCCCTTGCGCCGGATCACCTGCACGCGCTGGCCCGCGGTGATCAGCTCCCAGTCCTTGGCCTCGGCGCGCGGGATGAACTCCGACAGGGTGATCACCTTGCCCGCCTCCGACTTCAGCAGCTCGCTGACCAGGTACTTGGTCAGGCCGAGTTCGGTGACGCCGACGCCGAGCAGCGAGAAGATGTTGTTCGGCCGCACCGACTTGAACAGGTCGGTGTTCTTGCCGTCCTTGAGGAACTTCGGCGTCCAGCCCGCGTACGGGCCGAACAGCAGGCCAGGCTTGCCCTTGATGACGCGAGTGTCCAAGTGCGGCACCGACATCGGCGGAGCGCCGACCGCGGCCTTGCCGTACACCTTGGCCTCGTGCTGGTTGATCAGCGCCGGGTTCACGCAGCGGAAGAACTGACCGCTCACCGGGAACCCGCCGAAGCCCTTCGCTTCCTTGATATTCGCCTTCTGCAGCAGCGGCAGCGCGCCGCCGCCCGCGCCGACGAAGACGAATTTGCTGCTCAGCGTGCGACTTTCCCGGGTGCGTACATTGCGGACCGTGACCAGCCAGGAGCCGTCGGACTGCTTGGACAGGTCACGCACCTCGTGCCCGAAGGCCAGGTCGGCGCCGGAGGCGCCGAGGTAGGCGAGCAGTTCCTGGGTGAGCGAGCCGAAGTCGATGTCGGTGCCGCCGTCGGTCCAGTTCAACGCGATCGGATCGGAGAAGTCGCGCCCGCGCGCCATCAGCGGCAGGCGGCGGGAGAACTCGTCGGGGCTGTCGATGTACTCCATGCCCTCGAACAGCGGGTGCGGCGCCAGCGCCTCGTACCGCTTGCGCAGGTACTGCACGTTGTCGGCGCCGTGCACGAAGCTGACGTGCGGGATGGGGTTGATGAAGCCGGACGGATCGCCCAGGATGCCGTTCTCCACGCCGTAGGACCAGAACTGGCGGGAGACCTGGAAGCGCTCGTTGATGTCGACGGCCTTGGAGATGTCCACCGAGCCGTCGGGCAGCTGCGGGCTGTAGTTCAGCTCGCACAGCGCCGAGTGTCCGGTGCCCGCGTTGTTCCACGGATCGCTGCTCTCCGCGGCGGCGGCGTCGAGCCGCTCGAACAGGGAGATCGACCAGTCCGGCTGCAGCTGCCGCAGCAGCGCGCCGAGGGTGGCACTCATGATGCCGGCACCGATGAGTACTACATCGGTCTTTTCAGTCATGGCAGCGTTCGGCACGGGTAGATCGACTTCCTTGTCTGCGCGGGCCCACCGGGCGGGTGGACCAGCCTGGGCACGGTGTAGTTGTGGCTCGGTTCCGGCGTCCGCCGGTTCCGAACGGCTTGGCGGGAGTCAGGTTACCCGCCGTTCACCTAAGCCCAATTGTGCACCTCACCACGCCGCCACCCCGCAGCGAACCTGCGGAATGTGCGGAATGCGACAGAGACGGTCGTCACTTCGGCGGCCGGGCGGCGGCTGCGGACTGTCCGCGTTCGACACCGTCCAATAGATTGGTCGCGTGACGAACGAACAGTCGCTTGCCGAGCCGGTCAGCACCTCCCCGGATGGCGCAGGCTGGCGCCCCGACGTCCTCGGCCCGCACTATCAGCAGCGCACGCTGGACCTCGGTCCCGACCCCGACGGCGAGGGCGAGGTGGTCGCCACGCTGGTGCGCTACGTCCCCTCCGGCGACGTCGAGCAGACCGCGGGCGCGGTGCTCTACGTCCATGGCTTCACCGATTACTTCTTCCAAGAGCACCTCGCCGAGCACTTCACCGCGCGCGGGTTCCAGTTCTATGCTCTCGACCTGCGCAAATGCGGGCGGTCGCTGCGTGATGGGCAGACCCCCCACTATGTGACGGATCTCGCTTTCTACGACCGCGAGCTGACGGAGTCGCTGCGGATCGTCCGGGCCGAGACCGGTGCTGCCGTCGTGCTCAACGCCCACTCGACCGGCGGCCTGGTCGTGTCGCTGTGGCTGGACCGCCTCAACCGAGCCCAGGGAACGGCCGCCGCGGGGATCACCGGCGTCGTGCTCAACAGCCCGTGGTTCGACCTGCAGGGTCCCGCGTACTACCGGACCATCGGAACGCCGATCATCAAGGCCGTGGGACGGTTCCGGAAGATGGTCCAGCTGCCCGGCGGCAAGGTCAGCACGTACGGTGACAGCCTGCACCACTCGGTGTCGGGTGAGTGGGAGTACAACCTGGACTGGAAGCCGTTGCACGGCTTCCCGGTCCGGCTCGGCTGGCTGCGCGCGATCCGCAACGGCCACGCGCGGCTGCACCAGGGCCTGGACATCGGGGTACCCTCCCTCATCCTGCGCTCCCGGATGACCAAGTTCGCCAAACAGTACGGTCCCGCCGTGGCCGTGGCCGACGCGGTGCTCGACGTCAAACAGATCCAGCGCTGGTCGGGCTGCCTGGGCGACCGCACCAACATGGTGCCGATCGACGGCGCCAAGCACGACGTGTTCCTGTCCGGCCCGGAACCGCTGGCCCAGGCGTTCCGCGAGCTCGACAGCTGGCTCGACTGGCTCGCGGACTACCAGGGCGCGAAGTCACCAGAGGCTGGTGCGTAGCACGATCTCGGTGGCCAGCTCGTGGTCGGCTTCGGTGGCCACGTCGGTGACGTCGACCTCGACCACCCGGAATTCGCCGTAGACGAACCGCCCCGACGTGTCGGCCACCGAGCGCGGCAGATTCTTGGTCACCAAGAGCGTGGTGGGCACCTCGACCGGACCGGTGGACGCGTCCACTACCGTTCCGTCGGCGCCGGGAGTCGCCGGGTGGCCGCGATCGGCCACGACCAGGCTCTGGAAGCGGCCGAAGCCGTGTGCGCACGCCTGCCAGGCCAGCACGGCGCCCGCGCCGCATCCGGCCACGTTGACCCACGGCAACCCGAGCTCATCGAGGATCGCGGTCACACCGGCCGCGTCGAGGCCGTCGATCGACTCCACCGCGAAGGTGCGCAGATCCGAGGTGTGCAGGCGGGCGCACACCCGATCGAAGACGTCCGCCGACTCGCCCGCGTCGGGCAGCAGCAGCACGCTGTGCCGGGATTCCGGTCCGTCGATCCGCACGGTCCACGCCCGGTCACCCACCGTGATCTGCCGAGATTCCATGCCGATTCACGCTACACGGCTCGCGGCGCCGCGGCGGCGGGTCCGGGGCAGCGGAATCAGGCGAGCAGGCGCATTCCGGCCCGCTCACCTGCGTTGTGGTCGAAGGTGACGGTCAGGTCACACCCGGCCTCCTGGCCGAGCTGCTGGATCAGCGCGTCGGCGAAGTCCGCGCCGTCGGCGGCTCGGCGCAGCGCCTGGCGAACGGTGTCGGCGCGCTCGACCACGATCTCGCTGGAATCGAGCAGTCCGAGCAACACGTCGGTAACCGCTTCGGGATCCTGTTTGTAGCCGCGGCGCAGCACCCAGTGGATCTCGGCGAGCACGATCATCGTGATGTAGCCGGGCTTGCTCTCGCTGAGCCCGTCGATCACCTGATTGGCTCGGGCGGACTGCTCCGGGTCGTCCTGGGTGAGGTACCGGATCAGCACGTTCGCGTCCAGGCCGATCATTGCGCCTTCCCTTCCACCACGTTGCCCGCGATGGCCTCGTTCATCTCCGCGAGGCCGATCGGCGAGCCCGACCAGCCCACGATGCCCTTCAGCGACTTGATCGTGCGCGTTTCGGGCACCAGTTCGTAGGTGCCGCTGGGCGTGGGGACGAAGGCGACCCGCACTCCGGTACGCAATCCCATCGCCACACGCACGTCGATCGGGATGGTGATCTGCCCCTTACTGGTCACCGTCGCCGACACCACATTGCCCCCTCGGCTGTTGGGTCTCTTCTCCGCCGCCATCATCCTCGCACCCGACCGCACTCGCTCGGCCCAGCCTTACCTGGAGCCGAATTCCTTACTGCAAGGTAAGGCGCGGGGTGGTTCCCGTCAACCGATACGGTCGCTCGCGAGCACCACGTCGGTGGCCATGATCGGCAGACCGGCGGGCGCGCCCTCGGCGACCAGACGCTCGAGCGCGACGAGGTCGAGGTGACCTTCGATCAGGTCGGCCAGCAGATCGAGTTGCGCGGCGCGCACCCCCGCGACCGAAACATCCTCGGCAACAGCGAATCCCGACCGGCCCGCCGCGGCGGCGACCGCGCGGAGCCACCCGCGGCGGAACTCGTCGGACTCGAGCAGCCCGTGCAGGTGGGTGCCCCACACCGCGCCGCGAACGCTGCCCTCCGGCTCGCCGTCGATCGTGAGCCACGCCGGGTCGCCGCGGTGCGTGACGCGGCCGTGATGGATCTCGTAACCGAGCACGGCGACTCCCGCCGCGTGCCCCGCGCTGCGGCGCAACACCTTCGGCTCGGCGAAATCGACGGTCAGGTCGAGCAGCCCGAGTCCGTCCACCGCACCGGCGCCGGACTCGACGCGGTCGAGAATGCGGGTGCCGAGCATCTGATATCCGCCGCACACGCCGAGGATCGGCCCGCCCGCGGCGGCGCGCGCCACCAGCGCGTCGGCGATGCCGGTACGCCGCAACCACCGCAGATCCGACACCGTCGCCTTACTACCGGGCAGCACCACCAGATCGGCGTTCGACAGCCGGGACGGCTCGGTCACCCAGCGCACCGCGACGCCCGGTTCGCAGGCAAGCGCCTCGACGTCGGTGGAGTTGGAGATGCGCGGCAGCCGGATCGCGGCGACGGTCAGCCATTCGTCGCCCACCGGCGGCCGGGGACGGCCCACCGGCGCGTCGGCGAGGGTACCCAGCGAGTCCTCCGCATCGATCCAGAGGTCTTCGGCGTATGGCAGCACACCGAGGGTGGGGCGGCCGGTGAGTTCGGTGAGACGCTCCAGTCCCGGCTGTAGCAGCTCCACCGCGCCGCGGAACTTGTTCACGACGAAACCCGAGATCAGTTGCTGGTCCTCGGGTTCCAGGATGGCGACGGTGCCGAACAGGTGGGCGAGCACGCCGCCGCGATCGATGTCCCCGACCAGCAGCACCGGCAGGCCCGCCGCGCGCGCGAGGCCCATGTTCGCCAGATCCGTCGCGCGCAAGTTGATCTCGGCGGGCGATCCGGCGCCTTCGCAGACGACCACGTCGAATTCGGCGCGCAGCGCGGCGAGTTCCGCGGCCACCACATCGCGCAATTCCCGCCGATGCCGGAAGTAGTCCTCGGCGCCGACGGTGCCGATCGCCTTGCCCCGCACCACCAGCTGGGAACGGCGGTCGCTGCCGGGCTTGAGCAGGACAGGGTTGAACCGCACGCTCGGCTCCAGTCCGCACGCTCTAGCCTGCAACGCCTGCGCCCGCCCGATCTCCCCGCCGTCGAGCGTGACCACGGAATTGTTGGACATGTTCTGCGCCTTGAACGGCGCGACCCGCACGCCACGCCGCGCCAGCATCCGGCAGATCCCGGCTACGACGACGCTCTTCCCCGCGTCCGAGGTCGTGCCCGCGACCAGCAGCGCGCCCTTCATCGCGGGCCGGTCTTCCGGCGCACGGCCGCCCCCGGTCACGGGAGGGTCAGGATCTCGGTCCCGGACTCGGTGACGACCAAGGTGTGCTCGAACTGCGCGGTCCACTTGCGGTCCTTGGTCACCACGGTCCAGCCGTCGTCCCAGATCTCGTAGTCGATGCCGCCGAGGTTGATCATCGGCTCGATGGTGAACGTCATGCCGGGTTCGATGATGGTCTCCACCGCGGGCTGGTCGTAGTGCAGCACCACGAGCCCGCTGTGGAAGGTCGGGCCGACGCCGTGGCCGGTGAAGTCGCGCACCACGCCGTAGCCGAAACGGTTGGCATAGGACTCGATGACGCGACCGATCACGTTCAGCGCCCGACCGGGACGCACCGCTTTGATGGCCCGCATGGTGGCCTCCTCGGTCCGCTCGACCAGCAGGCGCACCTCCTCGTCGACGTCACCGGCGAGGAAGGTCTTGTTGGTGTCGCCGTGCACGCCGTCGATGTAGGCGGTGACGTCGATGTTGACGATGTCGCCGTCCTCGATCACGGTCGAGTCGGGAATGCCGTGGCAGATCACCTCGTTCAGCGAGGTGCAGCACGACTTCGGGAAACCCTTGTAACCGAGGGTCGACGGGTAGGCGCCGTGGTCGCACATGTACTCGTGCGCGATGCGGTCCAGCTCGTCGGTGGTCACACCGGGGGCGACCGCCTTGCCCGCCTCCTCCAGCGCCTGCGCGGCGATCTTGCCCGCGATGCGCATCTTCTCGATCGTCTCGGCGGTCTGCACCCAGGGCTCGCGCCCCTCGTTGGCGGTCTTCTTCCACGCGTATTCCGGGCGCTCGATGGTGCGCGGTACTTCGCGGGTGGGCGACAGCGTTCCGGGGACGAGGGGCTTGCGCGTGCGGACAGACATAGCGAACAGCGTAATCGGCCGACCGCGCCGATGCCGAGGGCCTGCGGGAACAGGGCCGGACCACGGGCACCGCGCTCATAGGCACACCCTCGGAACGAGTCATCCCCGGCACGTCGGTATAGGCGACACCCGAACGAGTAATTCCGCCGACCACGTCCTCCGTCCACATAAGATCATCTGTCGACCGAAAGCCCTCCTCCGGTGGGAGTGAAAATGGCCACTGAACCAGCTTCTCCACCGCACCGAGACAGAAATGAAGCGGCTTCGTCGCCCGAGATCCCCCCCGACCGGTCCGATGAAAACTCCACGACCGCGCCGGCCGCGCAAGAGGACGTGCACCCCCGCGAGGCGGACGCGACCACCAGAAGTGGACGCTACGCGCTCATAGCGGCCCTGTGCGCTGCGCTGATCTCCAGCATCGTGTCGGCCTCGGCGGCGGTGTACGTCACGGTCGACAAGGCAGACAGAGACCAGCAACTAGCGTTGATACAGGTGACTCGCGAGAATCGCCAAAAGTCATACTACGAATTTATCGCGAGCACTTTCGATTTCGTGGAGCAGACGGGAAAGATGGCCGGTCTCCTTCGCGTGGACAACCTCGACGGGTTCCGCTCCGCGACAGTCGAGTTCAGCCAGCGCATGAACAAGTTCCTGTCCACTCTCTATATGGCCTGCATGACATCCAGCGAAGACATGATCCGCCTGTTGAACAAATTTCCCGAAGAGACCAAAGAATTGCTGGACAAGCACTACATGCCCTTCGTACAGAAATACACGGCCAGGACCGCGGCCCCTTCCGACAGCGATGAACGGAAGCTCGACAGCGCCGCCCTCGATACGGTGCTCATGAATTTCATCGACAAGCTCGATTCTTTGGTGAGCGACTTCATCGAGCAGGGCCGCAGGGACCTCGGCTAGCCTGCCGGTCCGTGATCGTACGGAATGGGCATGCACTGCCTCTGGGTCGAGCATGTAGGGTCGCCCCGACCCGGTAGCCGCGGCGGGCAGCGGAGTCCACCCCTTGTCCGGCTCGGCAGCCTGGCAACGAGATCACGCCGCCGACACCGCACTCCCGATCCCCCTACCATGGGCGCGTGTCCGCACTACCTCTCATCTTCACCGCAGGCTGGGCCAGCGGCGTGAACGCCTACGCGGTGGTTCTGCTGCTCGGAATCCTGGGCCGGTTCGGATTCACCGATTCGGTACCGGAAGGATTGCAGCGCACCGATGTCCTGATCGCGGCGGCAGCGTTGTTCCTGATCGAGGCCGTGGCCGACAAGATCCCGTATCTCGACTCGTTCTGGGACGCCGTACACACTGTGGTGCGGCCGATCGCGGGAGCCGTGGTCGCGGCGCTGCTGGCCGGACAGGACGGTTCGCTGCCACAACTCGCCGCGGGCGCGGTCGGCGGTACGGCCGCGCTGGTGAGCCACCTGGTGAAGGCCGGAACGCGCATGGCCGTCAACACCTCCCCCGAACCCGCCAGCAACATCGTGGTCAGCACCGCCGAGGACGTGACCGTCGCGGGCGTGGTCACCCTGGCGGTGTTCCACCCCGTGGCGGCGGCAGTGATCGCGGCGGTGCTGCTGATCATCGGCTTGGCGCTGGTGTACTTCTGCGCGAGCCGGATCCGTCGTTATCTGCGCCGACGGCGCGCCCGCCGGGCAGCGCGCGCGGGCGACCGAGTCGGAGTCGCTGAACAATTGCCACGCGGGTGAGTCCGTCACGGGCGTGCCGCGCCAGTCGACCACGCGGCACGCCGGGCGGGGCGCCCCGTTGCGCCCGCCGTCACTGTGCCGGCGACAAGAGCGCCCGGCTGGAGCGGAACTCGGCACCGGGACGTCGCCATTCGGACGAGTGACGCTGCGGGGCAGTGTCACTATCGCGGACGAGACCACCGTCGCGGCGAACTCATTGTTCGGGCAAACGGCGGCGGCCACCGGCCACGTCGGTTACCAGGTCAGTGTACCCGTCGACGAGTTCAGCCAGTTGGTACCAATGTTTATGGGTATTGTCGCTGCGTCCGCCCTCGACGTGGATGACTTGATTGGCATCCACCCAGCTACGCGCCATCCGGTCCACCACGGCGCCCAGGCTTTCGGTGTGCAACGAGGCGCCGTTGCGATGCTGCGGGATCTCCTGCGCGACCCAGTCGTTGATGTCGTCGACCAGTTCGAGGCGACGGCAGTCGATTTCGGCGATGAGTGCGGCATCCAGCACCTGTGCGCGGCGCTGGTGCAGCTCGGCGAGTGCGTGTGCGGACCGCAGCAGTTCCCGATCTTGGAAACGCCGTCCCTGGAAAGCACACAACAATTGCGGCGCGGTCGGTAAGGCGCCGACCGTCGGGGCGCTCACCGCCGCACTCCGAGTTGACCCGACCCCAACGCTCTTTGTACCAACATAATTGGCTCTCGATTCGGTTATCCCGGCCATCGGATGGGTTGTCACAACTAGGCTAGCTGGATCATGCACGTACAGAT
Source organism: Nocardia sp. NPDC004718 (assembly GCF_053601535.1). Taxonomy (NCBI): domain Bacteria; kingdom Bacillati; phylum Actinomycetota; class Actinomycetes; order Mycobacteriales; family Nocardiaceae; genus Nocardia; species Nocardia sp. NPDC004718. Next base: position 36,172 of record NZ_JBSGCA010000006.1, read on the forward strand.
GCAAGAACGCAAGATTGCGTCTGCATTTCTGCGGTCAAGGGCTCCTTACGGCCCGCGGAGGCTCAGAGCAGACTGGTCGCAACCCTTTTCGGCTCACCGATCGGGTGCTTCCGGTGCCGATCGGCGGTGACGAGCACCACCACTCGTTCCCGAGTTCCGGCCGCCCCCACCGCCGGTCGCAGATCCGTGCGCACGAATTCGCCCACCGCCGCGCGCCTTCGGTAGCCGACAGTGCGCTGTCGATCTTCCCTACGACGTGGCAAGCCCCTCGCCGAGCACCGTGCCACTCGCGCCGATACCGAAGCGTCGCACCGATCCTCAGCCGCTCGCCGACTACGCGGCCACGTTCACAGCTGGGTCACGGCGGCGAGCAAGTCAGCGCCGGCAACGCGCCCTGCACCACCGCGCCCCTGGCGAACCGGCGGTCGTGCGCCACCAGCACCACCGCGGCGGCCAGCATCGACCCGCACCCGGCGAGCACCAGTGCCCATCCCGCCGCGGGCACCGTCCGCAGGATGGCCACGCCGACCAGTGTCGTCACCGCGAGAAACAGGTTGTAGAAACCCTGATTGAACGCCCACGGCCGGGCCGCGGGCAGTTCGGCTCCGGAAACCCGGAATACCCCCTGGTACACCTTGGGGTCGCCGAACCGCACGGACTCCATGACGAAGATGCCGACATGGAGTAAGGCGGCCGCGACAGCGAACACCTGCACAACCCAGAGCATTCGACCTCCTCACGATGCGCGCCGGGGAATCCTATGGCCCCCAGCCGCGGAACGCCGCGCAACACACCGCCGACACGCCGCCGCGCTAGTCGGTCAACCGGCCAGTCCGAAAACGCGTCGGGCATTGCCGCCCAGGTACAGTTCGCGAGTCTCCTCGTCCAGGCCGAGCGCGGCGACGCCGTCGAGCGCGTGCTGCGGGAAGATCATCGGATAATTCGTACCGAACAACACCTTGCGGCGGCCGCTACCGGACTTCAGGTACGACACCAGTTCCGCGGGAAGGCGTTTCGTCGTGTACGCCGAGGTGTCGATGACGACGTTCTCGTGCTTGCGCGCGACCGCGATCATCTCCTCGGTCCACGGATAGCCGATATGCCCGCAGACGATCGTCAGCTCCGGGAAGTCGAGCGCGACCTGATCGATGTACGGGATGGGGCGCCCGGTTTCCGACGGCCGCAACGGTCCCGTGTGCCCTACCTGCGTGCAGAACGGGATTCCGGCATCGACGCACGCGGCGAACAACGGATAGAAGCGCCGATCGGTCGGCGGCACTTCCCACAGCCACGGGAGCACCCGCAGCCCCTTGAAGCCCTGGTCCACGCGGCGCCGCAGTTCCCGTACCGCGTCCATCGGCCTGCGCAGATCCACCGACGCGATAGGGAGCAGGCGCTCCGGCGCCTCGGCCACCCAGGCCGCGACCTCGTCGTTGGAGATGAGGACGCCTTCCGGCGCGTGCCACGCCGAGATGAGCGCTCGGTCGACGCCTGCGGCATCCATCGCGTCGAGAGTGAACGACAGCGGGATCTCGTCGGTCGGTATCACGGCCCCGGTCCACCGCCGCAGCGAGGCGAACATGTCGTGGGCGAGGAATCGCCGAGTCGGATGCTGCGCCCAGACATCGATGGTCATGCGCGGATTCTGACATACGTCATAGCGCCTCGGACACACCCGCAATGACGTGTGCCACGGAAAGGTACTTTCGCGGCAAATGGTGCGAGACAGCGACTTCCATCGCGACGGACAGATATTGCCGAGTCGCGTCAGCCACACCACGCCCGCCCCCGAAACCGGCGATAATACCCTTCTCACCTCATGGTCTATATCAGGCGTAATAACCAGGGAAAGGGTTCGCTGGGCATAAACTGGGTATCTACCGCAGGACCACAGACAGCCGACAAGAGCAGGGCCATGGCAGGTTCGGACCCGTTCGCGACACAGCACGATCGACCTCCAGGTATCGAGCGGGAACTGGAGGGCGCGGGTCTCGACGACCCCGAAGTGATCGGCAAAGGCGGGTTCGGCGTCGTCTACCGCTGCAGGCAGCGGGCGTTGAACCGCAGCGTCGCGGTCAAGGTCCTCACCGCCCGGCCGGATCTGGAGCCGGAGAACGTCGAGCGATTCCTGCGCGAGCAGCAGGCCATGGGCGCCCTGTCCGGGCATCCGAACATCGTGCCGATCCTCCAAGTGGGCACCACCCGCAGCGGACGCCCTTACTTGGTGATGCCGTATCACTCGCACGGTTCGCTGGAGAACCGTATCCGCCGGGAAGGCTTTCTGCCGTTGCCCGAGGCGATCGGGATCACCGTCAAGCTGGCTGGCGCTCTGGAGACCGCGCACCGGGCCGGGATCTTGCACCGCGACATCAAACCGGGGAACGTCCTGCTCACCGACTACGGCGAGCCGCAACTGACCGATTTCGGGATCGCCCGCGTCGAAGGCGGATTCGAGACCACAACGGGAGTGGTGACCGGCTCGCCCGCGTTCACCGCCCCGGAGGTGCTGCGCTCCGGCGTTCCATCCGTCGCCTCGGACGTCTACGGGCTCGGCGCGACGCTGTTCGCCATGATCACCGGCCACGCGGCCTACGAGCGGCGTTCCGGCGAGCAGATCGTCGCGCAGTTCCTGCGCATCTCCGCCGATCCGCTGCCGGACCTGCGGCTCGACGGCATCCCCGACGAGGTCGCGGCCGCCATCGAGGCCAGCATGGCGCACAATCCCGCGGATCGGCCGCCCTCGGCCGCCGCCTTCGGCGAGATGTTGCGCGAGATCCAGCGCGGCAACGACATGCCGGTCGAGCACATGACGCTGCCCACCGGCGAGCAGCCCGCGCCCGAAGACCTCAGTACGCGGCCGCTCACCGCCACCGCGCGTTTTCCCACTCCTCACCCCAAGACGCCGCCGACACCCGAGACCAAGTTCCGCCCGGCGATGTCCACTCGGCCACTGGTCCAGCGCGAACGCCTGATCGACGCGTTGCAGACCGAGCCGCGGCCCCGCCTCGCCGTCATCCACGCCCCGGCCGGGTTCGGCAAGAGCACGCTCGCGGCCCAGTGGGCCAAGCGTCTCGCCGACACCGAGAAAGTGGCGGTGGCCTGGTTGAACGTCGACCGCGACGACAACAACGTGGTGTGGTTGCTGACCCATCTGATCGAGGCGTTCAACCGCGTGAGCCCCGCACTGGCGCCCGGCCTGGCCCCGGTCCTCGAAGAGGGCGACACCAGCGCAGCGCGCTACGTGCTCACCACGCTGATCAACGCCATCGACGAACGCGACGAGCGGTTCGCGCTGGTGATCGACGACTGGGACCGGATCACCGACCCCGCCGCGGTCGATGCCCTGCTCTACCTGATCGACCAGGGGCCGCGGCACCTGCAGATCATCCTGACCAGCCGATCGCTGGAGGGCCTGCCGCTGGGCACCCTGCGCGTTCGTCACCAACTCGTCGAAATCGACGCCGCCGCACTGCGTTTCGACGCCGCGGAGGCGCAGGCCTTCCTCACCGAGCAGACCGGTCTCACCCTGGCCGACACCGAGAGCGCCGAGCTGCGCGACTACACCGAGGGCTGGGCGGCGGCCTTGCAGCTGGCCTCGCTGTCGCTGCGTGAGCACCCCGATCCGGCCTCGCTGATCGCTCACCTGTCCGGGCGTCATCACGCCATCGCGGAGTACCTGGCCGAGAACGTGCTCGACACCGTCGAGCCCGAACTGCGCGAGGTCCTGCTCGCCACCTCGCTTCCCGAACGGATCTCCGGCAGCCTCGCCACGGCGCTGACCGGCGAACCGCACGGGCAGGCCCTCCTGGAGAACCTCGAACGCCGTAACCTGTTCCTGCGCCGCGTCGACGAGGGCGGCGAATGGTTCCGCTACCACCATCTGTTCGCGGAGTTCCTGCGCCAGCGACTGGAACGCGACCATCCCGAACGCGTGCGCGAACTGCACTGCAAGGCGGCCTCGTGGTTCGGCGACAACAGGATGCTCAGCGAGGCCATCGACCACGCGCTGGCCGCCGACGACGGCGACATGGCCGTCGACCTCCTCGAGGCGAAATCCCGCGCTCTGGTGCAGGACGGGCAGCTCGCCACGTTCCTGGGACTGCTCGACAAGCTCCCGCCCGCCATCGCCGCCTCCCGCCCGATGCTCCAAGTCGGTGTCGCCTGGACGCACGCGCTGCTGCGGCGGCCCACCGAACTGCATGCCGCGTTACGGCTGGTGCGGGCATCGCTGGAGAACGACCCCGCCGCCGATCCCGATGTCGCGCTCGAAGCCGACCTCATCGAGAGCGTGGAGCGCGCCTTCGGCGACCACCCGGAAGGACTGGACGCCGTGGTCGGCAAATGCCTGAGCCGGGCCGACACGTTGGGACCGTGGGCGCTGTGCGCGGCCGCCAACCTGGCCGCGTTCTCCGCGATCAGCAAGTTCGACTACGAGCGGGCACGGGAGTGGAACGACTGGGCCACCCCCTTCTATCGGAAGAACCGCAGCACGTTCACCTTGATGTACAGCCACTGCCTGGTCGGCATCGCGGCCAGGGAACAACTCGACATCGCCACGGCGGAACACAGCTTCCGTACGGCGGTCGAGATATCCACCACCTCGTCGGGCCCGCGGTCCTATGCCGCTCGCCTGGCCGGCGCCCTGCTCGGCGAGCTGCTCTACGAACGCGACCAGGTCGCCGCGGCCGAGCGCCTGCTGGACGAAGCGGGCAGGCTCGGCACCGAGGGCGGCCCGGTCGACCTGCTGATGGCCAACTACGCCACCGGCGCGCGGATCAAAGCCCTGCGCGGTGACCTGGCCGCCGCCGCGCGACGGCTGGACGAAGGCGCCGAGGTCGCGCGGGCCATGAAGCTGCCGCGCCTGGCCACCCGCGTGGCCAACGAGCAGGTCCGGCTGGGCCTGACGGCCACCTACGTCACCGAACCGCCGGCCGGAGAGGGCGGTATCGCCACGATGGCCGCGGAAATGCGTGAGGACTCCGCTATCCGCATGCTGCTGCGTTCGGGAGCCGCCAAAAGGGTGACCGCCGCGTCCGCGCGCGCCCGTCAGCTGCGGGATTCCATCGACCCCGATCGACGTCCCCGCGCCGCGGCCCAGGCATCGCTGCTGCTCGCCTCTTGCCTCGCGGCGGCGGGAAAGACCGAAGCGGCCAAGGACGAGCTGGCCCCGGTGGTGGTCCGGTACGCCGATGCCGGTCTCATCCGGCCGCTGCTCGACGAGGGACCCTGGATCATGTCGTTGCTGCACAGCTTGGACTACGACCTGCGCGAAGGCCTCTGGGACGAGGAACGACCGATGATCCCGCCCGCGTTCCTGCGCAGGTTGCTGGCCCGCTGAGCGCCTCGGCCGCCTGCGCCGCCACCCGCCGCGATACCTCTGCTCGAACGCGGACGCCGACCATCGCTCGTCCGCGACACTTACGCGCCGACGGCGGTCGATCGCTTCCGCCGCTCACAACACCGGTTGCGGACCGAGCGAAGTATCGGTGTCCAGAATGTGCAACACCCACCGGCCCTTGCCGTCGGCCTTCGCCCGGTAGAGGCCGGTGTCGGCCGCGTCGAGCAGCGATTCGGCGTCCGCGCCCGCGACCGCGGTGACGACCGCGCCGATGCTGATCGACATGCGTAGTCGCCGGTCACCGGCCGTGATCGGGTCGACCAGCGCCTCGAGCAGGCTGTTCGCCACGGTGGCCACCCGGTGATCGCTGGCGGGCGGCGGGATCAGCGCGACGAACTCGTCCCCGCCGATGCGGGCGACCAGACACCCGGATCCGCGCACACTGTCCTGCAGGCGTCCGGCGACCGCGGTCAATATCTGGTCGCCCGTGCCATGGCCGTAGCGGTCGTTGATGTGCTTGAAGCGGTCGATGTCGACGAAACACAAACCCGCCCGATCGCCGTTGCGCGCCTCGTCGATCATCGCGTCGATCCGTTCGATGAGATGCCGCCGGTTCGGCAGTCCGGTGAGCGGATCGTGCCGGGCCTGCCGGTGCAGTTCCTCGCGCATCCGGTGCTGTTCGGTGACGTCTTCGCCGACCGCGAGCAGGTAATCGCTCTGCCCCTCCGCGCCCTTGACGAAGGTGATGGCGAACGACGCCCACCCGTAGCTGTCGTCGGCGCGCCGGATGCGCTGTTCCAGTTTCACCGTGCCCGCACCGGCCGGGACCAGTTTCTCGTACACCAGCGTGCGGATGCCCTCGCGGTCGTTGGGGTGCGCGAAGTCGTAGACCGACACCCCGCGCAAGCTTTCCACCGGGACTCCGATCATCTCGGCCAGACCCCGGTTGACATCCAGCAACGTACCGTCGGTGTCACCGATGGCGATCGCGATCGCCGCATTGTCGAACACCACACGGAACCGCTCGTCATCGGATCGGTGCGCGTCCTCGTTGGCGCGCCGCTGCGCTTCGTATCCCTGACCGACCTCCGCGAGCAGCGCCGCGAGCCGCCGGCCGGCCTCCGGGGCCGTCGCCTGTTCGGCCAGCCCGTACAGGACCTGGGCCGACGTACTGGGTACGGCCGGGTCGTCCAGCCCCGCGCAGGCCAGCGACGCGCCGACACGCCTGCCGACGCTCGCGTCGAAGGGTTCGGCTTCCAAGCCGGAAGCCAGCTCCTCGACCATTCCGAGGAGCGCGAGCTCGGAGTCCGGTACAGACGCGGACCCACCGGCGACGGCCTGCAGAGCGCGCCACCACATGTTCGCCATCCTGGCGAGTTCGATCTGTTCCACCGCAACCCCCTCACCATTCAGGCCGGAGATAGCCCCCGACGCATCGTATCCACACATGTTCGAGACCGTCGAGTACTGCCGCCTGGAAGCATTCCCAGGAATGGCGAGAGTGGAGCTATAACTGCAACCCGTTCTCCCGGAAGATCGACGCCCCCTTGTACCGCAGAGTCTTCACCTGCCAGACCCAGGTCGCCTGGACGCAGGCGATCAGATCGGCGAGGTGGGTCGCGACGGTGGACGCCAAGGCAGCGTTCGCGGCTGCCAGCCGGTCGCATCGTTCGGTGGCGACCGCGCACAGTTCCCGGAACTCGGCCAGGCGCGCGCGCACGATCTCGGTGGCGCCCTGCACGGCGTCCTCCAGCGAGTATCCGGGGTGGTTCAGCAACACGGCGGGGATCAAGTTGAAATCCGCCAGATCGACGATGCACTCCTTTTCGAAGGAGAACACGTCGTTCATCAACGCGCCGATCTCGACGGTCAGCACCCGCAGTCGGAGGAGGTCCCCGGCCAGCCCCGTCCGCCGGATCAGCTCCCAGGGCAGATAGTCGTCCCGGCCGAACTCGCACAGCGCGATCGCCGGATACATACCCGAGACCTGAGCCCGCAGATCGATGTACTCCGCGACGCTGAGCAACCCACCGCGCGCCCGGGCGTTCTGGTCCTGGATCGCGGGCCGCAGGTGCGCGACGGTGGCTTCGATGAACCGATCGAGCCAGTCCGCGTCCGCGCGGGCGGACAGCATCGCGAGGAACGCCGAGGTCGAGGTCTCCACCGGGGTGGCGTCCGCCGGTGCCGACCCCGTGCACAAGAGCGCGCACAGCCGATCGATCGCCACCCGCGCCTGTCGCTGTTCGTCGTCGCCGAGGTGCCCGAACTTCTCCCGGCCGACAGTGTCGTTGAGCCAGAACAGGATCGCGTTGTACAGGCCGATGATCGTCATCCGCTCGGCGCTGACGGCGCCGGGGTGCAGATAGGGCGTCATGCTGTTGTAGTGCGGGCCCGCGCGCTCGAGCCAGATGCCGTGCTCGCGGCAGAAACGTTCCACCTCCGCACAGGCTTGCTCCCCGAACCGGTTGGGCCGGAAGTCGCGGCAGTAGTCGATGATGTCCCAGTCGGGTGTGCCGAACATCGCGCGCAACGACCACTGCCGCCCGGTCCGCAGCAACATCTCGTGTTGCCCGCGCATGTCGACGATTTCCCGCTCGAGTGCCGATGTGTACTCACTGACCACAACGACTCCCTCCCACTATGGTTACTTCTAATGAATTGTCTCCGACTTATCGGTAGTGGGACCGGTCGAAGGGCGAAGATCACGCAACACCCGCGCCCTGAATGAGCTTGGCGCATCGGTTATTTGACGGCGACACCGCGGCAAACGGCGAGTTCGGTCCGCGATGCGGCGCCACGGCGCGACAGTCGGCATGACGCATGGAGGCAAGCGGCCGGTTCGGGACGCGCAGGATGCTCCGGCGCCGATGTCGCCAGACGCGATCTCCCGTAGGGCCGCCTATCGGGTGTCGGTCACCGGTACGGCGCTCACTTCGACGCCAGGACGTCGTGCATGGTCAGCAGCAGATGGTCGAAGCGCGCCCGTTGCGCCGCAGGACCGCCGCCCATCGCGGGAACCTCGCCGACCAGTTGTTGCGCCAGGGTCCGCAACTTGATGTTGGTTTCCTGGGAGCGCCATTGCAGCACCCGGAAGGCCTGTTCGGCGTTGATGCCGTAGACCACCATGAGCACGCCCTTGGCCTGCTCGATCACCGCCCGTGATTGCACCAGTTCGGGCAGCGTGTCGTCGAGGATCTCCTGCCGGTTCTCCTCGAGCGTGCCGGACACGTCGATGAAATAGCCCGCGGTGCCGACCACCGAGTCCTGGTCGTCGAGCATGCGATCGGCGACGACGATGACGTGATGGGTGCGCCCGGCGGTGTCGATGACGCGGTGACGTCCGCAGAACGGCTCACCGGTTCGCACGGCGGTGGCGATGGACTCGGCGACCAGAGCGCGGTCGTCGGGATGCTTGTGCGCCAGCAACAGCTCCGTACTGGGTAGCGCACTCCCCTCGGTGTAGCCGTATATCGCGGCGGCCGCGTCCGACCATTCCCATCGCTGATCCTCGAACCAGAAGCGGAAGCTGCCCACGCTCTGCGGCGTGCCCGCGATGACGCTCTCGATCGCGGAGGCGCTTCTCAGCGCGAGGTCGTCCATCCTCGTCACGCGGTCATTATCCATCGGCGCCCGAGGGCCACGGCCGGGAACACGAGATGAAACCAAATTGTGGCAAACTCTCGGCATCATCAAGAAAATGCCTTCTAGCCCGGCACTATGGGCTTGATGCATATAAACGAATGCACTGGCAATTAATCCGCAATGGACGTGATGCCGGGCGGTCAGCGCTATTGCCCACGCCCCGAGCCGGAATCCACACGGGCCGAGTTGCGTCGCCCAGGCGCGGCAGCCGGGCCTCTCCCGGCCCGCACGGACGCGCGGGGTCGTCCGGCGATCACGTTCGAGCGTGGCGCTCCCACCGCCCGGAAAGCGGCTCCGCACAGTTCGGCGAGTATCGACACACCCCCGCAACCGAGCGGTCGGTCCGGTTCGCCCCGCGATATCGCCCAGCGGCCGTAAATGCACGCGAAAACACCGACCATAACGTGCATCACGGGAGGTAGTCTCTGTTGCTGTGCCCACACCAGGCACAGATCCGCTGGACGCAGGCCGCATTCGAGGTCGAACATCAGAACACGTTCCAGCAAGTGCGCACACCGAAGGGGTTGGACTGATGGCAGGCAAGCGCACCGTACTGACCGTCCGGTTGCGGCGGCTGGCGGCGATGCTGCACGAGATGCGCGAGAACGCTCAGCTCAGCAAGGAAGAGGTCAGCGCGAAGACCGGGATCAACGTCACCACGCTGTACCGGATCGAGACCGCGCAGGCGCGGCCGCAGCGGCGCACCCTCATGGCGATGCTCGACCTCTACCGCATCGGCGACGAGCAGCGCGAGGACGCGCTGGAGCTGCTGTCCGACGCGCTGAAGCCCGGCATGTCACGCGCCTACGAGGGCAGCGTGTCGGAGGTCTACGCCGCCTACATCAATTTCGAGTCCGAGGCGTTGTCCGCGCGGCACTACCAAACCTCTTTCATTCCAGGTCTTTTGCAGACCTACGAGTACGCCACCGCCGTGATAGACACCTCCATGCCGAAGCTGGAGGCGTCGGTCATGGAGAGCAGGGCGAAGGCAAGGATGGATCGCGCCGTCAACCTGACCAAGGACGACCCGCTCGAACTCTGGGTCGTCCTGGACGAGGCCGCCATCCGCCGCACCGTCGGCGGGCCCGCGGTGATGCGGGGGCAGCTCGAGCGACTGCTGCAAGAGATCAAGCGCAAGAACGTGATCCTGCAGATCATGCCGTTCGACGCGGGCGCGCACCCCGGCATGGCGGGTTCGTTCACCTTGCTGGACTTCCCCGACCCCGCCGATCCCGAGCTGGTCTATGTGGAGGGCATCGCGGGTGACGAGCTGATCGAGGGCCACTCCGAGATCCGTCGCTTCGGCGTGATCTTCGATCAGCTGCGCGCCATGGCGCTGAGCCCGCGCGACTCCGCGGCCATGATCGTGGAGGCCGCGGGGCAGATGGATCGGGAGGGATAGCAGCCCGCCCCTGGCAGGTGAAATCCAGGCGAAACACGGCCCGGTGCACGACTATTCCGTATCGGAATGGGTACCCTCGCCCTACTGCCGAGGGGAGGACGCATGTCCGAAGTCACAGCCGATCCGACGTCCGACTCCGGGCCCGAACTCAAACGGGTAATGGGGCCGGGATTGCTCTTGCTGTTCGTCGTCGGCGATATCCTCGGTACCGGTATCTACGCGCTCACCGGCAAGGTGGCCAACGAAGTCGGCGGGGCGGTCTGGGTGCCCTTCCTGGTGGCGTTCCTGGTCGCGCTCATCACCGGTCTCAGCTATCTGGAGCTGGTCACCAAATACCCACACGCCGCGGGTGCGGCCCTCTACACGCACAAAGCGTTCGGCATCCACTTCCTCACGTTCATGGTCGCTTTCGCGGTCATGAGTTCCGGCATCACTTCCGCGGCCACGGCCTCGCGGGCTTTCGCGGCCAACTTCGCCGAGGCCTTCGATCCGGATCTCGGCAGCGGCACCGCGGTGACGGTGATCGCACTGCTGTTCATGGGCGTGGTGGCGGCGATCAACCTGCGCGGGGTGAGCGAGGGCGTGAAGCTCAACGTGGTGCTCACCTGCGTGGAGCTGACCGGTCTGCTGATCGTCATCGGGATCGGCTGCTGGGCATTGGGCGTGGGCGACGGCGACTTCTCCCGCATCGTCGAATTCGATACCGGGGAGCACAACGCGGTCGGCGGCGTCATCGTGGCCACCACGCTCGCGTTCTACGCGATGGTCGGTTTCGAAGACTCGGTGAACATGGCCGAGGAGTGCAAGGAGCCCACCCGGATCTTCCCGAAGGTGCTGCTCGCGGGACTGATCATCACCGGGCTCATCTACGTGCTGGTATCGATCAGCGCGGTCGCGCTCGTACCCGCCGACCAACTCGGGCAGGGCGACACACCACTGCTCAAAGTGGTCCAGGTCGGCGCGCCGAGCTTCCCGACCCACATCTTCGCCTACATCACCATGTTCGCCGTCGCCAATTCGGCGCTGATCAACATGCTGATGGCCAGCCGACTGATCTACGGCATGGCCCGTCAAGGCGTGTTGCCCCGGCCTTTCGGCCGCGTGCACCAGCGGCGCCGGACACCCGTCAACGCCATCGTCTTCACCACGCTGCTCGCGCTGGGATTGATCCTGTTCGTCGGCGAGGTGCCCGAACTCGGTGGCACCACGGCCCTGCTTCTGCTGGCGGTGTTCACGGTGGTCAACGTCGCGGTACTGGTGTTGCGCCGAGACCCTGTGTCGCACAAGCACTTCAAGACGCCGACGCCGCTGCCGGTCGTCGGCGCGCTCAGCTGCGGCTTTCTCGTCACACCCTTCACCGACCGCAATCCGGCGCAGTACGCCATCGCCGGCGTGCTGCTGGCCATCGGGGTCGCGCTGTGGGGCCTGAACTACCTGGCCGTTCGGGCCATGCGGGCACAACCCTTGGACAGCGGGTCATCCGCCGAGTGATCGATCGCGTTGTCGCGCCGCGGATCACCTTTGCCGGTATGCCCGGATTCCGCAGATGACTAGTCGCCGACCGATGGGTAAGGTGGGCGCCGATGACCAGCATGGAAGCCCGTTTCGGCGATGCCACCCGGACCGTGCCCCTCCCGAACCCGTGGAATCTGACCGCTTACCTGGCCGCGGTGGCCGCCCATCGCGGACGCTCGATCAGCCTGCATCCGGTGCCCAAGGCGATGTTGGCGGACACGGGTTGCGGCGGAGGCGGCTTGTGGGTGGCACGCAAGCACGACGACATCATCGTCTACGACGCCGCGGCGACCGGCCGCAACGCCGATCACGTCATCCTGCACGAGATCGGTCACATGCTCTTGGGTCACCACAGAGACCAGGAACGCGGCGATCCGTTGCCGCCCTCGTTGGCCGTCGTCCTGCCCTCGATCTCGCCGCAATCGATCGAACACGTCCTCGGCCGTGCCGATTTCGGCGCCGATCGCGAGCGGGAGGCGGAGGTCTTCGCCGACATGACCATGGTGTACGCGACTCTGCCACGTCGGCGCCGCCGCTCGTTCCGGCTGTTCGGGCGGGGCCGGTAGCTACCAGCGGTCGTAGCGCCCGTCGGGTAGTCGTCTGGCTCCGGCGCGCAGGTCGTCGATGAGATCCTGGTAACCGTCGGCCAATTCGTCGATTCGGACCCACGCGTCGTAGAAGACCGATTCCGGCGCGTGCGCCAGCGCGACGAACGCCTGAGCGGCCAGCATGGCCAGCCGGTCGACGATGTGGCCCACGGTCTCGGCGTGTTCGGGCGCTGCCGGCGGCGGGATCGGCGTCGCCAGGGTGACCCAGCGGTCGATGCCGCGCACGAGTTGCACTCGACGCCGGTCGAGTTTGTCGCACCGGCTCGCTGGAGTGCGTTCGCGTGTCTGGTGCAGCTGAGCCAGTTCTCCGGCCGCTTCCAGCATCGGATGATCCATGTGCGGCAAGCCCCGGAAGGCAGCCAGCAGGAGTTCCTTGCCCGGAATGACCCGGGCCTCGGACACCTGTTCCATTCTCCGGACCCCCATTCCGACCAGCGTGGACGCGTCTCGGTCGCGCCCTCGATGCCTTGCCTCGCCGGTGTCCCGGCACTGCCCGAACATCCACATCTGCCCAGCGTGACCGAGAGTGGCGCGGGTCGCGTCGAATTCGATCACTTCCGCGCACGCGACACGCCCATTGACCGATTTATCCGGTCACGCACCACCCTCCAAAGCTTTGGCAAACATCCAGTGACCTTGCGTTTTTCGACGATAGAGCCATATCTCCTGGGATTATCGCCAGCCGAGACGACACGCCAGCCACGCTCCGGCGAGCCGGGCAAACACCGACTGATGCTCACGCAACCGCGGCGAACGCGGCGGTCCCGGCTTCCGGCAAGCCGCCGCCCAATACCCCGCAAGCGCGCAGACGAAAGCGTCGACCGCCACGGGGTCCGCATCGCGAGTCACCGGATGGCTGGCGATGATCGGATCCGGATCCACACCGGCGGCCGCGATCGACGGCGCGAGCGCGACGAGGTCGATCCACGCGGCGCCCCGGCAGGCCCACGCCCAATCGACCGCCAGCACCGCACCGTCGGCCCGCCGCACCATGTTGTCCGGCCGAAGATCGGTGTGCAGCAGGGTGTCTCCTACCGCGGCCGTCGGCCACGCGGCTTCCAGCTCGGCCAATTTCGTCAGGTGACGCATGGACCAACCGTCCAAGTCCGCCGGAGGCCCTTCCGTCACGAACGTTCGCCAGCCGGTCAGCTCCGGTCCGTAGGCTTCCACAACCGTCGGCACATCATCCAGTGGGCTCGGAGTCAGCTCCGTCGCCAATCGCGTCACCAGCTCGAGAGTGTCACGCAACTCCCCCGGCTCGCCGAGTCGGGGAAACGCTCCCTCGACATCGTCGAAAACCGCGACGAACCACCCCGCGATCTCCGTCGCGAACCGGCATCGCGGTGCGGGCACCGTCGCCGGGAGCCGAGCCGCGATCCGCGCTTCCTGCCGATACATCACCGCGAGACCGTCTTCCGCCTCGATCGCTTTCACGAAGGCAGCGCCACCGCCGACGGTGCGCAAGCGCGCTGCCACCCCGTGACTGAACCCTCCGCGCTGGTCCTCGGCAGTGTGGACGGCGTCTCCGAGCACGCGCGCTACTTCCGCTCGCACCGGCTCCGGCACCTCGGCCCATCCGATCCGCAGAGCAGTGCCCAAGTAATCCACCATCATTCGATCGTCCAAGCCGCACCGGGAACTCACCACCGAATTACGCGCCCACATGAGCTCGGATCGGCAGTGCACCGCCGCACTTCTTCATGAGGCAAGGCCGAACGCAAGTGCGACCTCGTCACACGTGGGCAAGCGCTTCGACTCCGGGCAATTCAGCTTTCGCGCCGCAGGGCGTCACTCGAGGCGCTGTCGTCGGATGGGGATTGGTGCGAAATTCGAAGCGCGCGTTCCGGAGGTTCGCCCAGCACTACCGGAGCGCTTCTGTCTCCCGTGGCGGGATCGACACGCGGCGTGGCCGGTTGCCGCCAACGGCCGGAGTGCGCCACGCCTGCGGATCGGCATCGTTTCAGGATGTGATCTCTTGCGCGTCGAGGTAATCCAGACCGCCGATGTAGCTGGTGTGGCCGGGGTCGGCGGTGGCGGCGGTGGCATCGGCGACCGCGGTGGCGAACTCCGTGACCGTGGGCAAGTCGCCGTGCTCGCGGCGGGCGGCGACGGCGTCGGGATTTCGGCGTTCCAGCAGTTGGACGATGATCGTGCCATCGATCATGTCGCCGGAGACCACGTGCAGGGCGATGCCCCTGGCATCGAGTTCCGGGATCATGGCGCGCAGCGCGTCCTCGCCTGCGCGCTTGCTGGCGGCGATGGGTTCGTAGTCGGCGGGGACGGGCTTGCGGCCGTGGAAGTGCGCCTGATGGCTGGTCACGAAAACGATCCGCGCACCGGAAGGCATGTGCGGCAGGGCAAGCCGCACGAGCCGTTCCTGCGCGTCATGATTGAGGGCCATGGCGTAGTCGGGCCGGGCATTGCGCTCCAGCCCACCCGACGCGTTCAGCACCAGCACATCGAGACGGCCGAACTCCTCCGCGACCTGGGCGACCAGCGCCCGGGCCGAATCCGCGTCGGCGATGTTGGCGCCCGTAGTGGCCGCACTGCCGCCCGCCTGCCGGATCGACTCCGCCAGCGCGTCGGCCCGCCTGGCCTTCTCCCGGTAGTTGATCACGACGTGGTCGCCGCGCGCCGCGAGCACCCGGGCGGTCTCCGCGCCGATCCCGCGGGAAGCGCCCGTGATCAGAACGATTCGCCGACCGGTCCTCTCGTCCACCGTCTCCCTTTCGGTCCGCCCGGCACCCGGGCCAGTGCTTCTCATTCAGAACCACTATGCTGGTTCTAAATGAGAAGCGCAAACGAACCCAAGCCGCCACGTGGGCGGGACGACCCGGCGAACGCGCCGTTGCTGGCCACGATGGACTTACTCGGCCAACGCTGGATCCTGCGCATCCTGTGGGAATTGGAACCCGACCGCCTCGGCTTCCTCGAACTGCGCCGACGGATGGGCAACTGCTCCTCGAGCATGCTTTCGGTCCGCCTGCAACACCTGCAATCCGCGGGCCTGATCGCGAAGAACCCCGACAAGTCCTATGAACTCACCACCGCGGGCACCGAACTCGGCACGGCGCTCGGATCGGTCTGGGACTGGTCGCGCCGCTGGCGCGTGACCCCCACCGAGGCCGGGGCCGACTGACTCGCGGCGGGCAACACCGACAACCCTGCGAAGTCGCGCACACCGCGCCCTGGCGGGCTACGAGGACCTCGGCTCCTCCCGCAGCTCAGCGGAGTGCGCGTCGTGTTCCGACGGCGGAACACATGGACTGCGGTTCGTTGCCCCGGCCCGGGAGTTGACCTTCGAGTTGGTTGAGGCTCCATGATGGCCGGGTGGTGAGTACGGAGTCGACAGGGTTGATCACGATCGGCGTGCTCGCGCGGGCCAGCGGGCTCACGGCGAGCGCGCTGCGGTTCTACGACGACTGCGGTCTGCTCGTTCCAGCCAGAGTCGATCCACTGACCGGATACCGCTACTACTCCGAGGCGCAGCGGGAGCGGGCGGTGCTCATCCGGCAGCTGCGCTCGATCGATCTGCCGCTGGACACCATCGCGGAGATTCTCGCCGGTGACACCGACCGGGCACGATGCCTGCTCGACCGTCACGTCGCGGAACTGGCGCGGCGAGCGGACGAGGCCGCGCGCGTCGCCGCCGTGGTCGAACAGTCGCTCGGCGGGCACGTGGCGATCGATGCGGCGACGCTCGCCGCGGCGCTCGATCAGGTCCGCACCGCCGTCGCCCGCACCCGCGAGATACCCGTGCTGGCGGGCGTTCTGCTGGAAGCGGGCGCCAACGCGGTAACCCTGACCGCGACCGATCGCTACCGGCTGTCCACGCGCACCGTGGTGGCGAACCGGCAGCACGGCGGCGAGTGGTCCGTGGTACTCGATTCGAACGGACTCGAGTCGATCACCGACCGATTGCGCGGCATGGACGAGGTCGTCGCCGCACCGTCCGGCGGCGGGCTGCTTCTGACCGGAGGCGGCGCGGAACACCGACCGGCCGTCATCGACGCTCCCTTCCCCGACCACCGCGCCTTACTGGCGGGACTGGGACCGGTGCGCACCAGGGCGGTCGTCGCCCGGCATCTGCTGCTGCATCTTCTCGAAAAAACGGACGCATCAGTGCTATTCGCGATTCAGCCGACGGAAATCTCGATATCGGTGTCGGGGGATGTGCACTGCCTGCCCGCCAAGGTCACCGGCTCCGCCGTCACACTGTCGTTCGACCCCGCGACACTGCGGCCCGCCCTCCACACCGCGCTCGGCCCCGATCTCATGCTCGACATCATCGCCGCCGATCAGCCGGTGGTTCTGCGCTCCGCCACCGACGGCGACCTCACCACCCTGGCCATGCCGGTCCGGCCCCCGCACCACAACGCCGCCGAATAAGTCATCCGCGCCGACGGCCATTACTCGCGCAACCGCGTCCCTCCCGCCCCGGCGGACCACGATCCCGAACGCCCATCTCGCGGTCGCAGTTGCCCGCCCGCGGCCACTACTTCCGATCGATCACCCTTCTCGGGATCGCAAGCGCCCGCCACTACTTCCGATCGATCGGCCGCCCGACGCGGAAGCCGGCTATCCGGCCTCGCACACGAAACGATCCGCGTCCATCCCCCACCTGAAGGAGATCCGCATGAACCCGGCCCACGACCACACCATGAACACCATCACCAGCGCTGTAGCGCTCGGCCGCGAGGGCCGCCCGGACGACGCGCGGGAAGCTCTGCTCGCCGTATGGGCCTCGCTCGGCCCACAGGGCGACCCCCTGCACCGGTGCACCCTCGCCCACTACCTGGCCGACTTGTACGACGACGCCGCCGAGGCGCTCACCTGGGACATCCGCGCACTGGACGCCGCCGACAGCCTTTCGGACGCTCGCGCTCGAACCTTCGACGGAGCACTGCGGGTGGCGGCGTTCTACCCGTCGCTGCACCTCAATCTCGCCGACGACTATCGCAGGCTCGGCTCGTTCGACGCCGCACAGCGCGAAATCGATGCCGCTCACACATGTCTGCACACGCTCGGCGACGACGGCTACGGGGCGACGATCCGAACGGCGGTCGACGAAGTCGAGTCGGCTATCCGCGAACGGCGCACCGAACCCAGGGCCTCGGCGCCGACCGGAGGCCGCTGAAGCGCGAGCAGCCCGCACCGATGCGGTGCGGGCTGCCGCGGAGCGCGGCTACTTCAAGCGAAGCTTGCCGAACAGACCGTCCTTCTCGTCGTCGGGTCCCGCGGTGAAGTACAGCGAGTCGGCGTCACCGAGGCTCTCGCCGTTGCCGAACATCAGCGCCCACAGTCCTTCGATGGCGACCGGCTTGCCGTCGGCATCGCGCAGGTAGTCGGCGAACTTGCCGGTGGTGTCGTCGTAGGCCAGCACGTGCCCGGCGCCGCCGAAGTTGCCGACCAGCAGCTTGCCGCTGAGCGGACCGAACCCGTCCGGCGCGATCGTCACCGCCCACGGGGCGTTGAGGCGCTTACCGTCGTCGATGATGCGCACCAGTTTGCCGTTGGCGTCGAACTCGGCGAGCTTGCCCTTGTCCGGCTTGCCGCCCTCTTTGTCCTTGTCCAGCGAGTCCTCCTCACCGGCATCGAACTTGGTCGCGTCCTTCTCGTCCGGCTGGGTGGTGGCATAGGCGACGAAGACCCGGTTGCCGATGGTCGAGACGTTGAACGGCGCGGGATCGCCGGGCTTGGCCTTCTTGCCCTTTTCCGGCGCGGCCGGGTCGATCGCGTCGCCGGTGGCGAACGGGTTGGCGAAGCCGGTGGTCGGGATCAACTGCCAGTTCTTGTCGAACGTCCGCACCTGCGGGTCGGCGCCGAAATCCGCGGCAAGCAGCTTGTCACCGGAGGGAGCCAGCGCGATCCCGAAGAACTGCATCCCCTGCGACTGACCGTCGAAGACCAGGTTGGCGGGGCCGTCGTGGCGCACGATCCGGCCCTCGAAGCCCAGCTCGGTCCAGGCGGAGATCTTGCCCGAGTCGGTCGCGAAGATGAACCGCGCCGAACCGTTCAGCGGCCCGCCTTCCTCCTCCACCGGCTGATCGTGGACGACGAACAGATCGGAGGTGATCGGCGCCGGGTTGAACACCACGCCGGTGGTCTTGCCCGCGCTCTTGTCCGAGGTGTCGGCGTCGGCGCCGGGGATGGTGACGATCTTCAGCGGGTCCTGGAACAGCTTGTGCACTTTGTCGTCCGAGGACTTGGTCACGTCGCCGACGAACTGGAACGACTTGCCGCCCGCGCCGACCCAGAAGTGTCCACCCGCGCCCTTGGGGCGGTTGGCCAGCCCCCAGGCGTTCACCAGGTCGGGGAAAACGAACTGCGCCTTGTACTCCGCGTTGTTGGCCGCGAGATTGGTCTGGACGTATTTGTTTCCGTCGAGCGCGGGCACCTCGTCCGACTTCGAGTCCGAGCAGCCGGCCGCCACGACCAGCGCGACGCCAAGCGCCGACGCGCGCAGCAGACCACTTCGGGTCCGCGACCGGGGCGTACCGCCACGGCGCGACTCATTCCAGCGTCCGTTCAACTTCCTGTTTCCTTTCCGACCACACCACATTGGTGATAAGGCGAAGCTAACCTTAGCCTGAGGCAAATTAGGGAGTACCCGAACGGTTCGACAAGTACGGGTTTAGGCTGTTCGCCGTGGCCGAACCCCAGCCTGCGATTGCCCTGCACCCCGATATCGCTCCGCTCGCTCCACTGCTCGGCACGTGGCGCGGTAATGGGCAGGGTGAATACCCGACCATTCAGCCGTTCGGCTATGTCGAGGAAATCCGGTTCGGCCATCTCGGCCGCCCGTTCCTCACCTACCGGCAGAAGACCCGCGCCACCGACGACGGCAGGCCGCTCCACGCCGAGACTGGCTATCTGCGTTGCCCGCGCCCCGACCGCGTCGAATTGATCCTCGCCCATCCCACCGGCATCACCGAAATCTGCGAGGGCTCGCTCGCCGTCGAGGACGGCACGCTGCGCATGGAATTGGACTCCACCGCCCTCGGCCGCAGCGGCACGGCGAAACTCGTGACCGCCCTCGGCCGGTCGCTGCACCTGTCCGGCGACACCATCGACTACACACTCCGGATGGCGGCGGTCGGCGAACCACTGCAACATCACCTCGCCGCCACTCTGCTACGGAATTGACCCGGGCCGGAAGGTGCTCGGCAACCGGCGCCGCCCACTGCTCAGCTCGCTGACCAGGTCTTCATAAGCGACCGCTGACTCGGCCAGCCGCTCCCACGCGAACCAGAGGTCCCATTCCTGGTCGTCGGCCATGGCGGCGTACGCGCACGCGCTGAGTCGCGCCAGGCGGTCGACCACCGAGCCGAACGATTCGGTGTGCAGATAGGCTCCGCCGCGCGCCGTGGGCAAGCGAACCTCGACCCAGCGGTCGATGTCCCGAATCAACTGGGTTCGGTGCTCATCGCCCCCGCAGCCACATTCCCTGTTCACCCGGATGCGGCGAATATGCAGTTCGGTCAGGGTGCGGGCACGCAGCAGCACCGGATGCCCCGGCGGCGGCGAGTCCTCCCGGCAAGCGTGCAGCAGTTGACTTCGCGTCGGCAGTCCCTCGCTCATACCGCACCCTTCCCGCCGGCGCGGGCCAGCACGCAGTTCACGATCACCATCCCGGAAGGACGAAACGTATCCCGTGGCGCCACCACCCATCGGCGGAATACGCCGTTCGCGTCGACGGGTGAGGGCAGCGCGATTTCACTGCCGAACGGCACGATCGAAACGTCGATCCGGAACAACGCGGCGAACAACCGCACGTCGTCGGGTAGATCCGGCCTGCACAGGAAAGTCCATCGGCGAGAACGGATATGCGCGATCACCGGGCCGATCGCCTGGCCACGGAAAAGCATGTCGTCGCGCACGCGCTGCCCCAACCTGTCTGGCATCGTAATCCCGCCCACCACGCCCGCCTTCACGACGATGCGGCCGATCTCCGGATGTATCCCAGCGGGCAACCCACAGGTGCGGCGGTAAAACGCGCAGCGGGACGCGGGAGTGTCCGCGAATGCCGCATGATTCATTCGCCATCCTCGATTCACATAGTTCGGTACGCGAAATCCCGGTCGCTGGACCTGGAACCGTTGGCGCGGTTAAGGTTTCAGCACTTCTTCGATTGGGCCCGGGCGCGTTCAGTGAAGCACCGGATATCGCTGGGCGGGAATGTTCTCAGTGGTGGAATCGGGCGGAAACGGCCCAGGTTCCAAGGCCCCCCGCCACAAGGTTCCAGTTAGGTACCCGACCAATACTTAGACTACGAAAGGGATTTCGTCGTGAGTTCAACCGGATCCAGTCTCCCCCGCCGCATGCTGGGGCGGCAGCTGCGCGAGCTGCGGATCGAGTCAGGCGTCAGCGCGGAGTACGCCCGCGACGCGATCGACGTGGGCAAGCAGACTCTCTGGCGGATGGAGACCGGGCAACCGGTACGGCTGCATCCGCTGTTCATCGAGCGGCTGTGCCAGGTCTACGGCGCGTCCGAAGAACGCACCGCTATCCTGCTCAACCTGGTCGAGGAGACCAAACACACGGGATGGTGGCATGCATACGGTGACACCATCGCCGCGGAGTTCAGCCTTTTCGTGGAGCTGGAGGCAGTTGCCAAGCGTCTGGTCTCCTACCAGACCACCCTCCTGCCCGGACTCTTGCAAACCGATGAGTATCGACGGGCCCTGATCTGGGTCGACCTTCCCTCCATACCCGGATCTGAAGTCGAACGAAGGATCGAGATGTTCAGGCAGCGAAAGGCTCGCGTGGGCAACGACTCCAACCCTGTACTCGTAGAGGCTGTTGTCGATGAATCCGCACTCCGACGCGCGATCGGCGGTCCTTCAGTCATGGAGCGGCAGCTTCGACATCTGATGAGTGTCGGTGAGCGACCCAATGTTTCAGTGCGAGTGGTCCCCCTGGCAGCGCATGCGTACGCGGGGCTGGGTGCCGGCTCGTTTGTGATGCTCGACTTCCCCAAGCACCCGACCGCCCATCTCACCGAGCCGCCAGTCGTTTACATGCAGGGGCTCACAGGCGACCTGTATCTTGAGAAGCCCGAGGAGATCCGGCGGTATCGCCAGACGTACGCCGGTATCCTGCGATCGGCACTCGACCAGGAGCGAAGCCGGACTCTCATCGACCAGATCGCGAAGGAGTACGCCGAGTGAACGCCAGCCTATCCGATGCCAGCTGGTTCAAGAGCAGCTACAGCAGTGCCGAGAAAGACTGTGTCGAGGTCGCGTTCTTGCGGGGAGGCTCGGTGGGTGTACGCGACTCGAAGAATGCCGCCGGACCGACTCTGGTGTTCAACTCACGCGGGTGGGACTCATTCACCGGACGCATAGCCAGCGGAGAACTAGGCCCATCGCAGTTGTAACCCCGCCGCTCGTCTATGCCCCGGCCTCTTGCTCGCGCGAGGCCGGGCACTCGTTGAACTAGGGTGGATCCCTCGCAGGTGATGCATGTCAGGTCGCTTGCACCCCGGAAACGCCGCCGGTAGCGTCAACATTCACTGCAGGGGGCGGAGGGGCCGGTCCGGCCCTGGAGAGGCCAGGAACAAGACACCGGTGCGCGAGGGGAAGCAATGACATCAGGGCGGAATTTGCGGCGACTGACCGTCCTCGCCGTCGGCACCGCACTCGTTCTGACAGGCTGCGGTCCAACCGATGACGACGCATCGCACAGCGGATCCCCTTCCGCTAGACCAACCCTCGCCCCTGACGTACCTACAGGCTACGACCCGTGCACCGACATTCCGCAGAGTGTCCTCGATTCAGAGAATCTGCGTAGCAAAGATAAACAGGACTCGAACGCGTCAGGGGGAGTCAAGTGGCGTGGTTGCGGATGGGTCCAGACGGACGGATATGCACCCGTAATCAGAACGACAAATATCACCGTCGACATGGTGCGGGACAAGAAGTTTGCAGACACCCACGAGTTTGCCATCAACGGACGCCGTGCGATCTCGACGCGGCAGGTCGAGGAGCACCCCGACGCTGTGTGCACGATAAACGTCGAGATGAAGGGCGGAAGCCTCGAAGTTTTCCTGAGCAACCCTCCGTCGAATCGAAAGACGGGCCAACTCGACACGTGTGCACTCGCGAAGACTCTGGCGGAAAAGGTAGTCCCAACAATACCTGCAACCGCTTGAAAAATGCTGAAGCGATCGTACTCACCGGGAGGGAATTAGCACATGAGCGACGATAACGCGCAGCCGCCTCGGCCGATGGGAAACATCTTGAATGCTGCGCGAGAAGGGCAGCTGGGAATCCAGATGTCCCCAGAGGATTTCGTCTACATCGATCGCGACTGCCAGTATTTTAAAGACGCGATTCGAAAGATTCAGAGGTATATGGATCTTGCGGCAGGGCAATCTCACTGGGGCTTGGGCGAGGGTAACGGCGACATGGTCTCAGCCGGAACCCTGGTCGACAGATTCAAGAAGAAGGCTCGGGGGGCCGAGGACCGCAACAGCGTCCATCAGATCATGGAAGATCACTATCGGATCGTCGAGGACATCCAAGAGGTGCATCGGCTCGCCCGTGATCGAATCATGCAGGTAGACAGCGACTTTGCCGCAGACTTCAACCGGTTGAACACCACCCTACCCGAGCGCCCGCCCGTCGGAGTCCAGTTCTCACCGCCCAGGCTCCCGAATGGAACGGACAAATGAACGGCTACGAGGACAAGCGCATCCCGAACGGTGGTGAGCACCCAGACAGCTGGGAACACTCCCGTATCAACGACACGTTCAAGCCGCTCGACCCCACCGACACGTTCACCCAAGCTGACACGTACTGGCAAGCTCGCAACGAGTGGGAGCGAGGTGTTGAGACTTTCGCGCGCTCCATCCAGACTTCCATTGCGCAAGCCTGGTCCGGCCCCGCAGCGGAGCAGTCCAAGAGCTCCATCGCCAAATACACCAGCGAAGCGCAGAATCTGACGACATCCCTCGAGGAGCTGTACTACCGGGTTCGCGACGCCGCCACCGCGATCACCGATACGAAGAAGGCTGTACCCGACCTCGTCAACATCCCGTTCGAGGATCGCATTTTCAATCCGAGGCGCTGGAACCTGTCGAGCGAACGCTTCTTGGCCGAACAATCCGCGCGCGTCGCGATGCAGGAATACTACGTCCAACCGTTCAGCGAGATGGACGGCAAGATTCCGGTGCTGCCCACGCCGGTCGACCCGACCGCGTCGGTGGACATCCCAGCGCCTCCGCCTGGCGGATACCACAGCGACGACAGCGGCGGCCCTTCGTCGAACGACTCCGGCAACGGTCCTACCAGTACCGATTCCGGCACTCCCGGCGATAAGGACGGCGACGGCAAGCCCGATACGACGAGCACCGAAGAACAGCAGCAGTCCACCGACGAGTCGACCCAGAACCAGCAATCCTCCGACACGACGGCGTCCGATACCACGACCAAGCCCGCAGGCGTGGACCCCACGTCGACGACTCCCGCCTCCACCACGGACCCGACGAAGACCACGTCGACGGGCACCCCGACCCCGCACAGCCCGGGCACACCGGGCAGCCCCGGCACGCCCGGCACAACGAACCAGCCACAACCGGGACGCAGCATCGCGGGCGCACCGGGAACGCCGAACACATCGGTGAATCCGGCAACCGCCGCGCGGACCGCCTCCGGACTGCGAGGCACGAGCGGAACGTCGGGCATGATGCCGCACGGCTCTCGCGGCAGCGGCAAGGACGACGAATCCGAGCACAAGACACCGGACTACCTGATCACCCAGGAGAACACCGACGAGCTGCTCGGCGAGCCCCCGAGAACGCTGCCCGGCGGCGTCATCGGTGGCACCCCCGACTGATCGCCCGCATACTTCTCGACTCGGCGCACGCCCGCATCCACAGGTAGCGGGCGTGCGTGGATAGTGGCCGCTCCGACGTGGCCGGATTGGACCTCACATGGCTGAATGGACCTGGGAAACAGACGATTTCGCCGCTCTCTGGTACGGCGACGCGCACGATCGCATCCCCAGCCCACTGCGCTATACCAGCCGTTTCGCCTTCCGCGACGACTTCGCCGCCCACCGCGCCGGCGTATGGCAGCGCTACTCCGCGGACGAACTAGACGAGATCGCCGCGGCCTTCCGCACCCTCGGCGACTCCGATCTCCGGATCGAAATCCTCGGCGGCACCTGCAAGCACAAGAACAGCACCGGCCCCGACGACATCCGCGAGTACCGGATCCTCGGCGCCCGCGACAGCTACCGCGCCGTCATCCTCAGCCAAGCGGGCAACCAACACGAGCACGGCCCCATCCGCGCCCGCATGTTCCCCGCCGAACAACTCCCGGCACGCCTCGTGAACGCCATCCCCGCCTGCGCCCCCGGAGCGGAGAAACCCGCCACCTTCCACCCCGACGACCTGATCCCCCGCCGTGACACCTACCTCCAAGACAACGCCCGCAACACACCCCGCGAGCAATACCAACGCCTCCTCAGCCGCCCCGTCGACGGCGGCGGCACCGCCGTCCTCATCACCGCCCCCCTGCACACCCACACCAAACCCACCAAAGTCCTCCAGTGGCACGACATCTCCACCGACGGCCGCTACACCGAACACCGCACCGACCACATCACCGTCCGCCCCACCACCCCCACCGACCTGACCACCCACTTCACAACCTGGATCGACCAAGCCCTCCAACGCCTCGCAGCCGCCCGCCCCGAAAGTTGGTAGATACGTGGACAACTCGTTGCGCAGCCGCTTGCCGACGGCCCGGCACGCCCGGTAGTGTCGGGAACCCAATGGGGAGTTCATCGGCCTGTATGAATATGTAGACAGGCTACCGAGAGGGGAGTTTTGGCGAGCATGAATATCGCACCGGTAGAGTTCGCTGGACGGCGACTTTCCGAGTATCAGGCACTGTCGGTTTCGAAAGCGGACAAGTGACGGCACACACCCCGCCTCCGTGGGATGACCCGAATTATTGGGATGACGAGCCCGACGACGACAGTCGGCGGCAGGATGAATCGGCAGCCGTAGATCGGGGTGGCAACACGGCCGGTATCGAGCACGACACGTTCACTCTGCCGCAGAAGTCCGCGCTGGTATCAGTGAAAATAGCTGAAGACTGCCTGCCCACGGAAGTGAAACTCAGTCGCAACTGGAAGGACAACTGGGAGCCGTCGCGCTACGCGGAGAGCATAATGACCGCATACAAATACGCCCTCTATGAACGGCAAATTCGTTATGCCGAGTCCGGCTCGATCCCGAAATCGGGGATGCCATCCCTGCACGATATCGCCCCTGCACTTCTGCGAACGCGAGATACTCATGAATACCAAGAGACCTTCGCACGTCTGATAGGTCCCGTCACGTACGAAGCGCACGGCTCCGGATTGACCGAATCCGATAAGCCCGCTCTCACCGTGACTGCGAATGAAAGAAGGATTATCGCTATCCGACTCGATCCGCGATGGGCGCAGTCTGCCGAACCCTTCACGATCGCCCACGATATCGTGGCATGCGCCGATCAGATCCGCGCGATGAAGCCGGTTTTCGTCAGAGATCCTCACCTCGATCAAGAATCTGAGGCGGATATTTCCAAGCGCCTTGCCCAGCACATTCGACAACTCACCGAGAACGAGATCTGATGGCAGACAATCTATCCGTAGAACTGGATCTACTCGATCGAGCATCGAAAGCCTGGACCGACACCGTGGATCAGGCACTCTACAATGCTGCAGACCAAATAGAGCCACTGAAATTTTCGAGGATTCAGTTCGGCATCTTCCAAGTCCCCTGGGATCAGTACACCCAGACCGCCGCGTATATCCAGAATCGCCTTCGTGAAGGGGGCGCCGAGGCCACCGAAATGGGTGTCGCACTACATAGAGCGGCGGCCACTTACAGAAGCCAGGACGAAGCGAGTGAAGGCGATCTCAAAAAATTGGATGTGGACTTCAGCATATGACCGAAACGCTCAAGAAGGAAGACCTGGACAAATCAATCGGCGACTTCAAGAAAGCGCGGAACGATTGGAACAATTTGCCGGACAAATTGAACGACGCGGTGGATGGCCTGAAATGGAAGGCGCCGCCACTCTATGCGCTGGTGACTTCAAAGCGGGACGACGCACAGGTAGAACTCAAGAAGGTGATGGATAAATTCGTCGAGATCGGCGAGGGAATTGCCGCACCGTATCTGTTCATTCAGTACGCGGCCGACTGGCAAGCTGTAGGTGGTACGGTTCGAGGTGCGGAAAACGCCCAATCGAACTCTACCGTCAGCCTGGACGGGCATTGGACCGGAGCCGCAAAGGATCGGTACAGCGCGTCCCGTACGAGCCAGCAACAGGCGATGACCACCACAGCAGAACTGTGCGACAAAGTGCACGATCAGCTGATCTCCTTAGCCAGAAGCGGACATGCGCTCTACACTGAGATCGTCAAAGCCATTGTCGGATTTTACGCCAAAATAGTTGAGTTGATCGTCGACATCGCCGAGGTAGTCGGAGCACTGGAGGCCGCTGGCGTTGTAGGACAACTGGCCGGACAAGCCTTCACCGCGATGGCCGATATCTTCACCGCTGCCGTGGGTAATCTGCAAGAGCAGGGGATCGCGGCGAACGAACTCAAGAATCTCCGGAACAACCCGCGCGGGCTGCCGAACAACACGTGGCCGAGCTCCGTTTCCACCACTTTCGACGACCCAAAGCTATGGGAGCTGGCAGTCAAATGATCTCGCTACGTCGCACCACCCGGCGATTTGCGCGGTACGCTTCAGCCCTTGCAGCGATAGCCGTAGCATGCACGGGCGTCGGCTGCGGATCGACGCCCGACACGGACATCAGCTCGATGACGACGAGCACGGTGTCATCGTCGACGACCACCGCGAAGATAGCCAGTTGCTTTCCGACGCAGAAGATCGAAGAACCCGATCTAGCGAAATTCGCCGCCGAGCTTCGGCTTCCACCCGAGGTCAACCTGTTCGATGTGAACTTCGGCATCGCCGCGGACGAGCGGGGCAGGGATATCGTCTTCGTCCATCTCTGCGTACCGGCGTCTACGAATCCTGATGGTCTTCGGGCGGTAGCGACCACCGTGGCCCACGCTTTGAAGAAGAGCGAACTGGGGGCGCGTACAGGCACCTTGTACATCGCCGACACTGGCGCCGCGAAGATAAAGTACCGGTCATATCTGGCGGACCACGACTTCCAAGCGCATCGATGGGATGGCACTCCTTCTCCGGAGGCCGAACTCGCGATGTGGGAGATCTACGACGTGCCATGAGGTTTGATTGGATTCCGTCGGTTGATGACCGGTTGGTGGACAACATCGCAGCCCGCAGCGGTGGACTGCGGGCTCCACGGGGCCGGGAGGCGCGGCCGAAGCTGTCGGTGGTGAGGCAAGTTCCGACGGAAGAGGGAGGGGATTCCAATGGGGTATCCGTATGGCGGCGTCAGCCGCGAGCTGCCGCCGCGGGGGTTCGGCCGTCCTGAACCACCCCCGCCCAGCGGTGCCACCGCGATCTTCGCGGCTGCGATAACACTGGGCATAGGGCTGATGTGCGCCGTCGGAACCTTCTCTGGGGCCGCATTCGCATACGACAACCGGAAGTACTGGTCGGGCGAAATGGCCCTGACCCTCGAGTTGGTCGGGGGCGCGGCCATCCTCTATGTACTCGGAGCGGTCCTGCTGATCTTTCGCACCACAGTCGGCAGGGTACTGGTGATCATCGATTCCGTGCTCGGGGTGATCTACGTCGTCGCCATGGTCGACCACACGGGGAAACCGGCCTTGCTCATCCTTGCGACGCCCGTGCTGATCGCTCTTGTCCTTGCCGCGATGAAGCCGACCGGACGCTGGATCGCCGCCAAACGGACCGTCCCAAACCGGAGGGTGTATGGCCGGACGGCTGTGCGTTTCTTCGGCCGACCATGGTCGCCGAACAGCGCAGCCGGATCGGCGAAGTGAGGTTCAAACCTGCTGATGCGGGGCTCGACGCCGCAGCATCGCGTGGTGGATGTAGCACTTGTCGACCTGGCGGGTGAAGACGCTCACCAGTTCCCAGCCGAAGTAGACGTCCAGCCATTCGATGCAGGCGGTCAGAGTCGACAGGGTTCCGTTGTGGTCGGGCTTGGTCAGGCCCACGTCCCATGCCAGATTGCGTCGGGGCTGTGCGCAGATGACCAGGTATTTGCGCCGGTAGGTGCTCATGTCTACGGTTCCGTCCAGGATGGCCTTGACGTCGAGGACCCGCCCGGGACCGGCCGGGAGCAGTGGAGGCCGACCGTTCATGCTCCGATTCCTGCCTGCGCGGATCGACGGGTAGGACAAGCCCGCGTGGGAGCCCCGCCGAGTCCGGCTCGGCTGCCCCATATAACGATTCCGGCACCGCTCCGCTCGGTCAACGTATCCCCCTCCGACGCAACGCGCTCGACAGCACGGTTTAGGTCCACGATAGCGGGCTCGAAACAGGTGCTTTCGGAGAGAGGTTGCGCCCGCGGCGCTTCGGAACAGTCGCTGTGTCCACTAGGACTCCGCTGAGCGACGTCCAACCCACGCCGGATTCAAAACGGACAAAAACGGAGTGGCTGACTTATTGCCGAGGTAGCGGCGGTGGGCGCTAATGGAAAGAGCCGGGCCACTGAGTGAGTCGGGGCGCCCTCCCCCCGGTGTAGAGGAAAACAATCTCCACGAAACCAGGAGGCATCGCCGTGCCCACAATCACTTCGATCACCCCCACCTCGGGCCCCACCACGGGAGGCACCAGCGTCACGATCGCGGGCACCGGATTCACCGGTCCGCTGACCGTGCGTTTCGGCTCCACCGCAACGACTTTCACCATCGACTCCGCCATCCAGATCACGGCCGTCGCTCCCGCGGGGGCGGCCGGTTCGGTACAGGTGACGGTCAGCGATTCGGGCGGAACCAGCAACGGTGCCACCTACACCTATCTCGCCGTCCCGGCTTTGACCTCCATCGCCCCTGGCCAGGGGTCAACCGCCGGCGGGACGTCGGTCACGCTCACCGGGTCGGGACTGACCGGTGCCACCGCCGTCACTTTCGGCACCACACCGGCGACTTCGTTCACCGTCGACTCGGATACGCAGATCACGGCCGTCGCCCCGGCGGGCACGGGCATCGTGTCGGTCACCGTCACCGCTCCGGGCGGCACCAGCAACGGGGTCACCTTCATCTATGTCGTGGTGCCCACCATCACGGCGGTCTCCCCTGCTTCGGGTCCCGCATCGGGCGGTAACAACGTCACGATCTCCGGCACCGGATTCACCGGCCCGCTGACCGTCCGGTTCGGCAGCACCGCCACGACCTTCACCGTGGACTCCGCGTTGCAGATCACCGCCGTCGCTCCCGGAGGTGCGACCGGATCCGTGCAGGTCACCGTCACCGGCTCGGGTGGCACCAGCAACGGCGTCACCTACACCTACGTCTGATCGAGACAGCCAACGGGCCGTCGCCGGGAATCCGGCGGCGGCCCGATCGCGTTGAGCGCCTGACTCACTGCGCAGTCCCTCTCGAGCAGACCGTCCCGCGGCAACAGCAGGATCCTTCCTTCACTCCGGCGATCGACAGCGGCCACGTGCCCGGAAGTCCACGCGCCGTGGAACGGCCCGGCGTCGATAGTGGCTGTGCGCGAAGGGATTCCGTCCGCAGAAAGCACGGTCGGCAGCAAAGGCGACAATCCCGGCCTGTCATGTCGGCGAGAACAACTCCGGGGCAAGGCCCGACGATGCGCTCCCGGCGCGGTACCCGGCGCTGGTCAACACGTGGCAACAATCTGGAAAACGGACAAAAACGGATCATCCTACACGTTGCCGACGCGCTGTTCCTGGGGCATAACGGAGTTAACCGATCCAATACCAGCTTCGGGCACCCCGCTTTGGAGGAACCAGCAAACAGAGAGGCAGCGCCATGCCTACATTCCTCTCCCCGTCCTCGCGACGGCACGCGCTGGCTTCTCGCGCCACGGTGGCGACCGGGATTCGAGCGGACGGCACCGGTGTGGTGCGGGCGAAAGCGTCGCACCACGAACCGTCCTCCACCGCACACGGGTTCAACTAGATCCCGCTCGGGGCGGGATTCCACGACACCGACACGGTCCGAACTCGCGACCGTGTCCCAACGGACCCCGACACCTGGGTGCTGCGCACAGTTCTCCAGTCATCGGGCTTCGAGACCGGCCGGCGGCACCGTCGATGCCGCAGCAAGAAAGAAAGGAAAGAACCGATGAACAAAGTAATCACGTTCCTGCACAGTGAGCCCGTCCGCGCGTTGTTGTACCCACTGCTGGTCGCGCTGATCGGGTACGGAGTCACCAAGGGCGTTGTCTCGTCCGACCTCTCCGGATTCGTCCTCGCCATCATCGCGGCGGCGCTGGGACTGCCCGCTGTCGAGTCGGCACGCCACCGGGTCAGCCCGGCACCACCGGACAGCGGTGAACCAGCATGAAAGCGACCAAGGCGAAGACCCGCCACGACCCCTTCGAGGTGGTGCTGTGCGCTGTCTTCGGCGCCTCGATGCTCTTGCAGTGCGTCTACGGGCCGCCACCTGACTCGGCGACCGCGGCCATGCCGTCGGGGCTCCGGACGCTGTGGCTGGTTCTCATGCTGATCGGCTGCGCCACGACGCTGGTCGGTCTGTTCGCCCGGCACGTCTGGGGGTATCTGATCGAGCAGGTCGGTCTCGGGGCGCTGGGCTGGTCCCTGGTGGCCTTCGGTGCGCAGCTGCTGCTGTTGCAGCTCGAGAACCGAAGCCTCGGCGCGGCCACGTTTCTCGGCGGTCCGCTGCCGATCGCACTGGGCGTCGCGTTCCTGTGGAAGCGCCGCCAGGTGCTGCAAGACGTGCGGACGTTGCACGCGGTGAAGGTGAGGGAGGCGTCATGAACCTGGTACAGCAGTCGCCGCTCTTCGCCGCGCTGGTGCTCATCGCCAGCTCATCGGCGCTGTCGGCGGCGGTGACGGCGTGGTTCAAGCGCGGCGACGTCGACGCCAACATGACCAAGACGAAGGCCGATGCGGCGAAAGTCCTCAGCGATCTCGCCATTTCGCAGACACAGCAGATGTCCGAGCAGATGGGCGAGTTCCGCATGGCGCTGCGGGCACACCGGGAGTGGGATCGGAAGATGGTGGCCCGGGTGCGGCAGGCGGGCATCGA
Organism: Nocardia sp. NPDC004718; assembly: GCF_053601535.1. Lineage (NCBI taxonomy): Bacteria > Bacillati > Actinomycetota > Actinomycetes > Mycobacteriales > Nocardiaceae > Nocardia > Nocardia sp. NPDC004718. Next base: position 67,829 of record NZ_JBSGCA010000006.1, read on the forward strand.
ATTCGACGATCCGCCCGAACTGTTCCTGTGACGCGGACAGGAGCTCGACGAGCGGGACACCGCGGGGCCATTTCCAGTGGTCGCCGAATGTTCGCGGCTCTCCGTGCTCCGGTCGTCCGCTTCGCGTCGGCAAATAATCGGCGGCGTCGCGACGCCGCCGAAAACTTCGCTGCCGCAACGCGTGCCAAGTAGTTGACTTCGCAAACAGACACGCCGCCACCTATCCGAAAACGGACCAAAACGGATTCCAGACATGTTGCCAGCCCCGATGTCTCGGAGTGAGATGGAAACCAGCCGGGCCATGGAATTGTCGGCGCCCCCGGTGACAGAGGAACAATCACCACGGCAACAAGGAGGCAGCGTCATGCCTACCATCACCTCTCTGTCCCCGACATCGGGACCGACCACGGGTGGTACGAGCGTCACGATCACGGGCACCGGATTCGGCGGTCCCACCACCGTACGATTCGGCAGTACCGCAACCACGTTCACGCTCGATTCCGCCACCCAGATCACTGCGGTCGCCCCCGCCGGTTCGGTCGGCACCGTGCAGGTCACCGTCACCAACTCGGGCGGGACCAGCAACGGGCTCCCCTACACCTATGTCGCCGTTCCCGCGTTGAACAGCATTACTCCGAATCAAGGGTCCACAGCCGGCGGAACCACGGTCACGCTGAATGGATCCGGCTTCACGGGCGCGACCGCGGTCACGTTCGGCAGTACACCGGCGACTTCGTTCACGGTCGTCTCCGACACGCAGATCACGGCCGTCACTCCGGCCGGGACGGGGATCGTTCCGGTCACCGTGACCGGTCCCGGCGGCACCAGCGGCGCGGTCCCCTATACCTATGTCGTGGTCCCCACGATCACGTCCATCTCGCCGACTTCCGGTCCCACCGCGGGCGGTAACAGCGTCATCATCACCGGTACCGGGTTCACCGGCCCGCTGACGGTGCGATTCGGCAGCACCGCGACGCTTTTCACAATCAACTCCCCGACTCAGATCACGGCCGTCGCGCCCGCCGGGACCGGCACCGTGCAAGTCACCGTCACCGGATCGGGTGGAACCAGCAACGGCGTCGCCTACACCTACGCCGCGGTGCCCACGCTGACGAGCATCGCCCCCAGCACCGGGCCGGTGACCGGCGGGACGACGGTGGTTCTCACCGGAACCAATCTGACCGGAGCTACAGCGGTCACCTTCGGTGGCACACCGGCGACTTCGTTCACCGTCAACTCCGCCACCCAGATCACCGCCGTCGCCCCCGCCGGAACGGGAACCGTATCGGTCAGGGTCACCACACCGGGTGGGACCAGTAACGGTGTCGCCTACACCTACGTCGCGGTGCCCACCCTCACCACGGTGGTCCCGAACACCGGACCGGCCGCGGGCGGAACAACGGTGATTCTCACCGGAACCAACCTGACCGGAGCTACAGCGGTCAGCTTCGGTGGCACACCGGCGACTTCGTTCACCGTCAACTCCGCCACCCAGATCACCGCCGTCGCACCCGCCGGAACCGGAACGGTATCGGTCACCGTCACCACAGCGGGCGGGACCAGCAACGGCGTCGCCTACACCTACATCGCCGTTCCCACCCTCACAGCTGTAGTGCCGAACGTGGGTCCGGTGTCGGGCGGAACGACGGTCGTTCTCACGGGAACCGGATTGACCGGAGCGACAGCGGTCAGCTTCGGTGGCACCCCGGCGACTTCGTTCACGGTCAACTCCGCCACCCAGATCACCGCCGTCGCACCCGCCGGAACCGGAACGGTATCGGTCACCGTCACCACACCGGGTGGGACCAGTAACGGCGTCGCCTACACCTACGTCGCGGTGCCCACCCTCACCACGGTGGTCCCGAATGTCGGACCGGTGTCCGGCGGAACAACCGTCGTTCTCACGGGAACCAACCTGACCGGAGCTACAGCGGTCAGCTTCGGTGGCACACCGGCGACCTCGTTCACGGTCAACTCCGCCACCCAGATCACCGCCGTCGCACCCGCCGGAACCGGAACCGTGTCGGTCACCGTCACCACAGCGGGCGGAACCAGCAACGGCGTCGCCTACACCTACGTCGCGGTCCCCACGCTCACCGCGTTGGTCCCGAATGCGGGTGTGGCAGCTGGTGGGACGACGGTCGTCATAACCGGCACCGGGTTGTCGACAGCTACCGCGGTCGCCTTCGGCGGCACACCGGCGACCTCGTTCACCGTCAACTCCGCCACCCAGATCACCGCCGTCGCACCCGCCGGAACCGGAACAGTGTCGGTCACCGTCACCACAGCGGGCGGAACCAGCAACGGCCTGCCCTACACCTACATTCCGGTTCCCGCCCTCACAGCGATAGTGCCGAACGTGGGTCCGGTGTCGGGCGGAACGACGGTCGTTCTCACGGGAACCGGGCTGACCGGTACCACCGGTGTCGACTTCGGCGGTACACCGGCGACCTCGTTCACGGTCGACTCCAATACGCAGATCACCGCCGTCGCACCCGCCGGAGCCGGTACAGTGCAGGTCACCGCCACCACATCCGGCGGAACCAGCAACGGCCTTCCATACACCTACATCGCAGTTCCCACGCTGACGGCAGCTGTCCCGAATGTGGGCGTGGAAGCGGGCGGTACGATCGTCGTTCTCACCGGGACGGGGCTGACCGGAGCCACAGCGGTCGACTTCGGCGCCACCCCGGCGACCTCGTTCACCGTCGACTCCGCCACCCAGATCACCGCTGTCGCACCCGCCGGAACCGGAACGGTGCAACTCACCGTCACCACAGCGGGCGGAACCAGCAATGGCGTGGCCTACACCTACATTCCGCTGCCCACCCTCACCACGGTGCTGCCGAATGTGGGATTGGAAGCCGGTGGGACGATCGTCGTCCTGACCGGGACGGGGCTGTCCACCGCCACCGCGGTCACCTTCGGCGGCACACCGGCCACCTCGTTCACAGTGCTCTCCGATACGCAGATCACCGCGGTCGCACCCGCGGGGACCGGCACCGTACAGGTCACCGTCACCACCGCAGGAGGTACCAGCAACGGAATCGCCTACACCTACCTCGGGGTTCCCACATTGATCACGGCGCTGCCGAACGTGGGGTCGGCGGCGGGCGGGACGACGGTCGTCATCGCCGGAACGAATTTGACCGGAGCAACCGCCGTCGACTTCGGCGCCACACCGGCGGCGTCGTTCACCGTCGACTCCGCGGTCCAGATCACGGCGGTCACACCCGCCGGGACGGGCACCGTACAACTCACCGTCACCACTGCAGGAGGAACCAGTAATGGTCTTGCGTTCACCTACATCTGACGGCTGAAGCGGCTGGGCCGTCGGCAGGCTGTTGCCGGCGGCCCAGCTTCGTCGCGGTCGAGCGACTACGACACGAGTCTCCGCCACCGTGGACGGAGGCTGCAGGGGTTAAGGGGGTTTCGTTGGCGACCGTACTCAAGATGCTGCTGGCGGAGCGGCATCTCAAGAGTCATCACGATTTTCTGGCCGCGTACGACCGGTGCGCGGCGCGGCTCGATCCGCCCATCCCGCCCGGGCACGGGCCGGCGAAGGCGCAGTACTACCAGTGGTTGTCCGGGCGCATGATCGGGCTGCCGCGCGACTACCACTGCCGAGTGCTGGAGCGGATGTTCCCGGGCTGGACCGTTGAGGGATTGTTTCAGATGGCCAACTCCGCACCCATCGACATCCCTTCGCAGGGAACGGGATTTTCCGGCGTCGAGGCCTCACTCGAGGCTTTCCTGGGCGCCGAGATGATCACCACCGGAACGACGCTGGTGTACTCGGCATTCGAGTTGGCACGGCCAGCGGCGCAAGCGCTTCGAGCGGCGGGCATCGGCCAGCAGCGTGTGTTTCAGAAGCATGGCGGCGCGTTCGGAAACCGATACGTCGACCTCCCGTCGGTGGTGGCGGAGAACGATCTGCGGGGATTGCTGTACGTGCTTTCCTTCCTGCAACGCCACACCAGCATCCCGGTCGACGTCCGCAGCGACCGCGATCTCGTCGCGCGCCGCGACCGCCCGTGCATCAGCTTCGGGCTCACCGGCAACGACTGCCTGCGGTTGTATCTGGACACCGTCGAGCGTCCGCTGTTCACCGTGCGCGACAGCGTCGCCGAGGACGGTTTCCGTTCCGTGCATCTGCGTCTGGCCGACGGAAGCGGGTACGACTCCGGCGACGACCGCAACATCGGCGTCGTCGCCCGGGTACGCCCGAGCCCGGATCGGCATCCCGGCCGCTACTGGATGCATTGCGGCGGTTTGGGTCCACGGGGCACCGCCGGAGCGGGTTGGTATCTGGCCCACTCGTGGGGCGCTCTGCAACAGCGTGCCGGTGATCACGACTTCGTCGCCGTCATCGGTGTCGACCAGTACTCCGACCACACGGTCAGCTTGGAGCATCTGCTGATCGGGCCGGCCTCCGGTGAATGACAGTGTGAGCGGCGACGCGTCAGTATCCGGGTGGCAGCGCCGCCAGCATGTCCCGTGTCACCGCGACGGCGTTGTCGGAACTGCCCCCTTTGACCAGCAGCGTCGCGAAAGCGATGTCGCCACGGAAGCCGACGAACCAGGAGTGCGACCCGCCGTCCACTTCGGCTTCGCCGGTCTTGCCGTAGACCTCGCCCTGATCGGCGATCCGCTCGGCCGTACCACCCAGGACCACCTTGCGCATCATCGTGCGCAATCCCTCGATGACGTCGGGAGCGAGGGCCGGACGGTCGCCATCGACCTGGGTGGGCCGCCCCGCGATCAGGTACGGCACGGGCGCCGAGCCGTGCGCTACGGTCGCCGCCATCAGCGCCATGCCGAACGGGCTGACCACCACTTTGCCCTGACCGATGCCGTCCTCGGTGCGCTGGATCAGGTCGTCCGAGGCGGGCACCGAACCGGTGGTCGTCGGCAGCCCCACCACCGTATACGTGGGTCCCACACCGAGCTTCGCGGCGGCCTCGTGCAACGCGGGACCGGGCAGATCACTGGCGAGTTTGGCGAACGAGGTGTTGCAGGACCGCTCGTAGGCCGTGGACATCGGCACATTGCCGACAGTGAACAGGTTGTAGTTGGGGATGGTCCGCTCCCCGATCACGATTCGGCTCGGGCACGGCAGCACCGTGTCCGGGGTCGCGAGACCGTTCGACATGGCCGCGGCGGCGGTCACCGTCTTGAATACCGAGCCGGGCGGATATTGGCCGATCGTGGCGAGGGGGCCGTCCCGATCGGCGGCTTTGTTCTGCGCGACCGCCAGGATCGCGCCGGTGGACGGGCGCAGCACCACCATCATGGTCTGCTCGGTACGCGCTTGCACGGCACGCTGTGCGGCATTCTGCACGTTGCGGTCGACGCTGAGCGAGAACGACGGCGCGGGCTGCGAAGGCACTTCCATCAGGACATCGGTGTCGGCGCCGTTGGCGTTCAGGGTAACCACGCTCCACCCCGCTTTGCCGTCCACTTCCGCGATCACCGTTTTACGCACCTGGGTGAGCAGATCGGGCGCGAACTCCCGATCGGTGGCGACCAGATCCCACTGCTGGGTCAACGTGACGCCGGGCAACCCGATCAGATCGGTCGTCACCTCTGCGGATTCGAGGTCGTTGAGCAGCGCGACCGTGTAGGCGCCGTGCGCGGCCTCGGCCGCGTCGAGAATCGACTGCGGCGTCAGCGACTTGTCGAAACGGTACAGCGCGGCGGAGAGCGCGGTGGCCACACTTTTCGGATCGGCGGCGTCGGCCGCTACGAACGCGACCCGGGACACCTTGCCGGGCACCATGATGTCGCTGCCGGACTGCTCGTTCACCCGCGCCCGCGGCGGCGGCTCGGATCGCAACGCCATGGTCTGGGTGTCACCGAGTTTGGGATGGATGTCGGAGGAGGTCCAGCGCACCATCCAGCGCCCGTTGCTGCGTCCCATCTGCAACTGGCCCGAGTACTTCCAGGTCCGGTTCTTCGGTAGCCGCCACTCGTAGGTGTAGTCGACGGTCGCGGTGTCACCGGTTACGCGCGCCGCGCCGGTGCGCGCCGTGAGCTGTTCGGCCTGGAGCTGATTCCACGCGGAACGCAATGCGGCGTCTGCCTTTTCCGGCAGGTTCGTGAGGTCGGCGGCGGCGCTGACCCGGTGCTCGGCGAACGCTTTGACGAACGCGTCCGCGACGGGGACCGGCCCCTGCGGCTTGCTCGCACAACCGGCGGCCGCCACCGTGAGGGCCGCGACGGCGACCGAGAGAAGCATCCGAGTGGACATCGGCACCGATGGTAATAGTCACTGATGGGCAAACGCCTGCGGCACTCCGGAATTCGCCGCGGAGTCGGCCACGCTCAGTCGACGAGCACGGTGGCGAAAGTCGCGATCTGCCGGAATCCGACGCGGCTGTAGGCGCGGCGAGCGATCGCGTTGTAGTCGTTCACGTACAGGCTGGCAGTGCGGCCCGAGGCGACCACGGCGTTCGCGACCGCCGCGGTACCCGCGGTGCCATGCCCCTTCCCCCGATGATCCGGGTGCACCCAGACGCCTTGGATCTGGCCCGTGCGCCGGGACAGCGAGCCGACCTCCGCTTTGAAGACCACTTCCCCGTCCTCGAAACGAGCCCAGGCACGGCCGGATTCGATCAAGCTCTGGATGCGGCGGCGATAGCCGCGTCCGCCGTCACCCGCGCGCGGGTCGACGCCGACCTCCTCGATGAACATGGCGATCGCGGCCGAGAGGTAGCGGTCGAGTTCGTCGCGACGCACCCGGCGTACCTCCGCGTCGGGCGTGGCCAGTGGTGGCTGAGCCAGTGCCAGCAGCGGTTGTTCCCCGCGTAGCTCACGTTCCGGACCCCAGTGCCCGGTCAACATCTCCCACAGCGGCAACGCCAGTTCCCTGCGCCCGACCACCGAGGAACAGACGCGGGGCCAGCGCATAGCGCGGTCGGCGAACGCGCGCAGTGCGTCCCGATCCCCCAGCAACGGCACCAGGTTCGCACCCGAGAAACACAACGATTCCGACGGACCGCCCCTGCTCCACAGCTCCCCTTGGCCGCACCGGTTGTCCAAACCGAACTCTTGCAGGCGGGCCGCGACCATGCACGAGGCGACCGGATCCGCATCCAGCACACGTAGCACCTGAGCAAGATCCCGATTAGCGAGCTGCCGCGCAGGGGCGTATTTGGCCCGTCGCGCCGGCTCCAGCAGCCTCCGCACGATGACAGCCTGCCACGAACCGGCGCTATGCGGTATGACTAAGCCGAAAGCGCTGGTAGGCGCGTCCTCAGCCGACGGTGACGACCGGTTCGCCCGCGCCCGCGTCTTCGCCCATCTCCTCGGCGATGCGCATCGCCTCTTCGATCAGCGTCTCGACGATCTGCGCCTCCGGAACGGTCTTGATGACCTCGCCCTTGACGAAGATCTGGCCCTTGCCGTTGCCGGAGGCCACACCCAGGTCGGCCTCGCGCGCCTCACCGGGCCCGTTCACGACGCAGCCCATGACTGCCACTCGCAGCGGCACCGCCATGCCCTCCAGGCCCGCGGTCACCTCGTTGGCCAGCGTGTACACGTCGACCTGCGCGCGCCCGCACGAGGGGCACGACACGATCTCGAGCTTGCGCGGGCGCAGGTTCAGCGATTGCAGGATCTGCCCGCCGACCTTGACCTCCTCGGCGGGCGGCGCGGACAGCGAGACGCGGATCGTGTCGCCGATTCCCTCCGCCAGCAGCGCACCGAACGCGACCGCCGACTTGATCGTGCCCTGGAACGCGGGGCCCGCCTCGGTGACGCCGAGGTGCAGCGGGTAGTCGCACTGCGCGGCCAGCTGCCGGTAGGCCTCCACCATGATCACCGGGTCGTTGTGCTTGACCGAGATCTTGATGTCACCGAACCCGTGCTCCTCGAACAGGCTCGCTTCCCACAGCGCCGACTCCACCAGCGCCTCCGGCGTGGCCTTGCCGTACTTCTCCATCATCCGCTTGTCCAGCGAACCGGCGTTCACGCCGATGCGGATCGGGATGCCCGCCGCACCCGCGGCCTTGGCGACCTCCTTGACCCGGCCGTCGAACTCCTTGATGTTGCCCGGGTTGACCCGGACCGCGGCGCACCCGGCGTCGATCGCGGCGAAGATGTAGCGGGGCTGGAAGTGGATGTCGGCGATCACCGGGATCTGGGACTTCGAGGCGATCGTGGCCAGCGCGTCCGCGTCCTCCTGACGCGGGCAGGCCACCCGCACGATGTCGCACCCCGACGCGGTCAGCTCCGCGATCTGCTGCAGGGTGGCGTTCACATCGTGCGTCTTGGTCGTGGTCATGGACTGCACCGAGATCGGGTGGTCGCTGCCCACCCCGACATTGCCCACCATCAGCTGGCGGGTCTTACGCCGTGGAGCGAGCACTGCCGCGGGGGCGGTCGGCATCCCCAATCCGATTGTGCTGGTCACCTTCGGCTGCCTACTTTCGTCGTGTCCGGCCGGTTCGGTGCCGAGTCTAGCCGTGGCGCGCGACGGCCACCCTACGTCGCCGGTCACACCGCCTGATCGACGGCGCCGGTCAGAACAGCTTGATCGGGTTCACGATGTCGGCGGCCAGGGTGAGCAGCATGTACGCACCGCCGATCACCACCACGACATAGGTCGCCGGCAGCAACTTCAGGTAATTCACCGGCGCACCCGGCGCGAGTCCCTTCCAACCGCGGATGGTGTTGCGGATCTTCTCGTAGATCACCACCGCGATGTGGCCCCCGTCCAGGGGAAGCAACGGCAGCAGGTTGAAGATGCCGAGGAAGAAGTTCAGGCTGGCCAGCACCAGGATGAAAACGTTCCACAGGCCGCGTTCGGCGGTCTCGCCGCCGATCTTGCTGGCGCCGTACACGCTGACCGGTGTCTCCGGATCACGCTCGCCTCCGGTGACCGCGTTCCACAGCGCGGAGACCTTCGCGGGCATCTCGGTCAGCGAGTCGACCGTGCGCAGGAACATGTCGCCGGTGAACCCGGCGGCGGCGGGGACAGCGCCCAGCAGGTCGTATTGCACGGGGTCGTAGCGCTCGGGCGCCACGCCGACGGCGCCGACCACGCGGCCCTCGCCACCGCCCTCGGGGTAGCGCACGACCCGCTCCGGGGTCACCGGAATGGTGAGGGTGCTGCCGTCGCGCTCGATGAGATAGGTGAAGGGGCCGGTCTGCTTCTGGGTCTCGGCCTGGAACTGCCGCCAGGTGTCCACCTTGACGCCGTTCACCTCTTTGACGATGTCACCGCGCTGCAATCCGGCGCGCTGCGCCGGGCCCGTGCCGGTGCAGGACTCGGACGAGCCGTCCGGCTTCCCTTGCGGCACGCAGCTCATGACCCCCAGCGCGGTGGCGGGGGGTTCCTTCAGATTGGGCAGCCCCCAGCCGACAGCGAGCACCACGATCAAGATGAAGCCGAGGACGAAGTTCATCGCGATGCCGCCGGACATCACCACCAGCCGCTTCCAGGTGGCCTGGCGATACATGGCGCGGTCGAGTTCTTCCGGGCGCAGTTCGTCGAGCGCCGTCATGCCCGCGATGTCGCAGAAACCGCCGAGCGGAAGCGCCTTGAGACCGTATTCGGTCTCGCCGCGGCGGAACGAGAAGATCTTCGGCCCGAATCCGATGAAGTACCGCCGCACCTTCATGCCGGTCGCCTGGGCGGTCCACATGTGCCCACATTCGTGCAGCGCGATCGACACCGTGATGCCCAGCGCGAACAGCACGAACCCCAACGCGAACACCATTTGCTCTACAGCCCTCCTGCGTATGCGCAGCTCGAATATCCCGCACGCGCGCGTCCGCTCCTGGCCGCGAGCACTCTGACCACTCTAATGGGTGCTGCCGGACGTAGTCCGTCTTCAACCCGCGCACGGCCGCAGCGAAGGCGGAGGGACGCCGCCGCTTCGCGCGTCCGATCCGGCGCCGACTGGCGTCAGCCGCGTACCCGGGCGGCGGCGAACTCCCGCGCCCAGGTGTCCGCGGCGAGGACTTCGTCGAGCGATTCCGGCTCCGCGCGCCACTGCTGGGCCGCCTCCACCGCGGCGGCCACCGTGCCGACGATCTGCGGGAAACGGAGGGCGCCGTCCAGGAAAGCCTGCACCGCGACCTCGTTGGCGGCGTTGTAGACCGCGGTGACACTGCCGCCGGCCTCGCCGGCCGCGCGCGCGAGTTCGACCGCGGGGAAGACGTCGTTGTCGACCGGTTCGAACGTCCAGGTGGACGCGGTGCCGAAATCGCAGGCCGCGGCCGCGCCGGGCACCCGGTCCGGCCAGCCGAGCGCCAGCGCGATGGGCAGCTTCATGTCCGGCGGGCTGGCCTGGGCGAGCGTGGAGCCGTCGGTGAAGGTGACCATCGAGTGCACGATCGATTGCGGGTGCACGGTGACGTCGATGCGGTCGTAGGGCACGCCGAACAGCAGGTGCGTCTCGATCAACTCGAGCCCCTTGTTCACCAGGGACGCCGAGTTCAGGGTGTTCATCAAACCCATCGACCAGGTGGGATGCGCTTTGGCCTCGGCGGGCTCGACCGACTCCAGCATCTCGGCGGTCCAGCCGCGGAACGGGCCGCCGGAGGCGGTCAGCACCAGCCGGTCGACCTCGTCGGCGCGACCGCCGCGCAGGCACTGTGCCAGCGCGGAGTGCTCCGAGTCGACCGGGACGATCTGTCCGGGGACGGCGGCGCGGGTGACCAGGGACCCGCCCGCGACCAGCGATTCCTTGTTGGCCAGCGCCAGGCGCGTACCGGACTGGAGGGTGGCCAGGGTCGGCTCCAGCCCGAGCGAGCCGACCAGGGCGTTCAGCACGACGTCCGCCTCGGTGCGGCGCACCAGCTCGGTCACCGCGCCCGGGCCGCCCAGCGGCAGGTCCAGCCGCTGGGCCGCGGCCGGATCGGCCACGGCCACATTGCGTGTGCCCGTGGCGGCCATCTGGGCGGCGAGCAGCTCGGTGTTGCCGCCGCGCGCGGCGAGTCCGACCACCTCGAAGCGGTCGGGATTGGCGGCGATCACCTCGAGCGCTTGGGTGCCAATGGATCCGGTGCTGCCCAGCAGCAGGACTCTCACGATGTCGGACACGCCTTCATTGTGTCCTACCTCGGGAACGTGTTCGACCGGCGCGGGCCGACTTACAACGACGCACCGTCGTATGTCACGATATGCGGCAGCAGCTCATCGAGTGCGTACCGGAATCGCGGTACAAGTAACAGCTAAGGAGCGATCGTGGCCGCCACGGAACTCGAACACGTCGAAACCGAGCGCGTCGTCACTCGCGTGGATCCCGCCGAAGTTCCCTCCGCCGCTTGGGGCTGGAGCGGCGAGTCGCGTCGTACCTTCCGGATCGCGGGCTGGATCGTCGCGCTGATCCTGCTGGCCATGCTGGTCGGCAACCACAAGGGCAAGATCGAGGACATCTTCCTCGTCGGCTTCGCCGTCCTGATCGCGGGCATCCTGATCCGCGACTCGGTGCTCCAGCGCAAGCCGCGCTAGCCGAAAAGTCGTCTCGCACAATTTCATTCGTTCTGTACCGCGGGCTGCGGCCCGGTACCGTGTGCGTCCGAGGTCCGCGTCCCAGCCGGGTCGCGGACCTCGGTTTCTGTTCGCACGACTACTTAGGACGCAATGATCAAGATCTGCTCGGCCGCCCTGCTCGCCGCGAGTGCGTTCGGCTCGCTGCTGTTGTCGCCCGCCGCTCCCGCGTATGCCCAGTCACCGGCGTGCGGCGCGGCCGTCGACGCGATCAACGCCGCCATCGACGAGTCGGGCGGGAATCTGGACCCGACCGTGCAGCAGTCCCTCGCCGCCAAGCTCGCGGCCATCCAGGCCGACGGCGCGGAGAAGGAAGCCATCGCCGCCTATGCCCGCGCTCTGACCGACGACAAGGTCACGAGCATGGACGCCGCGACGGACGAGCTGAACCGAGTCTGCAAGAGCTGATCGCCGGGCGGCGCGAACCCGGGCCGGGTTCGCGCCGTCGCCGGACGGATCGCTAGCGTCCGCGGCGTCGGGCAGGTTTCTTCTTGGCCGGGGCCGGACGACCAGCCACCTTCTTGGCCGGGGGCTTCTTGCGCGACTCGTCCTTGTCGGCTCGGGCCTGGCTGCGGGAACTGCGCTCGGAACGGCCACGGACGACGCCGACGAACTCCTCGACCAGATCCGTGGTGCGGCCGGCCGGCCAGGCCAGCGCGACCTCCGTGTCGGGAACGTCGAGCATCGGACGGTAGACGAGGTCGCGGCGATGATGCAGGCGAGCGAGCGAGTGCGGCACGATCGCCGCGCCGCCGGCCGCCGCGACCAGCTCCAGCGCGCCGCCGACCGCGTCGACGTCCGAGGTGTCCTGGAGACGCTCGTCGGCCAGGTCGGCCATGCGCACCTCGTCGAACACCGACAGCGGGTGTTCCTTCTGCACCACCACGACCGGGACCTCACGGTAGAGCGGGATCGCGCTCATGCCTTCGGGGTCGATCGGCAGCCGGACGAAGCACATGTCCACGCTCCCCGCACGGAGAGCCGCCTCCTGATCCGCCTGCGCCAGCGCGCTCACCTCGAGCGGGATGTCCGGGAACCGCTCGGCCCAGATCCGGGTCCATTTGGACACCGTGACGCCCGGCACGAAACCCACCCGCAGGACGGCCGATGCCTCCGGTTCGTTCCGCTGCGCCGCCGCCTCGGCGCGCGCGATGACCTCGCGGGCCCGCTCCAGCAATTCGCGGCCGTCGTCGGTGAGCTGGGTCGGTTGCGCGCCGGGCACGAAAAGCTTTGTGCCGAGTTCGTTTTCCAAGTCGATGACGGTATGGCTGAGCTTCTGCCGCGAGATGTGCAGCGCCTTCGCCGCGCGCGCGAAGTGCAACTCCTGCGCGACCGCGACGAACCAGCGCAGGCGCACGACATCGATCGACTCCAACGGGCTCATTCGTGGAAGCGTATGCCACCGCGCGGTCGGGCCCCGCCGCGCCGCCCAGTAAGCTGGGTCGGTGAGCCCGGACAAGAAACCGCAGATGATGAAGCCGTTGACGGCGGCGAACAAGCTCGGCATCTACCTTCCGGCCGCACCCGAGGAGTTCCGCAGCGCGCCGATCTCGCGCACCCAGCTCGACGCGCTGCGCGACGATCCCCCCGAATGGCTCACCGAACTGCGCCGCACCGGCCCGTTTCCGCGCGATGTGGTGGCACGCAAACTCGGTGTCTCCAACACCGGCTTGACCCGCGCCGGGGTCTCCGACCACCTCACGGTCGACGAGATCGACGCCCTGCTCGCCGACCCGCCGGAGTGGCTCGTGCGCGAGCGGGAGAACTACGCCGCGGTCCGCGCGGAGAACGAGCGCATCAAGACGAAGGAAGCCGAACGTCGCGCCGCCACCAACCGTCCGGCGAAGAACCGCGGCTAGCGCTTCCGTCGGGGAAACGCTCGCCCTGCAATGGGCGGCGCGAGGCTGCGCCGCCACCCATCATGCGAGCCGAGTATTTCAGTTCTCCGCGGCCAACTGCCCGCAGGCGGCGGCGATCTCTTGGCCGCGGGTGTCGCGGACCGTGCAGGGCACGCCCTTGGCGTTGACGCGGCGGACGAACTCTTGCTCGACCGGCTTGGGGCTGGCATCCCACTTGGAGCCCGGAGTCGGGTTGAGCGGGATGACGTTGACGTGGACCCGGGAGCCGAGCGCCTTGTGCAGCTTCTCGCCCAACAGGTCCGCGCGCCACGGATGGTCGTTGATGTCCCGGATGAGCGCGTATTCGACCGAGACGCGGCGGCCGGTCTTGTCGGCGTAGTAGCGGGCCGCGTCGAGCACCTCCGCGACCGGCCAGCGGTTGTTCACCGGAACCAGGGTGTCGCGCAGTTCGTCGTCGGGCGTGTGCAGCGAGACCGCGAGCGTCACCGACAATCCCTCGTCGGCCAGTTTGCGGATGGCCGGAGCCAGCCCGACGGTCGAGACCACGACATTGCGCTGGGAGATACCGAGTCCGTCCGGCGCGGGCGAGGTGATCCGGCGGACCGCGGCGACCACCCGCTTGTAGTTCGCCAGCGGCTCCCCCATGCCCATGAAGACGATGTTGGACAGTCTGCCCGGCCCACCGGCCACTTCCCCGTCCCGCAGCGCGGCGGCCGCGGCACGCACCTGGTCGACGATCTCCGCGGTGGACAGGTTGCGGTTCAGCCCACCTTGGCCGGTGGCACAGAACGGGCACGCCATGCCGCAACCGGCCTGGCTGGAGATGCACAGGGTCGCGCGATCGGGGTAGCGCATGAGCACGCTTTCCAGCAGCGTGCCGTCGCCCGCACGCCAGAGCGTCTTGCGCGTCTCCCCCTCGTCACACGCGACATGCTTGACCACGTCGAGCAGCGGCGGGAACAGCGCCTCGCCGATCTTCTCCCGGACCGCGGCGGGCAGATCCGTCATCCGCGCCGGATCGGCCTGCAATCGCGCGTAGTACTGCCGGGCGATCTGATCGGCACGGAACTTCGGCAGGCCCAGCTCCTCGATGGCCGCGCGCCTGCCATCGGCGTCGAGGTCGGCGAGATGACGCGGCGGCATGCCACGGCGCGGAGCGTCGAAAACCAGGGGCAGGGAGACGGTCATAATCGTTCCATTCTCCCATCCGCGGCAGACACCCGCGCACTCGACCACGTACGCACGGCTCGACATGCCCGGTTCGTCCCGAGGAAATGCGTGCGGGCCTGATAGCCGTCGGCCATGATCGAGATATGTCCACGCATGCCGAACACCCGCCGGAACCGGATCCGGACCTGTCACAGCGTCAGCGCACGACGCCCCCGGGCGCCCCGCCGGTCGTTCCGCCCGCCGTCCCGGCCAAGAAGTCTCTCGCCTCGCGCGCCGGTTACGCCTGGACCGGACTCGTCGCAGGCGTCTTGATCCTGGTCCTGTTGCTGATCTTCATCGTGCAGAACCTCGAGCAGGTGCAAGTGCACTTCTTCTTCTGGGACTTCTCGCTGCCACTCGGCGTCACCGTGCTGCTGTCGATGATCGGCGGCGCGCTCGTCATGGCCTCGGTGGGCGGCGTGCGCATCCTGCAGCTGCGCCGCGCGGCCAAGAAGGTCTGACGCGCCGGATCACAGCAGCGTGGACAGCACCAGCCAGGAGACGAACGCCGACGGGAGCATGGAGTCGAGGCGGTCCATGATGCCGCCGTGGCCCGGCAGCAGCGTGCCCATGTCCTTGATGCCGAGTTCGCGCTTGATCTGCGATTCGATCAGATCGCCGCAAGTGGCCACCAGCACCAGGCCGACGCCGAGCACGACGCCGATCATCGAGTTGGCATCCAACAGGAGCGTCACCGTGAGCAGACCGCCGATCACACTGAACACCAGCGAGCCGCCGAAACCCTCCCACGACTTCTTCGGGCTGATCGAGGGAACCATCGGATGCTTGCCGAACAGCACGCCCGCCACATAACCGCCGACGTCGGAGCAGACCACCAGGATCATGAAGGTCAGCACCCGCAGGTTGCCGTCCGGCTCGAGCAGCAGCAGGGTGGCGAACGAGGCGAGCAGCGGAATCCAGGCCAGCGTGAACACCGTGATAGCGGTGTCGCGCAAGAAGTTTCGTGGAGCTGTCCGTAAGCCGTGGTCGAACAGCCGCCACGCCATGCAGATCAGCGTGGTCGCGGCGAACGCGCCCGCGACACCGCTGGCGCCGTACGGCCAGCCCAGCCAGAACACCGCTTGGCCGCCCACGATCAGTGGAATCCGCGGGACGAGCACATCGGCCTCGCGCAGGCGCTTGGCGACCTCCCAGGTGGCCACGCCGACCCCGGCCGCCGCGACGCCGATGAACACCTTCGGCACGAACAGCAGGATCGCGATCAGCGAGAGACCGAGGCCGAAGCCGACGGCCAGCGCGGCGGGCAGATTGCGACCCGCCCGCGAACCACTCGAGGCGGGTGCGGTGTGCGCCGCGGCGGGATTCGCGGGACCGCCTAACCGTTCATAACCGGAAGCACCAGCATCGTGCGCGTGCTGTCGCGTCGCATCGGCTGTTCCGTTCACCGGCGGCTCCTCTGCCGCACCGGTCGCGGCGGCGTTCTCGGCCACGATTGTCCCGTCGCTCAACTCGTCGTTCCGTTCGTCCCCCGCCCGGGCGGGCCTCGGCGCTGTCACGGGCGGCACTCGCGGTGACTTGGGCCTCCTCCGGGCCCGGTCACGCCTACCGACCGATCCGCGTCAGACCTCGAGCAGTTCGGCTTCCTTGTGCTTGACCAGTTCATCGATCTGGCCGACATACTTGGCGGTGGTCTTGTCGAGCTCCTTCTCGGCACGCCCGACCTCGTCCTCGCCCGCCTCGCCATCTTTCTGGATGCGGCCCAGTTCGTCCATCGCCTTGCGACGGACATTGCGAATGGCGACCTTGGCGTCCTCGCCCTTGCCTCTCGCCTGCTTGGCGAGCTCACGACGGCGCTCCTCGGTCAGCTGCGGCACCGAGATGCGGATGATGTCCCCGTTGTTGGTGGGGTTGACGCCGAGATCCGAATTGCGGATCGCGGTCTCGATCGGCCCGAGCTGGGCCGCCTCGTAGGGCTTGATCACGACCATGCGCGGCTCCGGCACCGTGATGCTGGACATCTGGGTGATCGGGGTCGGCGATCCGTAGTAGTCGACCACGACCCGGGAGAACATGCCCGGGTTCGCGCGACCGGTGCGAATGGTTCCGAGATCGTCCTTCGCCACCGAGACGGCCTTCTCCATCTTCTCCTCGGCGTCGAAGAGCGCTTCTTCAATCACGACCGTTTCCTCCACAGCGTCGTCATGTCATGATCCGCGGTCCGCGGGTATCAGGACCGAACCAGTGTGCCGATCTTCTCACCGGCGACCGCGCGGGCGATATTGCCCTTGGTCAACAAATTGAACACCAGAATCGGCATCTGGTTGTCCATGCACAAGCTGAAGGCGGTCGCGTCCGCGACCTTGAGGTCGCGCTCGATGACCTCTTTGTGGGTGATCTCGGTGTACATGGTCGCGGTCTCGTCGACGCGCGGGTCGGCGGTGAACACTCCATCGACCGCCTTGGCCATCAAGACCACGTCCGCGCCGATCTCCAGCGCGCGCTGCGCGGCGGTGGTGTCGGTGGAGAAGTACGGCATGCCCATGCCCGCTCCGAAGATGACCACGCGGCCCTTCTCCAGATGCCGCTTGGCGCGCAGCGGAAGGTAGGGCTCGGCGACCTGGCCCATGGTGATCGCGGTCTGCACCCGGGTGTCCACGCCTTGCTGCTGCAGAAAGTCTTGCAGCGCAAGGCTGTTCATCACCGTGCCGAGCATGCCCATGTAGTCCGAGCGCGCGCGTTCCATGCCGCGCTCCTCGAGTTCGGCGCCGCGGAAGAAGTTCCCGCCGCCGATCACCACGGCCACCTGGACGCCGGTGGCGACCACCTCGGCGATCTGCTCGGCCACCGTCTGCACCACGTCCGGGTCGAGTCCGACCTTCCCGCCGCCGAACATCTCTCCGCCGAGTTTCAGCAGTACCCGGCGATATCCTGGGCGATCGGTCCCCGGGTCCGTCATGGGTCTCCAGTCTCCTTCGGCGAGGGATTGTCGTTCTTCCGGCGATTCGTTGCTCACGGCAGGCGCCTGTGACGTAGAGCAAGGCAGAGCGGCATCTATCCTGCCTTATTCGGTTGGAGCGGCAGCAGAAGGCCCCCCGTCAACCGGCGTTCGTTCGGTCGGCGGGGGGCCTGCACGCTGAAGGTGCGGCGAAACTCAGTTCGCGCCGACCTCGAAGCGGGCGAAGCGGGTGACAGTGACACCGGCCTCGTCCAGCAGAGCCTTGACGGTCTTCTTCGAATCGGTGACCGACGGCTGCTCGAGCAGCACGACGTCCTTGAAGAAGCCGTTGACCCGGCCCTCGGTGATCTTCGGCAGCGCAGCCTCGGGCTTGCCCTCCTCGCGAGCGGTCTGCTCGGCGATGCGGCGCTCGTTCTCCACGAGATCGGCGGGAACCTCGTCGCGGGTCACGTACTTGGCCTTGAGCGCGGCGACCTGCATGGCGGCTGCGCGAGCGGCCTCGGCCGCGGCGTCGCCCTCACCGGTGTACTCGACCAGCACGCCGACGGCGGGCGGCAGGTCGGAGGCACGCTTGTGCAGGTAGGTGGCGACCGGGCCGTTCAGCGAGATGACGCGGCGCAGCTCGAGCTTCTCGCCGATCTTCGCGGCGAGCGCCTGCACAGCCTCGTCGACGGTCTTGCCGCCCAGGTCGAGGGCCTTCAGCGTGTCCAGGTCGCCCGGCTTGGCGGACGCCGCCGCGGCGACGACCTGCTCGGCCAGCTGCTGGAACTCCGCGTTCTTCGCGACGAAGTCGGTCTCGGAGTTGATCTCGACCATGACGCCGTCCTTGGCGGCGACCAGGCCTTCGGCGGTGGTGCGCTCGGCACGCTTGCCGACGTCCTTCGCGCCCTTGATGCGCAGCAGCTCGACGGCCTTGTCGAAGTCACCGTCGGTCTCGGCCAGCGCGTTCTTACAATCCATCATGCCGGAGCCGGTCAGCTCCCGGAGCCGCTTCACGTCGGCAGCGGTGTAGTTCGCCATTCTCGGCGAGCCTCCTTTGGAGAAGTGTGGATGTTGACAGCGGCGATCACGATGGCACTGGCTCGTGATCGCCGCCGAAACAGCTGGTTACGAGTCCGCTCAGGCCTCGGCGGAGGTCTCTGCGGCCTCGGCGCCGGGCGCGGCCTGCGCGAGCAGCTCCTGCTCCCACTCGGCCAGCGGCTCGCCCGCGCCCGCCTCCGGCTTCTCGTCGCCCGAGGACAGACCGGCGCGCGCCTGCACGCCCTCGGCCACCGCGGAGGCGACGACCTTGGTCAGCAGGGCGGCGGAGCGGATCGCGTCGTCGTTGCCTGGGATCGGGTAGTCGACCAGGTCGGGGTCGCAGTTGGTGTCCAGGATCGCGATGACCGGGATGTTCAGCTTGCGCGCCTCGCCGACGGCGATGTGCTCCTTGTTGGTGTCGACGACCCAGATGGCCGAGGGCACCTTCTGCATGTCGCGGATACCGCCGAGGGTGCGCTCCAGCTTGTTCATCTCACGCGTCAGCATGAGGATTTCCTTCTTGGTGCGACCCTCGAAGCCACCGGTCTGCTCCATGGCCTCGAGCTCCTTGAGGCGCTGCAGACGCTTGTGCACGGTGGAGAAGTTGGTGAGCATGCCGCCCAGCCAGCGCTGGTTGACGTAGGGCATCCCGACGCGAGTCGCCTCGGCCGCGATCGACTCCTGGGCCTGCTTCTTGGTGCCGACGAAGAGGACGGTGCCACCGTGGGCGACGGTCTCCTTGACGAACTCGTAGGCCTTGTCGATGTAGGTCAGCGTCTGCTGCAGGTCGATGATGTAGATGCCGTTGCGGTCGGTGAAGATGAACCGCTTCATCTTCGGGTTCCAGCGCCGCGTCTGGTGTCCGAAGTGTGCGCCGCTGTCGAGCAGCTGCTTCATGGTTACGACAGCCATGGCTCCCGTATCTCTCTTTCGTTTGCCGGTTGACGCAGCGAATCGGCGATCCGCTGCCCTGGCGCCACCCAATCGTCGGACCCGACCACGAAGGTGGGGACCAGCCGGCGATTCCCTGTTCCGAACACGCTGCCGCGAACCCAATTTGTCTCGAGCTCGATTCGAACAGCGCCGCTATGAACAAGCACGGTGGCGCGCGAAGTCGGTCCATGCACGCACAGACCGCTCGATCAGTTTACGACCTCGGAGCACCAGATCTAAATCGGTCCGATCCGAAGCCTCCGACCAGGCGGAACGGCGGCTTTCCACAGTCGAGCGGGTTATCCCCATTCCACGGATCGAGCCCCCGGCGACCCCGGAACCGCGGAAGGGTTGAGCCATGAAACCGATCTCCACCGCGACAACCCTTCTTCTTCCGCTGTTCTTCGCGCTCGGCATTGTGACCGCGCCGCCGGTCGGGGCCGAGACGCCTGCCGCGAAACCCGGGCTCGAGGCGTGCACGGGCTCCGTCTGCCTGCCTTCCCTGTCCGGCCTGCCGCGTCGCGCGCCGCTGCCCTTCCGGCAAGCCGGACTCGGTGGCGGTGGAGATGACCGGCATAAGACGATTTCCGCCTCCGGTAGCGACCTGTGCGCACCGCCCGCACCCCTCTGCGGGTCGTAATCGGCCCTCCCGGCGCGGCGCGAATGACCGGGTCGAGGGCGATGCGGCGGTGGTCCTCTTCGGCGCTGGCTCTCGGCATCGCCGCAATCGTCGCGGCGGCGCCGACCGCGACAGCCCGACCCGAAGGGCGATTCGACTGGCCCCTGCAGCCGCGCCCCGCGGTGGTTCGGCACTTCGACAAACCCGCGCAGAACTGGCTACCGGGGCATCGCGGGGTCGATCTGGCAGGCGCCGAGGGGCAAGCTGTGCTCGCGGCGGGAGAGGGGATCGTCATTTTCGCCGGAACGGTGGCCGACAAGCCGGTCGTTTCCATCGAACACCCCGGCGGGCTGCGCACGACATACGAGCCCGTTCGCGCCGAAGTCCCCGTGGGAAGGCGGGTCGGACGAGGTACCCGGATCGGCACGCTGGAGTCCGGGCACCTGGGATGCGTGGCGGTGTGTCTGCACTGGGGAGCCCGCGTCGAGGGCGGTCCCCACCGCAATCGTGAGTATCTGGACCCCTTCGGGCTTCTGCATCTCACTCCCCTGCGGCTCAAGCCGGTGCGCCCTGTGCCCGGCATCGGACGATCCGCCGCGTCGCAGCGCATCGGTCCGCGGCGTCGTCGCCTCGGACCGGCGTGTCGGCGGCACGAGGTGGCCAGACTATGGGCCGTGGGGTGAAGATCAGGACATGGCGGATGGGCTGGAGCCGTTCACGTACTCCGAACTCGGCGCGACCCGAGGTGTGCTGCCGGAGGGCTATCACGGGTTACGGTTGCGGCGGCGCATCGGCCGGGGACGCGCGCTGTTCGAGCAGGCGGGGGCCCGGATTCTGGCCTACGGCGTGCAGAAGGGCACCGGGATCTTCCGATCCGCCGATACTCCGACGGCCGAGCCCGGCACCACCGTCACCGTGCGGCTCGGAGTCGGTCCGTTCGGGATCACCGCTCCGTGCCGCGTGGTGTACGTCCTCGACGAACCCGACCGGCGGGGTTTCGCCTACGGCACCCTGCCCGGGCACCCGGCCTCCGGCGAAGAATTGTTCGCGGTCGAGTACGACTCCGCCGACGACATGGTGTACGGGCTGATCGTCGCGTTCTCCCGCCCAGCCACCTGGTACACCCGGCTCGGCGGACCCGTTATGCGGCTGACCCAGCGCTTCGTTGCGGGCCGATACCTCGCGACATTGCCGACGTCCGATTGAACAATCACGCAACGGCCGTATGTTCGGAATAACCCAAAACGGGTTCGTATCAGAACCTTTGATCAACCAGCAGGGCAGCGACGACGGGGCGATACTGTTCCGGTGACCGGCGAACCCGAAATGGCCGAGAGTCCGCTGAATTTCCCTGTGGACAGCGATCCGGCCTCGCCCATTTACAGCGAGGCACTCGACAGCCGTGCCGAGATCCAGGAGATCATCGAATCTTCTCGACTGATGGGCGTCGAGTCCCTGTCGTTCGACCAGATGATGACCTACATCACCGCGAAGCGCGAATACCAAGCCTCGGCCTATGCCGACACCGAGGCCGTCGACCGAGCTCGGCGCGATCATGAGCTGCAGGCGGAGTCGCGGCGCACCGAGCTGATCAAAGAAGAGGCGGAGGCGAAGAACAAGATCCTGGAGGCGCGCTACCGCGCAGGACTCGCCGCAGCGCTGGTGGCGGGCACGGTGGCCGGAGTCATGTTCGGCATCGTCAAAGGTCTGCCCGCACAGGAACTGACGCAATACCTTGCGCCGGTGTCGGGCCTCGCCGGGATCGTGGTCGGCTATTTCTTCGGCCGCGACGCGAGACGAGAAAAGCGCGAACTACGGTGTGACGATCGCGAAATCGGGGTCCGGGGCGTCGAAGATGTCGACCAGTTCGGCGAGCTTGGTGACGTCTCCCTCGATGACGATGTCGCCGGCGGCCGCTGCGACGCCGAAGTCGTCACCGGCCAGCAACACGCGGATCAGTGTTTCCTTGGCCAGCGTGAAGGTGGCATCGGCTTCCGGCAGGGACATGCCCGGAGCGACGTCGAAGTGGGTGAGGCGGCCGTTGCGCAACTCGAGCCGGTGGGTACGGTCCTGGTCGGTGAGGATCCAGTCCGTCACCAGCCGATGATTCCACGCTTTCGGGCCATCGACGCGCAACGCCAGGGCGTCGAAAATCTGGTCGATGGACAGCGCCGCCGCCATCGTGGGCGAATCGGTCTTGGTGGGCGTGCCGAACGAGCCGTAGCGCAGTTCGTAGGCGCCGCTGAGATAGAAGTTGCGCCACGTGGCGTTCTCCGCGCCGTAGCCCAGTTGCTCGAAGGTACTGGCCTGCAATTCTTTCGCGCCGTCGTTGTCCGGATCGGCGAATATGACGTAGTTGAGCACCTGCGCCACCCAGCGGTAGTCCCCGGCGTCGTAGGAGGCCCGCGCTTTGCGGAGCACTTCGTCCGCACCACCCATGAATTCCACGTGCCGCCGAGCGGATTCGACCGGCGGATGCTCCCACAGATGTGCGGGGTTGCCGTCGAACCACCCCATGTAGCGCTGATAGACAGCCTTCACGTTGTGACTGACCGAGCCGTAGTACCCGCGCGCGTGCCAGGCCTCCTCGATGGCGGGCGGGAGGGCGACCAGCTCGGCGATCTCCGCGCCCACGTAGCCCTGGTTCAGCAGGCGGACGGTCTGGTCGTGCAGGTACCCGTACAGATCCCGTTGCAGCGAGAGGAACTCCACCAGGCGGTCGGTGCCCCAGGTCGGCCAATGGTGCGAGGCGAAGACGACGTCGGAGTCACGGGCGAACAGGTTGATCGCCTCGGTCAGGTATTTCGCCCAGACATGCGCGTCACGCACCAGCGCGCCGCGCAACGTGAGCACGTTGTGCAGGGTGTGGGTCGCGTTCTCCGCCATGCACAGCGCGCGACGGTCCGGGAAGTGGAAATTCATCTCCGCGGGCGCTTCGGTGCCGGGCGTGAGCTGGAAAACCATCCGTATGCCGTCGATCGTCTTCTCTTCCCCGGTGGCGGTGATGTCGACGGTCGGGGGGATCAGCGTGACCGTGCCGACCGACGTGGTCTGGCCCAGCCCGGAGCCCACCGCGCCCAGCGGACCGCGCGGTAGCACGGCGCCGTACATGTACCCCGCACGGCGCGCCATCGCCGTGCCCGCGTAGATGTTCTCCGCCACCGCGTGTTCCAGGAATCCGGCAGGCGCCAGCACCGGGCAGCGTCCCGTCTCGACCTCCTCGGCGGTGATGACGCCGCAGGCTCCGCCGAAATGGTCGGCGTGCGAATGCGTGTAGATCAGACCGGTCACCGGGCGGTCGCCACGATGCGCGCGGTAGAGCGCGAGACCGGCCGCGGCGGTCTCGATAGAGATCAGCGGATCGATCACGAGGACTCCGGTCTCGCCTTCGACCAGCGTCATATTGGAGATGTCGAAACCACGGATCTGATAGATGCCCGCGCAGACCTCGTACAACCCCTGTCGCACCGCGAGGCCGGACTGCCGCCACAGGCTCGGATGGACCGAGGGCGGGCAGGGTTCGCGCAGGAACGAATAAGAGTCGTTGTCCCAGACGACGGTTCCGTCTTCGGAGGTGATTACACCGGGATCCAGCGCCGCGACGAAGCCTCGATCGGCGTCGGCCAGATCGGTCGTGTCGGCGAATGGCAGCGCGGCGGTCGCACGCTCGTGCTCCGCGACGATGAAGCCGCTCGGCTCGCTCGCTGTGCACATTGTCGTCCTCCTGTCGTCTCGGCCAACTTTGCTGGGCCGCCACCCGGTCAGGGCAGCGGTTCGAGAGAACCGGCCGCCGCGGCGGCCAGCGCGACCACGACCACGGCCGCGGCCGTCGCGGCGACGACGCGACCACCGTGGGCGTAGCGGCCCCGGCGAAGACCGCGGTTGCGCAGATAACAAGCCCCCGTCAGCGCCGCCATCGCGATCGCGGCGCCGATGGGCGCGACCGCGGCCGCGCGCCATCCGCTGCCGAGAGCCTGATGCAGGAACAGCGTGCCGACGACCATCGCCGACACGGCGGTGCGCCGCCACGCCAGTGCGGTGCGTTCGGCGGACAGATGTGGCGCGCTCACCGCAGCAGCACCGCCACCGCCGCCAGCACCGAGACGATCGCGATGCCCGCCGACAGGATCGGCACCAGCACCGTCTCCGGCAGCGGATCGCCGCGCCGCATGGCCACGCCGATGCGCCGCCAGTGCCCGTACGCGCCGATCGCGACGACCGCCGCCAAGACCAGGCAGCTGAGCGCGATCGCGCGCCGCAATCCCGCGATCCGGAACGACTGCACCAGTGTGTGCACCGCGACGCCACCGGCCAGCAGTCCAAGCGAGGTCCGCATCCAAGCCAAGAAGGTGCGCTCGTTGGCGAGCGTGAAGCGGTAGTCGAGCTGCTCCTCACCCTCTTCCCCCTCGGCTCCGGGGTTCGGCAGCGTCACGCCGCCTCGGTTCGGGCGTCCGACCACCTACGCCTCGGGAGGGCGCCCCGCTCGCGTCGCACGGGTCTGCATGTCGTTGCGCCAGGCGGTGTTCCGATGCGCAGGAGGACGCCGGACTGCACGGTGGTCACGACACACCACGCTAGTGGGGATCGGGGAAGCTCGCGGCGCGCCATCACCGACGGCGGGAACGCGACCGACTCCGCTACGTGTCCTGAGAATCTTGTCCGGGCGAGCACGCTGACCATCGAGCGGTCCGGATGGCCGGCCGAAGACGCGAACGTTTCCGAAGAACGCAGCAACCAAAGTTTCGGAGCGTATCCGGTACCGGAAATCACTTGCTCGAGCCACTCGCAGTCGTGCGGTATCCGCTGTTCGAAGCGTCCTTCAGCGACGCAGGTCCGGTCGGCGACGATCACGGGCACACTCCATAACTGAGAGCGTTGGCAAACGATCCGCTAAGTCAGGCTAACCGCAGCCGCGCCGGACCGTCCACGTGCCCCACCCGCCCGTGACCGGGTGGTTATGCGGAAGGCACGTCAGATCGAGATCGCGTCTTCGAACGTCATCGCCAGCCGCGAGACGGACGAGGACATCGACGCACGCCGCGGCAGGCCGAGCGACCGGAGTTCCGCGGCGATCGCATGGTCGCCCAGCGTCAGCTCCGCACCGCCGAAACGCGCACGCATGCCGGAAGGCCGCATCTCCCAGCGCGTGCAGCGAGTGACGCCGTCGATGTGCGAGTAGGCGTCGAACGAGGACGCCGCGGCGCGACCGTTCGGGGTCGCGAACCCCGGCCGCACCGTGAGATCGGCGATGAGCTGCCCGTTCTGGTGCAGCGCGCCGCTGCGCGTCCGGCCGTCGTGATCGACGACGAATTCGGCGAGTTCCTTTGGAAAGCCCCAGATGCCGCGCCCTGCGGCCAAAGTGAACTCGCCGTCCACCGGCAGTTTGTGGATGAACACGCCGGCCTGCCCGGTCACCAGCGCCCGCAGGTCGCCGATTCCGGAGGGCGCCCCCGCGGTGTGGTGGCGCACCATGAACGAGACGCCGAACTCGTTGTACGGACCCAGATCGCCGTCGACGTAGTCGACGAAGACCAGTGTGCACATCGCCCGGCCGCCCGGGAGCCGGAGAATCCCCAGGCCGGAGTAGTCGATGAGGCGCTGCGCCCGTTCAGCGGGCACCAGATAGGTGGCCATGAACGCGCGCGCGAGCCGGATGCGGACCGGCATGCGCACCTCTCGGCCGAGAACGGTGTGCGTGCTCACATCAGACGCCTTTCTGCGCGTCGGCGCTCGGGCGCGCCGCGTGGCCATGCGCGTGATCCGGTACCGGATCACGTCTATAGAACACGTTTCAATTTATCCGCACAATCCCGATACGTAGCCCGTTTGACCCTACCGAGAACCTGTTTCACGTTCGATCGGCGTCACCCACGGGAGATCGAGCCGCCCGCGACTCTTGCCCGGGTTCCCGCAGGTTGCGCAGGCGAGCTTCCAGGCCATCGAGGACGCAGAGCAAGCCGAAGTCGAACGCCATCGCACGCGCGGCCTCCTGGTCGGTCGGCACGGTCGCCCGATAGTCCGCGAGCATCTCGGGATAGTCGCCGGCCACGTCCTGCATCACGCGCAGCACGCCGTCGGCGTCGATCTCCATCCCCTCGGACACCTTGTCCCAGGCGATCTCCGGAATCACCTGACCTAAGACGAAACACATCACCGTGCCGCTGGCCAGATAGATGTCCACACCATGAAAACCCGCCCGGACGAACGCGCGGCGCAGCCGATCGCTCAGACGCAGCGAGTTGGGGCCGATGCTCGGCAGTTGCCCGACCAGCGACGCCATCCATGGATGCTCCCTGATGGACGCGCGCAAGTTGTAGGCGAAGGTGTTCAGCAGTTCACGCCAGGACGCCTCCTCGGGCTCCGGGGTCCGGACCAGACCCCAGAACTCGTCGAGCACCAATTCCAGCAACTCGTCCTTGTTGGAGACGTGCCAGTAGAGACTGGTCGCCCCCGCACCCAGTTTCGCGCCGAGCTTGCGCATGCTCAGCGACTCCAGCCCCTCGGCGTCGAGAATCTCGACGGCCGCCGCGATGATCTGCTCGCGGCGCAGCCCGGGCGATTTGGGCTGGCGCGGCTGCTTGGTCCATACCGACGCGAACTGCTTGGTCACAACACGATCTTATAATCGCTCGCACACTGTTCGAGTTTCTCATACGCTGTGCGAGTGGAATCGAACATTGTGCGAGACCCCCGGCGCTGGTGGGTCCTGGGGGTCCTCTGTCTGTCCTTGCTGGTGTTGATGCTCGACAGCACCGTGCTGAATCTCGCCATCCCCTCGCTGATCCGGGAACTGGGCGCGACACCGTCGGATGTCCAGTGGATCCTGGACGCCTACGTGCTGGTCTTCGCCGGGCTCCTGCTCACCGCGGGCAGCTTGTCCGACCGGTTCGGCAGGCGACGAGCGCTGATCACCGGGCTCGCCGTGTTCGGGATGGCCTCGCTGGCCGCCGTACTGGCGACCGAACCGTGGCAGGTCGTGGCCGCCCGCGTCGCGATGGGCGTCGGTGGGTCGCTGCTGATGCCGTCGACGCTGTCGATCCTGATGACCAGCTTCGCCGAGGACGAACGGCGCACGGCGATGGCGGCGTGGTCGACGGTCTCCATGGTCGGCATCGTCGCCGGTCCCACGCTGGGCGGCTTCCTGCTCCAGCACTACTGGTGGGGATCGGTCTTCCTGCTCAATATCCCGGTGGCGGTGCTCGCGATCATCGCGGCCGTCGTGCTGATGCCGGAGACCACCGGTGAGCAGCGACCGGTCGATCTCGTCGGCGTCGTCCTGTCCGTCGTGGCGCTGAGCGCGACGGTCTACGTGATCATCGAACGGGAATGGAACTTCGGCGTGCTCGCGCTGGCCGCTGTCGCGGCGACCGCCTTCGTCATCTGGGAGAGCCGATCGGCACATCCGATGCTGCCGTTGGCGGTGTTCCGCAGCCGCGATTTCACCGGCACCTGTTTCACCCTGCTGCTGATGGTCTTCGGCATGGGTGCGGTCATGCTGATGCTCACTCAGTACTTGCAGTTCGTACTCGGCTACGGCCCGATGAAGGCCGGACTGGCGTTGCTCCCATACGCCGTGGCCGCCGCGGTCTGCAACGGCCTCGGCGCGACGCTCGGCAAAACGCTGAGCAACAAGACACTCGTCGTGTCCGGCCTGCTCGTCATGGGAGTGGCCTTCGGCATCCTCGCGCTGGGGAGCGGATATCTCTGGGTGCTGATCAGCATGCTGGTGATGGGTGTCGGCGGCGGCTTGGCGGGTCCGGCCGCCTACGCGGCCATCATGAGCGCCATTCCGCTGGAGCACGCCGGTGTCGGCTCCGCGATGAACGACACGATCCAGCAAGTCGGCATGGCGATCAGCATCGCCGTCCTCGGTAGCGTGCTGGCCGGTGTGTTCACCTCGAACATGCCCGCCGACGCGCCCGACGCCGCGCGTGAATCCATCGGCGCCGCCTTCCAGCTCGGCTACGTCGAGCCCGCCAAGGACGCCTTCACCGCCGCCATGTCCACGGGCGCGTGGATCAGCGCCGGATTCAGCATCGCCGCCGCCGTGCTCGGCGCGGTGCTGCTGCGCGCCCGGCGGCCGCAACCGGCCGAGCAGCCGGACCCCGCTCCTGTCGCGCACGGCTGATCGCTTCGGCGGCGCCGCCTGATTCGACGGCCACATTCGGTTCGCGCAGAATAGCGATTCCGATGTCTTCTCGCCTCCTCCGGTATGAATGATTCCGACCCGGAGGCTGATGGCCTCTCGCGCTTGCTCCGAGCAGAGTTGGTTGTGTGTTCACACTGAGGCCTTCAACAAACGAGGGCTGGTGAAGCAATCAACCACTGGAGACATCATGATCACGAACAAAATGCGCGTAACGGCGGCGGCAGTAGCGCTCGCACCGATCATCGCCCTCGGGTCAGGTTTCGCTTCCGCAGCCCCGGACGTAGCACCGGGACCGGTGCAAGTGGCGGATCATCCCGTACCTGTTCAGGTCGAGCCCGCGACACTGGGCCTGATTTGGCCGCTGGGCATTTTCTGCGCTCCTCTGTTGCTGCTTCCGCCGGTGGCCAACGCGGTTGCCGTGGCCGTTTGCGCCGCCTGATCGCGTTTCGTCATAAGCCCTTCGAACACGAGTGCGCCTCGGGCATAGACCCGAGGCGCATCACCTCTGTTTCCCACCCCGATGAATAAATTCGTTTCGAGCCGTATCCCTGACGCGTGAACATCTGGGAACCGACGGTGACGCACGGATAAGTGCGGTTGAATTACCGGATGACCAAGTTCAGGAAACTCGTGGGCGCCGCGGCGGCATTCGCCGCGATGACAGCGCCGTTCGGAGCACCTGGGACCGCGCAGGCCGCGACGCCATCCGTGCTGGGTGGCGGCTCCGGCATCGTCGTCGGCGGTCAGAACATCTGCACTCTGACCACGATCGGACGCGACTCCGGTGGGCGGCTGGTCGGGTTCACCGCGGGGCATTGCGGTGGGGCGAATGCCGCCATCGTCTCGGAGAACGATCGCGACGCGGGCACCCTCGGCACCATCGTCTACGCCAACAACGACATGGACTATGCCGTCATCGAATTCGATCCGGGGAAGGTGACGCCGGTCAACCAAGTGGGCGGAACCACCATTACCGGCCTGGGCGGGCCGGCGCGATTCCCGGACACCGTCTGCAAGGAGGGCAGGACGACCGGCCGGACCTGCGGGCCCGCCTACGGCGATATGTTGACGGGCGGCAATTCGACGTGGAGCCAAACATGTGTCGCCGAGGGAGATTCGGGCGCTCCGCTCGTCGTCGGAACGACGCTCGTCGGCATGGTCAACGGTTACTTGGCGGTGCCGTGCCTCGGACCGGAACTCGGCGCCGACATCACCGCGGTCGTCGCGGACGTGAATGCACGCGGCGGGGCAGGTTCCGGTTTTCAGCCGATCTGATCGGATTTCAGTTCCTCACCAGCCGGAGCCTTACCTCTCCTGGTCGGTGACGATGCCGAATTCGATAGCGCGCTCGACCAGGAACAGCCTCTTCTGGTTCGGGGGTAGGGCTTCGACCTGGAATATCCGGAACAGCGCCCGCATATGCGTCTTCACCGTGGACAGACTCAGACACAAATTGTCCGCGATCTGCCGGTTGGAGGCGGGGTAGGAGTACGCGTCGCGCGCGTCGTACGGGTGGCACAGCGCCTCGAGAACCACATACTGGGCCGGGGTGAGGGAGTTCCGGGTCGGCAGTGGTGAATGGGCGAGAGTCATTTCCTCGTCGAAGGACTCGTCGGCCCGCAAGACGAATACCGATCGACCCACGCGAATCATGTCGCCGGAACCGAGTTTCCGCCGACCGCCCACACGTTCGCCATTGACGAATGTCCCATTCTTGGACAATCCGTCGTCGACGATGGTCCAGCATCCGCCCACCCGCTCGAGAATGGCGTGCAGCCGGGACACGGTCGGGTCGGAAGTCACGACGATATCGGCGGCGACGGAGCGCCCGATCGTCATCCTGGACGCGCCGCCGTTGAGGGAGATCTCCCGCGCCCCGTCCGGTGCGGCGGGCTGCGGCGAGGCGGAAGCGATGGCCGAGCGGCGCCACGCGGACTGCCCCACCAGTGGGTGCAGTTCGCGACGCAGGGCCTCCGGTCCGCTGGACGTAGACATCGCTCGTCTTCCCACTCGAAGTACGCCGTGAACTGCGGGCACTGATTCGCTACCTCAAGGGTGCCCTTTCTCAACGCCGATCACATGCCTATTCGACTACTTCTCTGCGCGAGCGAGGCAGTACCGGACCGCAGTGCACGACAATGAACGGAAATCCAACCGATCGGTCTGAATAATGCTGCCTCCAGCGTGGGGCAGTAAGAATGGTCGAGATGAGCGTCATCATTCGACCGCGCACCGAGGGTGACCTCGACGCCTGCGCCGCGGCACTGCGGCACGTCCACGACAACGATCGGTATCCGGACGTGTGGCCTGCGGACCCGGCGGGCTGGCTGTCGCCGCCCAAACTACTCGCGGCCCTTGTCGCCGAACACGACGGAGCGGTGGTCGGGCACGCCGGACTCGGCACGGGCGGCGGAATGCCGGAGGTGGTGGGCGAATCGGTCGGCGCGGAGACCGTCGTCTCGGTGATCCGGCTGTATGTCGTCCCGGTCGCGCGCCGGGTGGGAGTGGGTTCGCAGTTGCTGACCGCGACTGCGCGCATGGGCGCGCGTCTGGGGCACCGTGCTGTACTCACCGTGGCCTCCGACAGTGCGGCAGCGATAGCGATGTACGAGCGGCACGGTTGGCGGCAGGTGTACAGCGGGCCCGGCGGTTGGCATACCGCGGATGGACAACAGGCGCGGGTGCGTTACTACGTCAGCCCGTGACGGGTCGCGGATGTTGTCGCTTGTCCGCGAACTCCCTTTATCCGGGAAATCGCGGCCTGCGACTATGCCGGGTGTCGTTGGCGACGCGCCCACCTGGGCGGAACCGGCGACCGCACTGCGAAGATGTGGGTCAGCAGTGGCGACGAGCCCAATGGATGCGGCGCACTCGATAAAGCCCACACGGCCTCCCACGCACACGCGCCGGCAGGCTGAGGCAACTGGCCCCGCCCACACTCGCACACAGTCCAGCAGGCCCAGAGCATCGGCCGCCCACACTCTGGCAGGCCCACACACGGGCCGCGCCTCCCTCACGCACACTCTCCAGCAGGCCCACGCACGAACTGCCGCCCTCACATACTCGAGCACGCCAAGGGCACCAGCCGCCCACACTCGCACATGCTCCGGCAGGGCAAGGCACGGACCGCCGCCCTCAGACACTCCTGCAGGCTTACGCACGAACCACCGCCCTCACGCACACTCCAGCGCGGACCGCCAGCACTCGCACACGCTCCAGCAGACCAACACACGAACCACCCGCCCCGGCGCACACTCCCGCGGGCCCAGCGGCACGGCACAGGCCGCCCACACTCGCACACGGCTCCAGCAGGCCAACGCATGGGCCCGGCGCACTGTGCACGTACGTACCCGCTGGCGGTACCGGAGGACAGCGTGCCCTGCCATCCGACCGGTGGCCTCGACGCCGTGATCGGCATCGACAGCCGGGCGGTGCGCACGCCGAGTTCGCGGCAGGTGCGCGCGACGCGCAGCGCGATCTCACCACGGTTGGCGATCAGGATCTTCTCGAACATGGCGCCACTCCTACGCGACCGACCGGACCAGGACCTGCTGCCGCGCACCGAAGCGCCGGAACCGGGCGCGGCGCTCGTCGGCCAGCTCCGCACCGCTGCGACCGGACAGTTCGCCGAGAGCCGCGGCCAGCGCGCGATGCAGCTGTTCGGCCGCGGCCACGGGGGCCGCGCCCACGTCGTCGCCCGGCTCGGGCAGCACCGCGTCGACCACACCGAGACGCAGCAGGTCCCGCGCGGTCAGCGACAGCGCGGCCGCGGCCTCCGGTGCGGCGGCGGGGTCGTTCCACACGATCGCCGCGCAGCTTTCCGATTTGTCGTCGCATTCAAGATGCAGCGCCGTCTCCGCGTGACCCCAAAGGGCCGAAGCCGATGGACGCCGCGTCGCCGAAGGTGGGCTGCACTCGTTCGCTCGGCCCTCACCCGCACCAATCGCTTGGGTATCGGCGGATCCAACGTGCACGCACTAGACCCCGTCGCCGCCACTGCTCCCCACGATCGGGTCAGGCGCGGGGGTGGGCTTGGTCGTGCACCTTCTTGAGGCGGTCGATGGAGACGTGGGTGTAGAGCTGGGTGGTGGCCATGCTTGCGTGTCCGAGGAGTTCCTGGACCACGCGTAGGTCGGCACCGCCCTCGAGAAGGTGGGTCGCTGCGGTGTGCCGCAGACCGTGCGGCGCCAGGTCCGGTGCGCCTGGGATGGCTGAGACCACCTCGTGCACAACGGTTCTGGCCTGGCGCTGATCCAAGCGCCTGCCGCGGCGGCCGAGCAGCAGCGCTCGACCCGAGTCCGCGGTGGCGAAAGCGGGGCGTCCGTAGTGCAGCCAGTTGCCTACCGCCTCGTCGGCGGGCGTGCCGAACGGCGCCGAGCGCTCCTTGTTGCCTTTGCCGAGCACCCGCACCACGCGCCGCTCGCGGTCCACGTCTTCGATGTCCAGCCCGCACAACTCGCTGACCCGGATACCGGTGGCGTACAGCAATTCCACGATCGCTCGATCGCGCAGCGCCATCGGATCGCGCTGCGCGGCGCCGGATTCCGCCGCGTCCATGGCACCGAGCGCCTGTTGTCGCCCGAGTACGGCGGGCAGCACGCGATGCGCCTTCGGCGACCCCAGACGCAGTCCGGGATCGACGGGCAGCCGGCCGGCCCGGGTAAGCCACGCGGTGAACGTGCGCGCCGACGACGCCCGCCGGGCCACGGTCGTGCGCGCCGCACCCGCGGCGGCTTGCCGGGCCAGCCACGAACGCAGCAACATCAGGTCCAGTTCGCGAATCGCCGAATCCGCCGATCGCGCGTACAGGTGCTCCAGCAAGGATCGCGCGTCCCCCAGATACGCGCGCACCGTGTGCTCCGAGCGGTTGCGCCCGAGCCGCAGATGCCTGCCGTACTCCGTCAGCAGTGCTTCGAGATCTTCGGGCAGTTCGTCCATGCCTCCACCGTCCCCACCCGTGGTCCGGATGGCAAGCGACCGCGCCGAACACGCTCATCGACCCCGTACCGTTCGGTGCCAACCGCTTTCGTCACTGGACACCAGACCCGCCAATTCGAGAGCGGACAAAGTCGCACGGACCACCGGAAGCGACAATCCGCACTGCCGGGCGACCTCCAGTGGCAGTCGCGAGCCGATTCTCGGCAGCGCGGCGAAGACCAGCGCGTCGTCTCCGGTCAGCTGACCCTCCGGATTGCCGCCCGCTGCCGCCGCGGGGACCGACAGCCGCAACGGTCCGGCCTCGTCGACGACTTCTTCGGCTCGGGTCACCAGCAGGGCTTCGCCGTCGCGGATCATGCGGTGACAGCCCACCGAAGCGGCCGAGGTCACCGGACCCGGCACGGCCAAGGCGGGACGACCCATGCGGCGTGCCCATTTGACGGTGTTGCGCGCGCCGCTGCGCAGGCCCGCCTCGACGACGAGCACGCCGTCGGCGAGAGCGGCGATCAGGCGGTTCCGGGCCAGGAACTGATGCTTCTGTGCGGTGACGCCGGGCGGGTATTCGCTGACGACCAAACCTGATTCGGCTATATCGGCCAGCAGGCGTTCGTGCTGCACCGGGTAGGGCCGGTCGATGCCGCAGGCCAGCACGGCGATCGTGGGGCCTTCCACGGCCAGCGCTGCCCGGTGCGCCATGCCGTCGATACCGAACGCCGCTCCGGACACGATGGTCCACCCCTGCGCGGCGAGGTCGCCCGCGATCTCCCCCGTGACCCGGTTTCCGTAGCCGGTGCTGCACCGCGCCCCGACCACCGCCACCGCGCGTTCACTGGATTCCAGCAGCGAGCGCGGGCCACGTACCCACAACACGAGCGGCACCGCGCCGTCGCGATCCTTGCCCGGCTCGAGCTGGGCGAGACCGAGCATGCGCCAGGCAGGCCATTCCGGATCGTCCGGCGTCACCACGCGCCCCCCGATCCGCTCGATGATCTCGAGATCCCGCGCCGCGAGGTCGATGTCGCGCCGCTGCGCCGTGGGCCCGCGGAGTGGTTCGGGCAACGCGCACTCCCGCACGGCACGGGCCGCCTCGACAACTCCGACCGACTCGATGAGCGCAGACAGCGGCGCACACGGCCCCTGAACCACCCGCGATAGATACACCCACGCGAGCCGCCGGTTGTCGCGTTCACCAGGCGGCGGTCCGCCCGCGCGCACGGGCACCCCGACCACCGCGGGCACACCCATGGCTCCGGGCACGCTCGTCGCCACCGGCGTGTGGACAGCCGGGGCTACGTTCGCCGTAGCGGGCACGCCCGCGACCATATTAGGAACCGCACCCGCAGGCACCTGTACCACCGCAGGCGCGTCCGAGGCTCCGGATAGTTCCACTGTCCCGCCGACGCCTGCGATTCCGGAGAGGTTCCGGACCGCAGGCCGGGCCTTCACCGCAGGCAAGTCGCCGGCCCGAGGCATGTCCTGGGCGGCGAGCACATCGACGGCCGCAGGCGGGTCGGCCGCCGCGCCTTCGGGCGGCACCGTCGCGCTCACTGCGCACCCCGCTGACGGAAGTTCAACGCGGACAGTACGTCCTGCGCCGAGGGCAGCTCGCCGCCGCGCAGATCGCAGATGGTCCACGCGACGCGGATGGCTCGGTCGGCACCCCGCGCGGACATGCGGCCGAGACGCAACGCGGCCTCGACCGGAGCGATCGAATCGCGCGGCAACCGGAATCGTTGACGCAGGATGTGGCCGGGAACCTCGGCGTTGGTGAGCCATCCGTATTCGCGCCACCGGGCGGCGGCGGCGCGCCGTGCGACGGCGACCCGGCCGCGGACCACCTCGCTGCTCTCGGCCGCATCGGTGCTGA
Organism: Nocardia sp. NPDC004718; assembly: GCF_053601535.1. Classification (NCBI taxonomy): domain Bacteria; kingdom Bacillati; phylum Actinomycetota; class Actinomycetes; order Mycobacteriales; family Nocardiaceae; genus Nocardia; species Nocardia sp. NPDC004718. The sequence goes on from NZ_JBSGCA010000006.1 coordinate 102,840, forward strand.
ACGCCGCGCCGGACTGCCCGTGCATCCGCACCCAGATGTCGATCCGGTCCATCAGCGGACCGGACAATTTGCCGAGATAGCGGCGGCGAGCCAGCGGCGCGCAGATGCAGTCGACGTCGCGCGCCGGAGCACACGGGCACGGATTGGCCGCCAGCACCAGCTGGAAGCGGGCCGGGTACCGCGCGACACCGTCGCGCCGGGCGATGCGCACTTCCCCTTCTTCCAACGGCGTTCGCATCGCTTCCAGCACTTTCGTGCCGAGCTCGGCACATTCGTCGAGGAACAGGACGCCGCGGTGGGCTCGGCTGACCGCGCCCGGCCTGGCGGTCCCCGAGCCGCCGCCGATCATCGCGGTCACCGAGGTCGAGTGGTGCGGGGCGACGAACGGCGGCGCGGTGACCAGCGGGTGATCGCCTGCGAGTGTGCCCGCCATGGAGTGGATGGCGGTGACCTCCAGCGCCTCGGTCTCCGTGAGCGGTGGCAGCAGCCCCGGAAGACGTTGGGCCAGCATGGTTTTGCCGATGCCGGGCGGCCCGGTGAGCAGCAGGTGGTGCCCGCCCGCCGCAGCCACCTCCAAAGCCCAGCGGGCTTCTTCCTGCCCCACCACCTCGCTCAGATCGCCGCCGTGGCGCACCGTGTCGGGCAGGTCGCCGTCCGGCTCGTCGAGCGCGCCTTCCCCGCGCAACCAGGCCACCACCGCGCGCAAGCTGGCCGCCCCGAAGACCTCGATGCCCTCGACGAGCCCGGCCTCCGCCAGGGTCACCGCGGGCACCACGACGGTCGACCAGCCCGCCCTGCGCGCGGCGAGCACGGCGGGCAGGATGCCGCGCACCCGCCGCACCCGTCCGTCCAGCGCGAGTTCACCGAGCAGCACCGTCTTCGCGAGCCGTTCGGAGGGCACCGAGCCGGACGCGTCCAGCACGGCGATCGCGAGCGCCAGGTCGTACACGCTGCCGAGCTTCGGCAGTGTCGCGGGCGACAGCGCGAGAACCACCCGGCCATCGGGCCACTTCTCCCCCGAGTTCGCCACCGCGGAGCGGATCCGGTCACGGGACTCCTGCAACGCGGTGTCGGGAAGGCCGACCAGGTGGACCGATGGCAGGCCCTGTCCGATATCTGCCTCGATCTCGACGAGCAGACCGTCCACGCCGGTGACCGCGACCGAGTGCGCCCGCCCCAGCGCCATTCAGAACACCGCCTCGAGATGGTCGATGACCGGTGTACCCCCCCGCGCCACCAGCACCGACACCACGTCGAACCGGATGCGCCGCCACGGCCCCTCCTGCTCGGCCAGCCACAGCAGCGCCAGCCGCCGGATCCGCTGCCGCTTGGCGAAGGTGACCGACTCCGCGGGGGTGCCGTAGCCCAACCCGGAGCGGGTCTTGACCTCGATGAACGCGGTCACATCCCCGTCTCGGGCGATCAGATCGAGCTCGCCGTATCGGCACCGCCAGTTCTTGGCGACGATTTCCATCCCCGCGGCGCGCAGAAAGTCCGCCGCCAGTTCCTCCCCGTGCGCGCCGAGCGCCTGTTTGTCCGTCACCCGGCCAGCGTGCGCCGCAGCCGGATCAGGTCAGCGCCGCCGACCTGGGGAATCGAAAAACCTGTTGATAACCGAGTGGCTGTGCAGAACGCCGGGCGGGTTCACTCGGGCAAGCGCAGGTCCGGCTTCTCCAGCTCCTCGATGTTGACGTCTTTGAAGGTGATGACCCGGACGTGCTTGACGAAGCGGGCCGGGCGGTACATGTCCCAGACCCACGCGTCGCTCATCCGCACCTCGAAGTACACCTCGCCGTCCGCGTTCTGCGGCCGCAGCTCCACGGAATTGGCCAGGTAGAAGCGGCGCTCGGTCTCCACCACGTACGAAAACTGACCGACGATGTCCTTGTACTCGCGATACAGCGAGAGCTCCATCTCGGTTTCGTACTTCTCGAGGTCCTCGGCACTCATCGGGTGGGACGTCCTCCTTCTCGCCGCATCGCGTCGTGTGGTGACATCATCGCGCATGCGCTGCGTCGGTAGCTACTCGGCCAGCCGTACGCCCGTTCGGAAACTGCTCCGACAGCGCCTCGTCCACGCCCTCGGCCAGTACGGCGTCCGCGACATCGGCCGTCGCCGCGACCGGGCGCAACCCGGCGGCTTCGCGCACGTTGCGCCAGGAGCGCCGGTGCTCGCTGCTCGGGCCGAGACGTTGCAACGCGGCGGTGTGTTCGGGCGTGTTGTAGCCCTTGTGGGCGGCGAATCCGTAGCCGGGGAACCGCTCGTCCAGCTCGACCATGATGCGGTCCCTGGTGACCTTGGCCAGGATGCTGGCCGCCGCGATGCAGGCCGCCGCACCGTCGCCGCCGATCACCGGCAGCGAAGGCACCGGTATGCCGGGCACCCGGAACCCATCGGTCAGCACGTAGCCGGGAGTGCGCCCGAGCCCGGCCACGGCGCGGCGCATCCCCTCGATATTGGCGACGTGGATGCCGATCGAGTCGATCTCCCAGGCCGGGATCACGACGACCTGATAAGCGAGTGCCAGACGGACGATCACCGGGTACAGCTCTTCGCGAGTGGCCTCGGTGAGCTTCTTGGAGTCGTCGAGGCCGGCCAGCCTGTCGTACGCCTTCGGGGCCAGCAGGCACGCCGCCACCACCAGTGGTCCCGCGCAGGGGCCGCGTCCCGCCTCGTCGACACCGGCGACCGGCCCGAGACCACTGCGGATCAACGCCGCCTCGAGCGTGCGCAATCCTCCGGCCCTGCGCATCACCACACGCGGCGGCCAACCGTTACCCACCGGCACTCGACCTTGCCCCACCGTTCGATTATCCAGCGCCTCGCGTGATCAGTTCTGCTGGGGATTCTCCGAGTGCACCGGACCGATCCGTCCGGGCGGCCAGATCTTGAACACCGCCTTGCCGCGGACGTTCTCCACAGGGATGGTGCCCTGCAGTTCGTCGGTGATGTGGGCGCGGGAGTCGGCGGACTGGTTGCGGTTGTCGCCCATCACCCACAGATGCCCTTCGGGCACCTTCACGGGCTTGAACTCGCGGCCGCCGGAGGCGTTGTAGGGCTGGCCGGGCACATACGGGGCGAGGTACCGGGCGTACGGCTCGTCCAGCGGCTTGCCGTCCACGATGACCCGCCCCTGCGGGTCGCAGCACTCCACGGTCTGGCCGCCGACCGCGATGACGCGCTTCACCAGATCGTTCTCGTCCGGCGGCACCAAGCCGAAGAAGGAGAAGAAGTTCTGCACGCCACGGACCGCGGGATTGTCCGAGCGGATCGACTGGTAGCGGGTGTTCCACGACGGCGGGCCGACGAACACGACCACGTCGCCCGGTTGCGGGTCACCCCAGTAGTAGCTCAGCTTCTGCACGTAGATGCGGTCACCGGTGCATCCGGCGCATCCGTGCAACGTGGTTTCCATCGACTCCGAGGGAATCACGTACGGCCGACCGACAAAGGTAACCATCAGCGCGGCGATCACCGCGGCGATCACGATGAGGATCGGCAATTCCTGCCAGAACGGCCGCTGCTTCTTCTTCGATCGCCGCTTGGCGCGACCCGCCCGCGTACTCTCGTCGCCCGATTCGGACACCGATACCGACCCACTTTCGTCTGCCACGCCGAACAGATTAGCCCGGCAGCGAAACCGAGGTCCGATGCCGGGCTGAGGAAGATCTGTTGTGCCGAAAAGCTAACTCAGCGCTTTTCCTTGATCTTGGCGGCCTTGCCACGCAGGTCGCGCAGGTAGTACAGCTTGGCGCGGCGGACATCACCGCGGGTCACGACATCGATGTGGTCGATGTTCGGGCTGTGCACCGGAAAGGTGCGCTCGACGCCGACACCGAACGACACCTTGCGGACGGTGAAGGTCTCGCGGATGCCACCGCCCTGGCGACGGATCACGACGCCCTTGAAGACCTGGATGCGCTCCTTCGAGCCTTCGATGACCTTCACGTGCACGTTCAGCGTGTCGCCCGGCCGGAACTCGGGGACGTCGCTGCGCAGCGACTTCTCGTCGACGAAGTCAAGGGTGTTCATTTCCATCCTTATGGTTTCGCGCGAACAGAGGACCCTGGCGGCACTGGGCGTGCTCGGCCGGTTCATGCTCCGATCAATGGGATGCGCCGGGTCGACAACCACCCAGGGCAACCTGAGCATTGTGCCAGATCGGCGCGCCGTGGAAGAAATCGACCCTGGTGGCGGCGAGTCGGCGGTCTCTTCACATTACGCCCGAGGCGGTGCGCTCGGTTCACGACTCCGGCGGGAGTATGGGCGAGGCGAACACTTCTTCGAGCGGAATCGGGCCGGTGTAGCGGCGGCAGTTGCAACCGACCCACTCACGCAGGCCGTGGATGCCTTTGCGGGAGATCTCGGCGTGACAAGCGCCCGAGGAGCGGTCGTGCAGTGCCAGGTCGTGACCACAACCGCAGCGTGCCCGAAGCTCCTTCCCCGCCCGGCCTCGCCGAGGCACGAATCGACCACATACCCAGCCGACACCGACGAGGCCGGCGCCGACCGCAAGGCTGAGCGGATCCAACATGAACGCAGTATACGTATACGCATAGCCACCGTCGATCGAAAATGGCCTGCGACAGAACCACTTACGGGTTACGCGACACAGAGGCTCCCGGCAATTTCACGCGACCCCGATCATCCCCCGCCGCGCACGGCACGTTGCCCGGCCGACCCCTCCGCTGAGCGTTCAGCGGTTCTGTTCGCCGGAGATCGCGTCCTGGGCGGGCGGCGGGCCGGGCGTACGCGGCGAGCCGTGGTCGGAGTGCCAGAACGAATGGTCGCGGTGCGGAGCGGGCGGGGCGGGCACGACCGTGCGGGTGAGTTCCGCCTCCGCCGCCGTGCGGACGTGCTCGACATCCGGTTTTCCGGCGACCAGATCCTGCACGAAGATCTTGGCGCGGATGACCGGGCGACGGTATCGCCGTTCCCGGACGATGGCCCGGTACCTCAGGCGCCTGCGGTCGCCGTAACGCCAGCGCGCCCATGGCGCGCCGGGGCGGCTCAGCCGCAGCGCACCGACGACCAGCAACGGCAGGAAGAACATGCCGAACAGGCCGGTCCAGATCTTCCCCTTGGCGATCACGATCGCGGCGAGAGCCAGGTTGACCACGGCGAACGCCACGACGAAGGCGCGGACCTCGAGGCTCGGATCGTGCCGGAAGTCGTTGATGTCCAGCAGCCACAGCGGGTGGAAGCCCAGCAGCAGCAGTCCCGTCACGGCGAGCGCGACGAACACCGCGTCCACCGATGTGCGCCCCTGCTCCTCCCAGTACACGTCGCGCAGATAGAAGATCAGCGCGAATTCGTCGAGCACCAGAGCGGCGCCCACGCCGAAGAGCGCGGCGAGGACGCTGGCCGTTGCGGCGTCGGCGCTCTCGTACTGGGAGACCATGCCGATGCCGGAGGAGAGCAGCAGGATCACCCCGAACACCATGTGGTGGATGTGCGTGTCACCGGCCCGCAGGTTGCCCGGCCACCAGCGCACGCGGGCGCGAATCAGCCGGACGCTGAGGCGGATGAACAGGAATCCGACGATGAATCCGAGCAGGAAGCACAGCAACGGCAGCCGCCCTTGGGCGATCACGTCTTCGTGGAGCCACCGTCGCATGGCCTCTACTTCCTCCTGCGGACCGGGCTACTGGCCGAAACCCGCCCTGCGCAAGGCGTCCGCCATCGCGCCGCTAGGTGCCGGCGCGTTCCTGCGCTGATTGCCGCCACGCCCCTGTCCTTGATTGCGGTTCTGGCCCTGCTGCCTGTTCTGACCATTCTGCCGCTGCCGCTGATCGCTTCCACCGGATCGGCCGCCGCCTTGACCGCGCTGCCGGTTGTCGCCGCCCTTGGCGGGCGTGCCGGGTTCGTCGTCCAGGCGCAGGGACAGACCGATGCGCTGGCGCGCGACGTCCACCTCGAGCACCTTCACCTTCACGACGTCGCCGGACTTGACCACTTCGCGCGGATCCTTGACGAAGTTGTGCGACATGGCCGAGACGTGCACCAAGCCGTCCTGGTGCACGCCCACGTCGACGAACGCGCCGAAGGCGGCCACGTTCGTCACCACGCCCTCGAGCACCATGCCCGGCTTCAGGTCGGCGACCTTCTCCACACCCGCCGCGAACTCAGCGGTCTTGAATTCCGGACGCGGGTCGCGCCCCGGCTTCTCCAGCTCGGCGATGATGTCGGTGACGGTCGGTACACCGAAGCGCTCGTCGGTGAAATCGCCCGCGCGCAGCGAGCGCAGCGCCGTGGTGTTGCCGATGATCTCCGCGATGCCGCGCCCCGTCGATTCGAGGATGCGCCGCACCACCGGATACGCCTCAGGGTGCACCGCGGAGGTGTCCAGCGGATCGTCGCCGCCGCGAATGCGCAGGAAGCCCGCGCACTGTTCGAACGCCTTCGGGCCCAGCCGCGGGACGTCGAGCAGCGCGGTCCTGCTGCGGAACGGGCCGTTCTGATCCCGGTGCGCCACGATGCTCTCCGCCACCGACGCGGCGATGCCGGAGACCCGCGACAGCAGCGGCACCGAGGCGGTGTTCACGTCCACGCCGACCGCGTTCACCGCGTCCTCGACCACCGCGCCCAGCGAACGGGCCAGCAGCGATTCGGACACGTCGTGCTGGTACTGGCCGACGCCGATGGACTTCGGATCGATCTTCACCAGCTCGGCCAGCGGGTCCTGCAGTCGGCGCGCGATCGACACCGCGCCGCGCAGCGACACGTCCAGCTCGGGTAACTCCTGCGAGGCGTAGGCCGAGGCGGAGTACACCGAAGCGCCCGCCTCGGAGACCACGATCTTGGTGGGCTTGTTCTCCGGGATGCGCGAGATCAGTTCGGCGGCGAGGGCGTCGGTCTCGCGCGAGGCGGTGCCGTTGCCGATGGCGATGAGTTCCACGCCGAATCGGGCCACCAGCGCGCCGAGCACCGCGAGCGACTTCTCGGTCTGGCCCTGCGGTTTGTGCGGGTAGATCACCTCGGTGGCGACCACTTTGCCGGTGGCGTCGACCACCGCCACTTTCACGCCGGTGCGGTAGCCAGGGTCCAGACCCATCGTCGTGCGGGTGCCCGCGGGGGCGGCGAGCAGTAGATCGCGCAGATTCGCGGCGAATACGTCCACCGCGTCCTTCTCCGCCGCCTGCCGCAACCGCATCCTGGTGTCGATGCCGAGGCTGACCTGCAGCTTGGTTCGCCAAGCCCAGCGCACCGTGTCCAGCAGCCAGGAGTCGGCGGGGCGGCCCCGGTCGGCGATGCCGAAGCGAGTGGCGATACGACCCTCGTAGACGGTGCGCTCGCCCGGCTGCGGCTCCTCGGTGTCCGGTTCGAGGTGCAGGGTGAGCACCTCCTCCTTCTCGCCGCGCAGCAGCGCCAGGATGCGGTGGGAGGGCAGTTTGTCGAACGGCTCGCTGAACTCGAAATAGTCGGCGAACTTCGCGCCCGCTTCCTCCTTGCCCGCGCGCACGGTCGAGGTGACCTGCCCGCGGTTCCACATCAGTTCGCGCAACTCGCCGACCAGATCGGCGTCCTCGGCGAAACGTTCGACCAGGATGGCGCGTGCGCCGTCGAGTTGCTCGGCGGTGTACTGCGCCGGGTCGGTGTTCGGATCCTCGATCAGGGCGTCGGCCACCGGCTCGTGCCCGGCCTCACGCGCGATCTGCGCCTTGGTGCGCCGCTTCGGCTTGTACGGCAGGTAGATGTCCTCGAGCCGGGCCTTGGTCTCGGCGAGCAGGAGCTGCCGATGCAGAGCGTCGTCGAGTTTGCCCTGGCCCCGGATCGATTCGATGATCGCGGCCCTGCGCTCGTCGAGTTCGCGCAGGTAGTGCAGACGCTCGTCGAGCACGCGCAGCTGCGCGTCGTCCAGGCCGCCGGTGACCTCCTTGCGGTACCGGGCGATGAACGGCACCGTCGAGCCCGCGTCGAGCAGCTCGACGGCGGCGCGCACCTGGGTCTCGCGCACCGCGAGTTCCTCGGCGATGCGACGGTTCACGCTGGCTGGGCCCGCGGTGTCGGAGCGTGGCACGGCGGGTGTGGACTCTGCACTGGCAGTCTCGGGCGCTGTCGTCACGTCGGAGACACTACCGTCGCCGCCTGACACGCGGTCCACACCCAGGTGAACCTCCCTCGTGTCAGCTGTCGTCCAGGCCGAGCAGCCGCCGCGACAGTTCCCGCATCTGCGCCTTGCGGATCTTGCCGGTGACCGTCATCGGGAATTCCTCGACCACATGCACGTAGCGAGGAATCTTGAAGTGCGCCAGCTTGCCGGTGGCGAAGTCGCGCACGGCCGTGGCGTCCAATGGCGTTGCGCCCTCGCGCATCCGGATCCATGCCATCAGTTCTTCGCCGTACTTCGGATCCGGCACACCGATCACCTGCGCGTCCAGGATGTCGGGATGGGTGTAGAGGAATTCCTCGATCTCCCGCGGGTAGACGTTCTCGCCACCCCGGATGATCATGTCCTTGATCCGGCCGGTGACGGCCACATAGCCCTCGTCGTCCATCACGCCGATGTCGCCGGTGTGCATCCAACGGGCGGCGTCGATGGCCTCGGCGGTCTTGTCCGGCTCGTCCCAGTACCCGAGCATCACCGAATAGCCTCGGGTGAACAGCTCGCCGGGTTCGCCGCGCGGCACCGTGAGACCCGTTGCGGGATCGACGATCTTGACCTCCAGGTGCGGCCCGACCCGGCCGACGGTGGCGGTGCGCCGTTCGATGCCGTCGTCGCGCCGGGTCTGGGTGCTGACCGGAGACGTCTCCGTCATGCCGTAGCAGATACAGACCTCGCGCATGCCCATCCGGTCGATCACCCGCTTCATCACCTCGACCGGACACGGCGAGCCCGCCATGATCCCGGTGCGCAGAGTGGACAGGTCCGCGGCGGCCGAGTCCAGCGCGGCCAGCATGTCGATGAACATCGTCGGCACACCGTAGAGGGAGGTGCAGCGCTCGGCTTCGACCGCAGCCAGGGCCGCTCTCGGATCGAACGACGGCGACGGAATCACGATAGCCGCACCGTGACTGGTGCTCGCCAGATTGCCCATCACCATGCCGAAGCAGTGGTAGAACGGCACCGGGACGCAGATCCGGTCCTGCTCGGTGTATCCGCACAGTTCCCCGACGAAATAGCCGTTGTTCAGGATGTTGTGGTGGCTGAGCGTGGCGCCCTTCGGGAAACCGGTTGTGCCCGAGGTGTACTGGATGTTGATCGGGTCGTCGGCGGAAAGCCGCGCGCCCAGTTCGACGAGCCGATCAGTGTCGATCTCGGTGCCCGACAGCGCCTCCCACTCCGGTGTGCCCAGCACGAGCACCTGTGTCAGCGCCGGGCAGTTCGGCCGGACCTGCTCGATCATCGCCACGTAGTCCGAGGACTTGAACCGCTCGGCCGCGATGAGCATTCGCACGCCCGCCTGGCACAGCACGTACTCCAGTTCACTGGTGCGGTACGCCGGATTGATGTTGACCAGGATCGCGCCGATTTTCGCCGTGGCGTACTGCACCAGAAACCATTCCGCGCGGTTCGGCGCCCAGATGCCGACCCGGTCGCCCTTGCCGATGCCCCGTGCGGCGAGGCCGCAGGCCAGGGCGTCGACCGCGGCGCCGAGAGCGCGATAGGTCCAGCGCTGTCCGCTCGGCAGGTCCACCAGGGCCTCCCGGTCCGGGAACGCCGCCACCGCGCGATCGAGATTGCCGCCGATGGTGTCGCCGAGCAGCGGGACGTCCGACACGCCCGACGCGTAGCTGGGCAGGGGCACCGTGGCCGAAGTCATCGGGCACCGCCCTGCCGCAGCACGAACCGCTGCACCTTGCCGCTGGGCGTCTTCGGCAGACTCGCCACGAAGTGGACCCTGCGCGGGTAGGCATGCGCCGCGAACTTTCGCTTCACCAGGCTCTGTAGCTCGGCTTCCAACTCGGCACCGCCGACGGCGCCGTCACGCAGCACGACGAACGCCTCGAGCACTTCGCCGCGCAGTTCGTCCGGCATGCCGACCACCGCCGCCTCCGCGACCTGCTCGTGCAGCACGAGAACGCTCTCCACCTCGAACGGGCCGATGCGGTAGCCGGCCATGATGATCACGTCGTCGTCGCGGGAGGAGAAGCGGAAGAAGCCGTCCGCGTCCTGCGAGCCCGCGTCACCGGTCAGATACCAGCGGCCGTCGGCGGTGTAGCGCTGCGCGGTACGGTCCGGAGCGTCGAGGTAGCCGAGGAACCACAGCAGCGGACTGCGTTCCGTGTCGATCGCGACCCGGCCCAATTCGCCGGTGGGAGCGATCGTGTCGGCGTCGTCGGAGAGCACGGCGCAGGTCCAGCCGGGCAGCGAGCGACCCATCGATCCGGCCGGGGTCTCGGTATCCAGGTCTTCGTGCCAGGCGTTGCAGATAACCATGCCGTGCTCGGTCTGGCCGTAGTGGTCGCGCACCGGGACACCGAGGTACTCGACGGACCACGCGACCACTTCAGGGGTCAGCGGTTCTCCCGCCGAAGAGGCACGGCGCAATCGGGAATGCACGGGCGGCGTGGCACCGTCGGCGCGCAACGCTCGATATACCGTCGGGGCGGCGGCGAAGTTGGTGACGCCGAACGTCTCCAGCACCTGCCAGGTCAGCGGTGCCGAGAAGCCCGCGTGCAGCAGGATGCTGCGGACGCCGGTGGCCAGCGGGCCGAGGATGGCGTAGTAGAGCCCGTAGGCCCAGCCCGGATCGGCGGCGTTCCAAAAGACGTCGTCGGGGCGGACGTCCAGCGCGAATTCCTGGTACGCGTGGAAGGAGGCGAGCGCGCGCAGCGGAATCGGGACGCCCTTGGGCGTGCCCGTGGTGCCGCTGGTGAACAGTTGGACGAGCAGTCCGTCACCGCCGACCGCGATCGGCTGAGCCTGCGGAGAGGTGGCCGTATGAGCGTGGAGCAACTCGTCCATCCGCAGCGCCCCTTCGGGCGCCTCCGCTCCGGTGACGATCAACCGCCAGGACGGGTCGGCGGGCAGATCGGGTCCCGGCGCCAGCTTCGGCGCCTGGTCGGCATCGGCGATGACGACCGAGGCGCGACTGGCGTTCAACCGCAGGGCGATCGCGGGCGGAGCGAAGGCGGTGAACAGCGGAACGTGCACCGCGCCCCGGCGCCAGATCCCGAGCAGAGCGACCACCAGGTCCGCGGATTTCGCCATCAGCGTGGCGACCCGGTGGCCGGGTTCGACACCGAGTCCGGCGAGTGCGTCGGCGCAGCGGGCGGAGCGTTCGCGCAGTTCGCCGTAGGTGAGGTCGGTCGAGGACAGGTCTGCCTCGACGATCGTGAAGGCGACCCGGTCGGCCGGGTGCCGATCACACAGCAGGTCCGCCGCCGACGCGTCGGCCCGGTCGTAACAGTCCAGCAGTTCGCGCACCCGCTGATTCAGATCGGTGCCCATCTTCAGTTCTCCTCGTTCTGTGATCCAGCTCAACCCGGGTGTGCAATAGGATGTGGGTCACATCCCGCTGCCCACTACCCCCGAAAAGGGGTGAGTCTCGTGACCCACACCGCCCTGCTGCGTCCGCGCGACAGCGACGCGCTGCGCGCCGAGATCCGCTGGGTGGCGAGCGCGGCGGGCGTGCCGGTGGCGTTCGGCGGCGAGGTGCACGGGGACGCGCTGCTGCTGTCGGAGTTCGTCGGCACGCTGACCAACGGCCTGCGCGGTCTGGCCGTCGTGCGGGCTTCCGGGCTGGGCGGACGAGTGATGGATTCCGGGCGGCCCGCCGCGGTCTCCGACTATCGCCGCGCCTCCTCGATCACCCACGACTACGACGGGCCGGTCTCCGGCGAGGGCATCCGCTCCGTGCTCGCCGTGCCCGTGGTGGTGGACCAGCGCTCTCGCGCGGTGCTCTACGCCGCGACGCGCGGCGCGAGTCCGCTGGGCGACCGCACCGCGGATCTGGTCGTGCAGGCCGGGCGCCGCCTGGCCACCGAGATCGCCGTTCGCGACGAGGTCGACCGTCGGCTGCGCATGCTGGAGGTCACCCCGCCGTCGGCGGCCACGGCACCGGCGATCACGGAGGAACTCCGCGACATCCACGCCGAACTGCGCGGCATGGCGCGCACGACCGAGGACGATCGGCTGCGCGGACGCCTGCACGCGGTATGCGAGCGCCTCACCCGGGTCATGACCGGCGAGCCGCGGCCGGACGGCCCGAAACTTTCCCGCCGAGAACTCGACGTGCTGACCCAGATCGCCTTGGGATGCACCAACCAGGAAGCGGCGCAACGACTCTCACTCGGCCCGGAGACCGTGAAGAGCTACCTTCGCAACGCGATGGTCAAACTCGACGCCCACTCCCGACACGAGGCGGTGGTGGCCGCCCGCCGCCATGGTCTGCTGCCCTGACGCGGCGAAGATTCCCGCTGGAGTTCACCGAGGGAAGGCCCGAGCACGGCCTGCGACGCCCGGCTGCTCGAGAATTCGGATTCAGGTGGGTGAGGAGGTCGTCGACCAGGTCGGTGGGGTCGGCGTTGCCTTTTCCATCGGCCGCGAGGTGGCCCGCCGCGGCGAGGTCGGCGGCACCGTGCGCGACCTCGCGAAGGGTCACCGCCTCGACGCCGCCCGCGTCGAGCAGCCGGATCGCGGAACCGAGCAGCGCGGAGTGGGTGTCTGGCATTCACTCGGCGTAGTGCGCGGCGCACACGCTCCCACGCACGCTTCGCGCAGCTGTCCCGCGCGGCGCACCCTCTGGCAAGAAGCAGACCGATCCCCGGCCGTCCGGACCGCGCGGCCGAGCTCCGCACACACTTGGGGCGCTTGCGCGGGGCGTGGGTCTACCGCTCGGGGCCGGCCGTGTCGTGGTCCGCGAGCAGGTCCGGACGACGCTCGCGGGTCCGCGCGAGAGATTGCTCGCGCCGCCAGGCCGCCACCTTCGCGTGGTCGCCGGACAGCAGGACCGGCGGGACGTCCAACCCGCGCCAGGAGACCGGACGGGTGTAGCTGGGACCTTCGAGCAACCCGTCGGAGAACGAATCCTCTTGATGTGACTGCTGATTGCCGAGGACACCGGGCAACAGCCGGACCACGGCCTCGGTCATCACCAGCACGGCCGCCTCGCCGCCGATCAACACGTAGTCGCCGATGCTGACCTCTTGCACCCGGACGCGGCGGGCGGCGTCATCGAAGACGCGCTGGTCGATGCCCTCATAGCGCCCGCACGCGAAGACGAGATGCCGCTCGGCAGCCCAGCTGTGTGCCATGGCCTGCGTGAACGGCACCCCCGCGGGCGTGGGGACCACGAGCAGCGCGTCGTCGGGACACACCTCGTCGAGCGCGTCGCCCCACACGGTCGGTTTCATGACCATGCCGGGCCCACCCCCGTAGGGGGAATCGTCGACGGACTTGTGCACGTCATGCGTCCAACGGCGCAGGTCGTGCACCGTGAGCGAGATCAGTCCCTTGTCGATCGCCTTACCCAGCAGCGCCGTGCGCAACGGCTCCAGGTACTCGGGGAAGATCGTGACGACGTCGAGTTTCATGACTGTCTCCTAGCGCCGCCGGGCCGCACGTCGTCGGCCGGGCGAGCGACGCGCGGTCGGACGCCCACCGTGTCATTCCGGGTCGAGCAAACCCTCGGGCGGATCGATCACGATCACGCCCTCGGCGAGGGACACCGTGGGCACGATGGCGGTGACGAACGGGATCAGGATTTCCCGCCCGTCTTCCGCGGCCCGCACCTCCAGCAACTCACCCGCCGCGGAATGCAGCACTTCGCGCACGGAACCGACCACGGTGCCGTCGGTGAGCCGTACCTCCAGCCCCTCCAGTTCGTGGTCGTAGTACTCGTCCGGATCCTCGGAAGGCGGAAGGTCGGCGCTGTCGACCACGAACAGCATGCCGCGCAGCGCGTCGGCAGCGGTGCGGTCGGTCACACCGGACAGGAACACCAGAAGCCGGCCCGAGTGCTCCCGGACCGCCTCCACGGTGAACTCGCGAACTTCCGCCGCTCGCGGCAGCCGACCGCGCAACCTGACGCCCTGCGCGAAACGCGCCTCCGGCTCGTCGGTGCGCACCTCGACGACGAGTTCGCCGCGCACGCCGTGCGACTTGGCGACCCGCCCGACGACGAGTTCCATCTACTGGTCGGTGTCGACCACGTCGACCCGGATGCCCCGGCCGCCGATACCGGCGACGAGGGTGCGCAGCGCGGTCGCGGTACGTCCGCCGCGACCGATCACTTTGCCCAGGTCATCGGGGTGAACGTGCACCTCGACGGTGCGTCCCCTGCGGCCGGTGATCAGCTCGACGCGGACGTCATCGGGATTGGCGACGATACCGCGCACCAAGTGCTCGACGGCATCGGCGACGACGGCGCTCACTGCTCCATCACCTCACGACGCAACTCACCCGTCGTCGGGGCCGGTCCGTGGACGGCTCCTGACGGGTATCGGATGGACGGGTATCGCCCGCTCATTACTCGCCGGCCTCGGCAGCCTCGGCGCCCTCCTCGGCGTCCTTCTTGCCCTTCTTCTTGGGGGTGACCGCCTCGGCGACCGGCTCGTTGTCGGCGGCGGCCAGTGCGGCGTTGAACAGGTCCAGCTTCGACGGCTTGGCCGGCTTGACCTTCAGGGTGCCCTCGGCGCCCTCGATGCCCTTGAACTTCTGCCAGTCGCCGGTGATCTTCAGCAGCTGGAGGACCGGCTCGGTCGGCTGCGCGCCGACACCCAGCCAGTACTGCGCGCGCTCGGAGTCGATCTCGATCAGCGAGGGCTCTTCCTTCGGGTGGTACTTGCCGATGGACTCGATGGCCCGGCCGTCACGGCGGGTGCGGGCGTCCGCGACGACGACGCGGTACTGCGGGTTGCGGATCTTGCCCAGGCGGGTGAGTTTGATGCGAACAGCCACTGCTGATCTGCCTTTCGTTGGTTGGTCACGACGCAATTCGGCGACCCGCATGGTCTGCGAGCCCGGTTTTGCGCTTTCGAGTGTGTGACCGCCGCGCGGTACGGAACCGGAGACGGGCTGACACTTGTCCGGAAGGACGGTGGTCCATTGTGCCAGACCGGACGATCCCGCCAGAAATCGCGTGCGTGTTCACACACCGATACCCACCCGCCATAACCAGGCATGCGACTGTTCCGGCGCCACCGCACACGACCCGCCCGCATCACCCGCGACATCGCGAGCGAACTCGGCGAGGAGGCTGCCGTCGAGTACGTCGTACCCGGCGTGTTCCGGGTGCTGCGACTCGTTGCCGCGGGCGTCGCCCGCGCCATGGAGTGCGGCCCGGCGTTTCGATGCGGCTAGCCCGGGGCGGTGGCGGTGAGCGCACGGGTGGGGACCCAGGGGCCGCCCCACCACATCTGCCACCCCACGGAGCGCAGGGTGAGGGCGGTCGCGCCGTTCGCCGCCAGGACGGCGCGGTACGCCCGGGTGTCGCCGATATCGACGATGACCAGTTTGCCGCCGGGACGCAGCACGCGGCAGGCCTCCCGGACCGCCGCGGCCCGGCCCTCGGCGGTCTTGATGTCGTGAATCGCCAAGCTGGAGACGACGACGTCGAACACGCCGTCCGGGAACGGCATGCGGGTCATGTCGCCGGTGCGCAACTCGATCCGGTCGGCGACGTTCTCCGCGAGCGCGTTCCGCTCCGCGGTGGCCGGGGTGTTCTCGCAGTGATCCGCGGAGCACCACAGATCCAGGCCCACCGCACACCCGGCGGGCAAGCGGCGCGCGGCGGCCAGCAGCACCGCGCCGCGGCCGCACCCCATGTCGAGTAATCGTTCGTCGCCACGCAGTTCGAGGTCGTCGAGCAGGCGCGCCCAGACCCGGAACTTACCCCGGCGGGTCGCGTGCAGGAACAGCCCGAACTGCGTGGCCAGCACGACGCCGATCAGCAGGAGCAGCAGGCTCGGGCGCAGTTGCTGGAACAGCGCCACCACCAGCGCGGCGGCAAGATACCCGACCGCGAGAACTCCCAGCAACAACAGCACCGACGGCGCGTCGACACCGTACGACGCGCGCCACGGAGGGGCTATCATGGCCCGATCATAACCAGCGCCAACAGTATTCGCGCCGGGTTCGCGCTCGTCAGCGCACCAACGGAGCGAAGGTACGCCCGGCGAGCTCGACCGCACCCGGCTCGTGCCCGTTGAACACCATATTGATGATGAGACCGTCGACGCCGTGGTCCAGAACGCGGGTCCGCAGCTGTTCGGCAACCTCGTCCGGTGTGCCGACGAACTGGCGGTCGGCCGGGCTCTGCGCGAGCTCGGCGTCCGACAAGGCCGACAGGTCGATACCCATGCGGCTCAAGTAATCCCGCTGCTGCTTGCGCACCAGATCACCGTCTTCGTCCATCATGACGAAGCACAGGTAGCTGGTCTCCAAGGTGCGCGGATCCCGGCCGACCTCCGCGCAACGCGCCCGCAGCGCCTCGATCTTGCGCGGCAGCTCGGACGCGTTGCAGATGATGTTGAGGTGGTCGGCGAAGCGGGCGGCCAGGCCGAAGGTCTTCTTCTCACCGCTGCCGCCGAGCAGGATCGGCAGATCGTCGCGTACGCGCGGCTCGTTCATCGCGTTCTCGACCCGGTACCACTTGCCCTGGAAGGTGGGCCGCTCGCCGCGCAGCATCGGCTGGATGATGTGCAGCGCCTCGTCGAGCCGCTCGAAGCGGTCGGTGAAGGTGCCGAATTCGTAGCCCAGGGAGCGGTGCTCGAGTTCGAACCAGCCCGCGCCGATGCCGAGCACCGCGCGGCCACCGCTGACCACGTCCAGCGTGGTGACCGTCTTGGCGAGCATCGCCGGGTTGCGGTAGGTGTTGCCGGTGACCAACGCCGACAACTGGATTCGCTCCGTCGCCGTGGCCAGGCCGCCGAGCGCGGTGTAGGCCTCGAGCATCGGCTCGTCGGGCGTGCCGATGCCGGGCAACTGATAGAAGTGGTCCATGACGAAGGCCGTGTCGAAACCGGCGGCTTCGGCCTCTCGGGCCTGCGCGATCACCGTGGGGAACAGCTCGCGCACCGACTTGCCGTAGCTGAAGTTGGGCATCTGATATCCGAGGCGAATTGTCACGAAATCCGACCTTACGCCGTTTTCGGATAGACGCGGGTGAGCCGCGGTGCCGAGTTATCTATGGCCGGTGACCGGACCGTGCCCGCCGTACACGCGCCCGCGGAGCACGACGGCGTACGGTGTGGCGAGCGTCTCGGGGTGGCTACGCGGATCCTCCTCGTAGACCACGAAATCCGCGGGAGCGCCGTCCTCGATGCCGGGTCGCCCGAGCCACTCGCGCGCTTGCCAGGATGCCGCGCCGAGCGCGTCGTGCCGGGACAGGCCCGCGGCGCCGAGCGCGGCGATCTCGTCGGCGATACGCCCGTGGCGGATGGAGCCGCCCGCGTCCGTGCCCGCGAAGATCGGCACGCCCGCCTCGTGCGCGGCGGCGACCGTGCCGCGCACCCGCCGGTGCAGATCGCGCATGTGCGCGGCGTAGACGGGGAATTTGCCCGCGCCGTCGGCGATACCGGGGAAGGTGTCGATATTGATCAGGGTGGGAACCAGCGCGGTGCCGTGCTCGACCATCATCTCGATGGTCTCGTCGGTCAGTCCGGTGCCGTGCTCCAGGCAGTCGATACCGGCGTTGATCAGTCCGGGTAGCGCGTCCTCGCCGAAGACGTGTGCGGTGACCCGCGCGCCGTTGGCGTGCGCGGCGTCGATGGCCTCCTTCAGGATGGCGTCGCTCCACAGCGGCCGCAGATCGCCAACGGAGCGGTCGATCCAGTCGCCGACGATCTTCACCCAGCCGTCGCCGAGGCGGGCCTGCTCGGCGACGATCTCCGGCAGGTCGCGTTCGTCATCGAGCTCGATGCCCAGTTCGCGGATGTAGCGCTTCGGACGGGCGATGTGGCGGCCCGCGCGAATGATCCGCGGCAGGTCCTCGCGGTCGTCGGCGAACCGGGTGTCGATGGGCGAGCCCGCGTCGCGCAGCAGCAGGGCGCCTGCGTCGCGCTCGGTCTCGGCCTGCGCGGTGGCGCCAGCGCGGTCCTCGTGGCCCCCGCCGTACCGGATGCCGACGTGGCAGTGCGCGTCGACCAATCCCGGCACGATCCACCCGGAGGCGCAGAGGGTTTC
Organism: Nocardia sp. NPDC004718; assembly: GCF_053601535.1. NCBI lineage: Bacteria > Bacillati > Actinomycetota > Actinomycetes > Mycobacteriales > Nocardiaceae > Nocardia > Nocardia sp. NPDC004718. The sequence continues at coordinate 120,910 of NZ_JBSGCA010000006.1, forward strand.
GGCTCCGGGCACCGGCTCGAACGACACCAGGCCGTCGCGCACCCAGAGGTCGCACACCTCGCCTTCGGGCAGAACCACACCGCGTAGGTGCACAGCAACCTCCTGGAACTCGTCCGCGGCCTCCAACCTACTGTCCGATTCCCGGATCGGTCATCCGCGCGAAGCACGGCCACGAGACAGCGAAGCCGGCCGCCGCGTGGTCGCGTCATGGCGACCGAGCGGCGCGACACAGACGCCCGCCGCCCACGAACAGCGTGGTCGGCGGGAGTGTCCTACTTCTTCGGGAACTTCAACTTGCTGAGATCGAAGCCCTCCAAGCCGGGTGGCAATTGGTCCAGACCGGCAGGCATGTCGGACAGGTCGGGCATTCCCGCGGGCAGACCGGGCATGCCGCCCATCCCCGGAAAACCGCCGCGCACCTTCGGCGGCGTCGGGCCACGCCCGCCCTTCTTGCCTTTCTTGCCCTTCTTCGCGTTGCCGCGGCGGGCGCCGGGCAGCCCCATCTGGCGGCCCATCATCGTCATCATCTTCTTGGCATCGAAGAAGCGGTCGACGAGCTGGTTGACCTCGGAGACCTGGACCCCGGAGCCGTTGGCGATGCGCAGCCGCCGCGAGGCGTTGATGATCTTCGGGTTCGCCCGTTCGGCCGGAGTCATACCGCGGATGATCGCCTGCACCCGGTCGAGCTGCTTGTCGTCGACCTGGGCGAGCATGTCCTTCATCTGGCCCGCGCCCGGCAGCATGCCGAGCAGGTTCCCGATCGGGCCCATCTTGCGGATGGCCAGCATCTGGTCGAGGAAGTCCTCGAGGGTGAGTTCGCCGCTGCCGATCTTGCGGGCGGCCTCCTCGGCCTGCTTGGCGTCGTAGACCTGCTCGGCCTGCTCGATCAGGGTGAGCACGTCGCCCATGCCGAGGATGCGGCTGGCCATGCGATCGGGGTGGAAGACGTCGAAGTCCTCGAGCTTCTCACCGGTCGAGGCGAACAGGATCGGGACGCCGGTGACCTCACGGACGCTCAGCGCCGCACCACCGCGGGCGTCGCCGTCGAGCTTGGTGAGCACCACGCCGGTGAAGCCGACGCCGTCACGGAACGCCTCGGCGGTGTTGACCGCGTCCTGGCCGATCATGGCGTCCAGCACGAACAGGGTCTCGTCCGGTTGCACGGCGTCGCGGATGCCCGCGGCCTGGCGCATGAGCTCTTCATCGATGCCGAGGCGGCCCGCGGTGTCGACGATGACGACGTCGTACTGCTTCTGCCGCGCCTCTTCGACACCCCCGCGCGCCACGTTCACCGGATCGGCGGCGGAGATGCCCAGCGGGTTCTCACCGCCACCGATCGAGGTGCCGGGGTGCGGCGCGTAGACGGGCACGCCCGCGCGCTCGCCGACGACTTGCAGCTGGGTGACGGCGCCGGGGCGCTGCAGGTCGCATGCCACCAGCAGCGGCTGGTGGCCCTGCCCCTTCAGCAGTTTCGCCAGCTTGCCCGCGAGCGTGGTCTTACCGGAACCCTGCAGACCGGCCAGCATGACCACCGTCGGCGGATTCTTGGCCAGGTGCAGCCGCCTGGTCTCGCCGCCGAGGATGCCGACGAGTTCCTCGTTGACGATCTTCACGACCTGCTGGGCCGGGTTCAGCGCCGCGGAGACCTCCGCGCCCTTGGCGCGCTCCTTGATCCGCCCGATGAATCCGCGCACCACGGGCAGCGCGACGTCGGCCTCCAACAAGGCCAGGCGGATCTCGCGGCAGGTGGCGTCGATGTCGGCCGGTGACAGACGCCCCTTACCGCGCAGATCCTTGAGGGCACCGGTAAGCCGGTCGGACAGGGATTCGAACACCGATCGCGCTCCTGATCTCGGGGGACGTCACATTCTCTCCCAGGGTAATGGGATCGCCCGCGTGTTCGCGCAGGCGGTGCGTCCTTCCCCGGCGCGGCGGGCTCGCTAGTCGAGCACGCGACGGCGCGGCCTGGCCGTTTTGCGGTAGTCGTGGTTCTCCTCGGCCACCATGAAGACCGCCTCGTTGGCGGTCAGGCCCAGTTCGAGGGCCAGGCCGTCGAGAACGGCCCACTCGGCCCTGCTCGGGATGGGCGAGGTGGCGACCGTGGAGGCGATCGTCATCGCGGTAACCGCCTGTCGCCCGGTCAATGTGCGACCAGGAAGCCAGGAGACCACCCACCGGTCGCCGCCGACGCAGCGCGCCATGTGCGTGGTCTCGTCACTCGTCATCGTGGATGCCGAAACGACTTCAATTGCCACCGACCTGCTCCCCTCGTGCTCGCGATAGCCGGACGCTCTAGATCGTAGGGTCAGGCCACGAGCCGGGAGTTGGGATGTAGCAAATATTGCGCAACGGATTAATCACCGGATAAAAGTGCTGCTAATCACTATTTTCCGGCTCTGGAGTACCTTCGGCGGGAGGTTTCGGCGCAGTTCTGGGAACCACCGCGATGAGCGCTTTCTCGATCGTTTCGCGGCGCGCGGGGCTGTCCTCGGCGCCCAGATCGAGGCAGAAGCTGTCGACCACCGCCGACCCCATCGTGACCACCTTGGCCCAGCGCACGTCGGCTCCGCAGCCGGCCAGCTCCGCGGCCAGACGACTGAGCAGGCCCACGCGGTCCTCGGCGCGCAATTCCAGGATCACCTGGCCGGGCACCGAGGTGTCCGACCAGATCACCCGGGGCTGGGCCTGCGCGTACCGGCTGCGGCCGATGGTGCCCGCCTCGCGCTCGCGTTTGGCCAGCGCCGCGGGCACGTCCAAGTCGCCGGCCGTGGCGCGGATCAATTCCTGGCGCAACAGCCCCGGGTCCGGCGGATCGCCGAACTTGGGCGCGACGACGAAGGTGTCCACCGCGGAGGCGCCTTCGACGCCGAGCGCGGCCGACAGCACACGCAGCGAATGCAGCGCGAGCACGCCCGCGGCGTCGGACAGCAGCCCGGAGCTGTCGGGCGCGATGACGGTGACCACATACGTGTGCTTGCTCTCACCGGGCTGCAGATCGACGTGCACACCCCCCGCCCTGGCCTTCTCGACCAATTCCGGTGCGATCGGCTCCGGTGTCGGCAGCTGGTCGCCCGCCATGACCAACCGGCAACGCCGGACCAGTTCGCCGATCAGCGACGCCTTCCAGTCGCCCCACACGCCGGGACCGGTGGCCTGTGAATCCGCCTCGGCCAGGGTGTGCAGCAGCTCCAGCAGTTGCGGATCGCCGTCGAGCGCCTCGACGACGTACCGCACCGTCTCCGGATCGGACAGATCGCGCCTGGTCGCGGTTTCCGGCAGCAGCAGGTGATGGCGCACGACCGCGCTGAGCGTGCGCACGTCCGACGGCCACAGTCCGAGGCGGCGGCCGATGTGGGTGGCCAGTTCCGCGCCGACCACGCTGTGATCGCCCGCGCGACCCTTGCCGATGTCGTGCAGCAGCGCACCGAGGGCGAGCAGGTCGGGGCGGGCGACCCGGGTGCTCAGCCCGCCCGCGTAGGCGACCGTCTCCATGAGATGCCGGTCGACGGTCCAGATGTGCTGGACATCGCGCGGCGGCAGGTCGCGCACAGCGCCCCATTCCGGCAGCAGCCTGCCCCACAGTCCCGTCCGGTCCAGCGCCTCGATCGCGTCGATCGTGCCGCGGCCCGCGCCCAACAGGACCAGTAAGTCGTTGAGGGCGTCCTTGGGCCACGGCTCGCGTAGCTCGGGAGCGTCCTCAGAGAGCCGGTTGAGGGTGGTGGCCGACATCGGCAGGCCGGTCTGCGCCGACGCCGCCGCGACGCGCAGGATCAGCCCGGGATCGCGCTGCGGGCGGGCGTCTCTGGCCAGCACGACCTCACCCGCGTGCTCGACCACGCCTTCGTCCAGCGGCCTGCGCACCGGCATCCGGCGCAGGCGCGCCAATCCCCGGCGGGGCAGCGCGTTGGCCGCGGTGCGCAGCCCGACGTCCACGGAATAGCTGACCGTCCGGGCCGAATCGCTCAGTGTGCGGGCCAGATCGAACCGATCGCCGATGCGCAGGGCAGCGCCGATCTCGTCGGCGTCCTGTGCGCGCAGCTGGTCGCGGGCTCGTCCCGCCACACGGTGCAGTTCGGTGCGCACGTCCAGCAGCCGACGGTGCGCCTGCTTCAATCCGCCGCCCGGCACGTCCGGTCCCAATCCGGGCATGGCGTCGGTGAGCTGGGCGATCGCCAGCGCGTCCAGCAGCTGGATGTCACGCAGGCCGCCGCGCCCGTTCTTCAGGTCGGGCTCGGCGCGGTGCGCGATCTCGCCGTTGCGTTCCCATCTGGCCTGGGCCTGGGCGATGAGCTCCTCGAAGCGGGAGCGGATGCCGGTGCGCCACTCCCGGCGCACCCCGCCGATCAGCAGATTGCTCAGTTCCTGGTCGCCGACGATGTGCCTGGCCTCGAGCATGCCCAGCGCGGCGATGAGATCGTCCGCGGCCACCCGAAGCGCCTGCGGAACGGTACGCACGCTGTGGTCGAGTTTGATGTGCGCGTCCCACAGCGGATACCAGAGCTGGTCGGCGACCTCGGCCACCCGGGCCGGGTCGACGTCGTCGTGCAGCAGCACCAGGTCCAGATCGGAGTACGGCAGCATCTCCCCGCGCCCGAGGCCGCCGACGGCCACCACGGCCAGACCGCTGTCGGGGGCGATGCCCAGTTCGGCGCCCTTGCTGGTGAGCCAGAGTTCGTAGAGGTCGACCAGCGCCTGGCGCAGCGACTGGGCGTCCAGCCGGGGATTGCGCGGCTGGCCGCCGTCGAGCAGTTGGGTTCGCGCGCGGACCAGGTCGGCCGCCCCGTTGGACATCTTGCCGTTGCCTTGTTCGGTGACCTTCGGATCACCGTCGTGCTCGTACTGACTAGTCACAACCCACCGCCCATTTGATGCGCGCGACCCCGCCCCGACCGGGAGCTCCGGTGGGAGCGGGGCCGCCGCTCGACTCGTTTCCGCTACAGCGCGTCGGTGCCGCGTTCGCCGGTCCGCACCCGGATGATCGCCTCCACCGGAGTGATCCAGACCTTGCCGTCGCCGATCTTGCCGGTGCGGGAGGCCTCCACGATCACCTCCACGACCTTGTCGACGGAGGCATCGTCCACGACGACCTCGACGCGGACCTTCGGCACGAAATCGACGGAATACTCCGCGCCGCGGTACACCTCGGTGTGGCCCTTCTGCCGGCCGTACCCTTGGACCTCGCTGACGGTCATGCCCAACACACCCGCCTGCTCGAGACCGGACTTGACGTCTTCGAGCGTGAACGGTTTGACGATTGCGGTGATCAGTTTCATGTTCGTCATGCCTCCTTGACGGCCGAACGTGCCGTGCTACCCAGAGCGCCGAAGTCATAGGCGGTTTCCGCGTGCTCGGACTCGTCCAAGCCGACCGACTCTGCTTCCTCGCTCACGCGCAGCCCAATGGTGAACTTCACGATATAGGCAATGATCAGGGTCGCGATGAAGGAGAAGGCAAGTACCACACCGGCGCCCACCGCCTGCCGCCACAGCTGATCGAAACCGCCGCCATAGAACAGACCGGTCTTGGCCGCACCCGCCTCGGGCGCCGCGACGAAACCGACCATCAGGGTGCCGACGATACCGCCGACCAGGTGCACGCCGACCACGTCGAGCGAGTCATCGAAACCGAACTTGAACTTCAGGCCGACCGCGAGGGCGCACAGCGCGCCCGCGACGACGCCGATGGCGAGCGCGCCGAGCACGTTCACCGAGGAACACGACGGCGTGATGGCGACCAGACCCGCCACGATGCCCGAGGCAGCGCCCAGCGAGGTGGGCTTGCCGTCGCGGATCTTCTCCACCAACAGCCAGGCCAGCATGCCGGCGCAGGTCGCGATGGTGGTGGTGACGAAGGTCGAACCGGCCAGGCCGCCGGAGGTCACCGCGGATCCGGCGTTGAAGCCGAACCAGCCGAACCACAGCAGACCGGCGCCGAGCATGACGAACGGCAGATTGTGCGGGCGGAACGGGGTGGTCGGCCAGCCCTTGCGCTTGCCGAGCACCAGCGCCAGGGCCAGACCGGCCGCACCGGCGTTGATGTGCACCGCCGTGCCACCGGCGAAGTCCACCGCGAGCAGCTTGTTGGCGATCCAGCCGCCCTCATGCACGACGTTGCCGTCGGCGTCCTTGACGTCGAAGTCGAACACCCAGTGCGCGACCGGGAAGTAGACCACCGTGGACCAGATGCCCGCGAACACCAGCCACGCGCCGAACTTCAAGCGGTCGGCGACCGCACCCGAGATGAGGGCAACCGTGATGATGGCGAACATCAGCTGGAAGGCGACGAAGACGGTCGCCGGAATCGTGCCCGCGAGCGGGATGTTCACCGCGTCGGTGGTGACCGTGCCCGCCGCGTCCTTGACCTCGGCGACGGAGTTGCCGCCGATCAGGCCCTTCAGGCCGAAGAACTGCGTCGGGTCACCGATCACGCCGAACGTGTTGTCGCCGAAGGCCGTCGAGTATCCGTACAGCGACCACAAGACGCCGACCAGGCCCATGGCGCTGATGCTCATCATGATCATGTTGAGCACGTTCTTCGACCGGACCATGCCGCCGTAGAAGAAAGCCAGGCCCGGCGTCATCAGCAACACCAGCGCCGAACTCGCCAGCATCCATGCGGTGTCACCGGTATCCGGTGCACCGGTAAGTGGAAAAGCCACCTTAATGTCCTCCTCATCTCGGGCCCAGCCGCTTCCGGCAAATGGACCTGAACAGAAGGGTCCTAACTCGGTGTTTCATCCGTAGAGCTGTCGTGTTTCACCTACGTGAACGGATGGAGCAGCTGTGTTGCCACTACGTTTCGTCCCGCGCACCAGCGGTTTTCCGCCGCTGCGAGCACGGTGTTCGGGAAATCGGACATTCGTTACCGCCCACGAGGAGTCGGCAAACTTCCGGGGTGTGACCGCCCTCGCACCGAGGGCGGCGGCGACCGAACGAGCACCCGTGGCGCACCTCGTGGATGGAACGTCGCGGGCGGCAACCTCTTTCGACCGGTCTCGGCGAGTGGAACGGCTCAGCCCAGCAGCGCGTCCACGAACGCGGCGGGCTCGAACGGAGCCAGGTCGTCGGCCCCCTCACCGAGCCCGACCAGCTTCACCGGCACGCCCAGTTCGTGCTGGACCTGGAAGACGATGCCGCCTTTCGCCGTGCCGTCGAGCTTGGTCAGCACGACGCCTGTGATATCGACCACTTCGGCGAACACCCTGGCCTGGGTCAGTCCGTTCTGCCCGACGGTCGCGTCCAGCACGAGCAGGACCTCGTCGACGGCGGCCTTCTTCTCCACGACGCGCTTGACCTTGCCCAGCTCGTCCATCAGACCCGTCTTGGTGTGCAGCCGACCGGCCGTGTCGATCAGCACCACGTCGACGCCGTGCTCGACGCCCGCGGCCACCGCGTCGAACGCGACCGCGGCCGGGTCGGCGCCCTCGCGGCCACGGACGGTGTCGGCGCCGACCCGCTCGCCCCAGGTCTGCAACTGGTCGGCGGCCGCGGCCCGGAAGGTGTCGGCCGCGCCGAGCAGCACCCGGCGGCCGTCGGCCACGAGCACGCGCGCGAGCTTGCCGGTGGTGGTGGTCTTGCCGGTGCCGTTCACGCCGACCACGAGCAGGATCGACGGGTGATCGGGATGCGGCAGCGCGCGCACCGAGCGGTCCAGGTCCGGTCGCAGCTGCTCGATCAGCACGTCGCGCAGCACGGCACGCGCCTCGTCGGTGGTCCGCACGCTGCGTGCCGCCATCTCCGAGCGCAGCCGGGAGACGACAGCGGTGGTGCTCGCGGTGCCGAGGTCGGCCAGCACGAGGGTGTCCTCCACCTCTTCCCACGAGTCGTCGTCCAGGTCACCGCCGCCGAGCAGGCCGAGCAGGCTCTTGCCGACCGCGTTCTGCGAGCGCGACAGTCGTCCGCGCAGCCGGACCAGGCGGCCCGCGGTGGGCTCTATCTCCTCCAGCGCGACGGGTGCTTCCACCCCCGCGGGCGTGTCGGGCGCGACGATCTCGGTGGCGGCTTCGGTGTCCGGCCCCGCGGTGGCGGTGGGCGGCTCGGCGGTCGCGTCGGCCGTGGCCGGGCTCTCCCGGGTTTCCAGCTGGTCGGGCGCCTGCGCTGTCGTCTCGGCCGCGGGGGTGCCCGCCTCGGGCTCGGCGGCCGGCTCGGCGACGTCCGGCGCGACGGAGGCCTCGGTGACGTCCGCGTCCGGCAACGGAACGTTGGTGATGCCGCGTTTGGGCGCGTCGCGTGGGATCGCGGCGTCGTCGCCGACATGCGGCTGTCCTTCGGTGTCGGTGCGCTCGACCGGTTGCGGTTCGGTCGCCGCGCCGCCCCGGCTGAAGGTGAATCCACCGGACGCGGCATAACCACCGGACCGGTCGGTCACCTCTTTCTCCTGCGTGGGCGGAGTCAGCGACACGCGGCCGCGCTTGTACCGGACGAAACCGGCGACGAGCACGACGAGCAGCAGTGCGGCGACCGCGGCGATCAGGATCCAGACTTCAGGACTCACGCGGACCATCCTTGCAGACCGACCGTCACGGGATCGGCCCCGAGCCGCGCCCGCGCGCGCGTCGCGCGCCGGGGCCGGGGGCGCGAACTCGGCGAACATCGCAGGTACCGGCCGAGGGCGGGTGCGAGCGGGCACCGACACAGCCCTCCAGATTTCTTGTCCTGCGGAACTTCTCGCGAAGGGACAATAGGATCGGCGACGTGACCGATCGAAACGTGCTTGGGGGGCCGCTGGAAGAGTGCGGCACCGATCCTCTCACCGGCTTCTACCGGGACGGCTGCTGCAGTACCGGGCCGGAGGATCTGGGCAGCCACACCGTGTGCACCGTCGTCACGGCAGAATTCCTGGAGCATCAAGCTTCCATCGGAAACGATCTGAGCACGCCGCGCCCGGAGAACAATTTTCCCGGTTTGCAGCCGGGTGACCGATGGTGCGTGGTCGCCGTGCGGTGGCTGCACGCGCACGAGGACGGCGTCGCCGCGCCCGTGGTGCTGGCCGCCACGCACGAGAACGCCCTGGAAGTGATCTCGATGGACATCCTGCGCAAGTACGCCGTCGACGTGCCCGACGACGTCAGCGACCTGCTCTGAGCCACCGGTAGGTAACCCCTCCGGCGGGCGCAGCGCGGACCACCGGCTCGCCCGGATCGCGGGCCGGTGTCCGATCGGTTCGTGGCGCAGCCGAGCACCGATTGGCACAAATGCGCCATTCGGCTCAGCGCGCCGTCGCGATGCGTCGGCGATGAGCTTTCTGACGACATGCCGCCGAGCAGTATCTCGCCCGTCGGCCCGTCCCGGCGCGGGACAACGGCGCGTGACACACCGGGCAGGTGTCGGCTCCACTTTCGTTACGATCGAGAGTTTCGTTACGGACTTCGGCCACCGCATCCCGTTTCGTCACCGTCAGCCCTACCGGCTCCGCGCGCAGCGCGTCCAGCACGATGGCGGCGCTACGGTCCATGCCGCCCCGTGCCTTCCGGAGCCGTTGGATCGCAACGCATCCGGTGAAGATCGCCAGCACGTCGTCGAGTTCGATGTCGGCCCGGACCGCCCCGTCGCGCTTGGCCGCGGCGAGCAGGGCGGCCAACGCGTCGTGGAAACGCGCCCCCGCGCTGCGCAAAAGCGCACGCGGCCAGCCGTCGTCGGACTGAACGATGTCGCATAACGCCTGGTTGTCCGGCGTTGTGGTGATCACCGCGGTGCAGAAGTCGAAGAAGGCGGCGCCCGGATCCGGCGCGGCGAGATGGTCTGCGGCCATCTTCGCCAACCGGTCGACGCGCTGCTGCATAACCGCTTCCAACAGTGCGGCTTTCGTGGGGAAGTGCCGGTAGACGGTGCCCGCGCCGACACCCGCCCTGCGGGCGACCTCGACGAGGGACACGGAGGCGCCCTGCTCCGCGAAGGCGCGTTGCGCGGCAGCCAGCACGAGGGCGCGATTGCGGCGGGCATCGGCTCGCGATGTCGCGCCCGGGGCGAGCGATGCGGTCATTTCGTTACGGCCTTCCGCTGAGCAGCCTGGTCAATCGGGTCGAGGCACCCGTATCGTTCGAATCCGGGTCAACCAACCCGATTCTACCGAGCAGAGAAGGCGGAGCATGTCCCCTCAGCACAACCTCATCCTGGTCACCGGCGCCACCGGCAAGCAAGGCGGCGTGACCGCCCGGCGACTGCTGGCCGACGGCAGGGCGGTGCGCGCGCTGGTCCGCGACGCGCAGTCGCCCGCCGCACGGGAGTTGGCCGCGGCGGGTGCGGAACTCGCCGTCGGCGACTTCGACGCCCCCGAGACCTTGCCCGCGGCGCTGGCCGGCGTCAGCGGACTGTTCCTGGTCCCGCCCGCCGCGTACGGCCCCGAAGGCTGGGATGTCGAATTGGAAGCCGCGCGCGGAGAAGCCGTCGTGGACGCCGCGCGTGCGGCCGGTGTGTGGCAGATCGTGTTCACCGGCATCGCGTCGATGGGCGACGACGTCTCGTGGGGGGCCAAGGGCAAGAAGCGCATCGAAGACGCCGTCATCGCCAGCGGCGTGCGGTACACCCTGCTGCGCCCGGTGCGCTTCATGGAGAACTACCTGCTGCGCACGTCCCCCGTCGACGGCATCTTCGACGGCGTGCACCGGCACCTGTTCCCGGCCGAAGGTCCGATGAAGGTCATCGCCGTCGCGGACATCGGCGATATCGCAGGTCTCGCGTTCGCCGACCCGGATCGCTTCCACGGCCGCGTCCTCGAACTCGCGGGCGATGTGCTTGCCCCGACCGCGGCCGCCGCGGCGATCAGCGCCGCCACCGGGCATCAGGTGCGCTACCACCAAGTCACCGAAGCCGAGTCGGACGCGCTCGGCGAGGAGATCGGCAATGTGTGGCGCCTCATGCGCCACACCGGCGGCTGGCGCGCCGACGTCGACGAGATCCGCGAGATCCACCCCGGGCTGCGCACGTTCGACACTTGGCTCGCCGAGACCGGCGCGGCGCAGATCAAAGCGCTGCTCGACCACGAAGACGCGCGCGTCGCAGGGTGATTCGAGTCGACTATTCGTCCTGTTCAACGGGATGATCGAGCGGCGAGGCGTACCCTCGGCGCGGTGATACGCCCGCCCAGACGATCCGGCCGCGCCCGGCGCGACCCGGTCGGCGCGGAGGTCGACGAGATATTCGGCCCTTCGCGCAAGCACGTCCACGAGCGCAAGGAATGGGTGGCGATCGCGAAGGTCGACGATCGGGTCTCCGGTGACGATCCGCTGGTCGACCTGGACTCCGGCACCGTCACCCTGCCCGCACGCCGCGGCTGACCGCGCGGCGCGGCTCAGCCCGCCGCGCCGACCGGGGCCAGGTTCTCCCCGCGCAGCCGCTGGGAGATCACCTGGGTGATGCCGTCGCCGCGCATGCTGACGCCGTAGAGCGCGTCGGCGATCTCCATCGTCGGCTTCTGGTGGGTGATGACGATCAGCTGGCTCTTCTCCCGCAACTGCTCGAACAGGCCGATCAGGCGGCGCAGGTTGGTGTCGTCGAGCGCGGCCTCGACCTCGTCCATCACGTAGAACGGCGAGGGCCGGGCGCGGAAGATGGCCACCAGTAACGCGACCGCGGTCAGCGACTTCTCCCCACCGGACAGCAGCGACAGCCGCTTGACCTTCTTGCCCGGCGGACGGGCCTCCACCTCGATGCCGGTGGTGAGCATGTCCGAGGGGTCGGTGAGCAGCAGCCTGCCCTCGCCACCGGGGAACAGTTTCGCGAACACCTCGACGAACTCGCGCTCCACGTCGGCGTATGCCTCGGTGAACACCTGGAGGATGCGGGCATCGACCTCGGCGACCACATCGAGCAGATCCTTGCGCGCGCTCTTGACGTCTTCGAGTTGCGTGGCCAGGAAGTTGTACCGCTCCTCCAGCGCCGCGAATTCCTCCAGCGCCAGGGGATTCACCTTGCCCAGGGTGGCGAGATCCTTCTCCGCACGCTTGGCGCGTCGTTCCTGGGTCTGCCGGTCGTAGGGCATCGGCGCGGGTTCGCTGACCTGCTCGCCGCGCTCCTTGGCCTGTTCGTATTCCTGCAACTCCAGCGCCGAGGGCGGCAGCGGCACGTCCGGACCGTACTCCGCGATCAGGTCGTCCAGCGCGATGCCGAACTGCTCGGCGATGGTCGCCTCCAGTTGCTCGATGCGCAGGGCCGCCTGAGCCTTCGCCACCTCGTCCCGATGCACCGCGTCGGTGAGCTGGGACAGCTGCGCGGTGAGCGCACGCACCCGCTCCTTGACCTGTTCCACCTGCGCGGCACACTCGGAGCGCTTGCGCACCAGTTCGTCCCGGCGCGCGCCCGCCTCGGCGACCACGCGCTCCAGTTCGCCAGCGATCTTCGCGCCGGATTCGGCGACGGCGGCGGCCACCTCCGCCGCCTTCTTGCGCGCGGCCTGGGCGCGCTCGGCCCTGGCCCGGGTCTCCCGCTCGGCGCGCGCGGCCCGGCGCAGCGAGTCCGCCTTGCCGCGTACCGATTCCGCTCGTTCCTCGGCCGTGCGCACGGCGAGCCTGGCCTCGACCTCCATCGCCCGCGCCTCGGCCAGCGCGGCCGCCGCCTCCTCCCGCGCCCGGCCCGCGGACTCGGTGCCCGCCGCGCCCGCACCGTCGGCGTCGACCTCGGCCTGCTCGAGTTCCGCATGGCGCAGGCGGTCTTCCAGTTCGGCGAGCGAGGCGAGTGCCTCTTCCCGGCTCGTCTCCGCGTCGTCGCGCTGGCCGACCAGCCGTTCGCTGTCCGCGTGTGCGGTGCGGGCGGTCTGGCCGAGCCTGCCCAGCCGCTCGTAGATCGCCACCAGTGCCTGGTCGGATTCGTGCAGGGCGAGCAGGGCGTGGTCGACGGCGTCCTTGCGATCGGCTTGCTCTTCGAGGGCGCCGGACAGCGCGGCCTCGAGTTCCTCGGCGCGCCGCTGCGCCGCGACCAGCTCGGTCCGGGCGGCGTCGATGTCGGCCTGGATCTCCAGCTGGCTGGGCGCGCGATCGGACCCGCCCAGCAGCCAGCCGTTTCCGGCGAGATCACCGTCGCGGGTGACTACGCGCAGCTCGGGCCGCGCCGCGACCAGCGCGCGGGCGGCGGGCAGATCGTCGGCCACGGCGATCCCCGCGGTGAGCGCCGCGATCGCGCCGCGCACCGTTTCGGGGCACTCCACCACGTCGACCAGCCAGCGGGCGCCGTCGGGCAACGCGCCCGGCTGCGGCCGATCGGTGCGCTCGGCGCCGAAGACGACGGCGGCGCGGCCACCGTCGGCGTCCTTGAGCGCCTGGATCGCGGCGTGCGCGGACTCGCCGGTGTCGGCGGCGACGGCGTCGGCCAGCGGGCCGAGCGCGGCGGCGACCGCGGCCTCGAAGCCGCCGTGCACGCGCAGCAGCGCCGAGAGCGGGCCGAGCAATCCCTGTTCGCGATGCTCCACCAGCCAGGCGACGCCGTCCCGGCGCGCCAGGTTCATGCCGAGCGCCTCGATCCGCGCGCCGAGCGATGCGACCCGCTTGCTCGCGTCGCGGTCCTGTTCACGCAGTTCGGTGACCCGCTGATCGGCCAGTTCCAGCGCCTGCACCGCGTGCTCGTGCTGGGCGTCCAGACCGGCCTCGCCCGCGTCGAGTTCGGCGAGTTCGGCTTGCACCGTGTCGAATTCGGCTTGGGCGGCCTCGCCGCGGTGGCGGGCGTCGGCGATGGCGACCGACAGTCGCGCGATCTCCGCGTCCACCGACTGCGCCCTGGCCCGCAGGGTGTCCACCTTGCCGGACAATCGGGCCACGCCCTCGCGCCGGTCGGCGATCGCCCGCACGGCGGCCAGGTGCGCCTGCTCGGCGGCCTTGGCGGCGTATTCGCGTTCGGCCAGCTGGTCCCGGGCCGCCTCCAAGGTCTCCGCGGCGATCTCCACCGCTTCGCGCAGTTCGGCCTCGTCGGCTTCGACCCGGTCGGCCTCGGCCTCGAGCTGCTCGGGGTCGCGGCCGGTGCTGACCGGAGTGGTGGTGTCCAGGTGCCGCGCCCGGTCGCCCGCGATGCGAATGGTCGCGTTGACCCGTTCGGCGAGCGCGGAGAGCTGGAACCACAGCTGTGCGGCGGCCTCGGCGCTCGGCGTCAGCCGGGACAGCTGGAATTCCTGCTGCGCCAGCGCCGCGTTGGCGGCGTCCAGCTCGGAGTGCACGGTGATCTGCTGCTCGCGCGCGTACGCTTCCTTGCTCTGCTGGCTCGCCAGCTCTTCGCGCCGGGTGACCAGATCGTCGGCGGCCAGCCGCAACCGGGCATCGCGCAGGTCGGCCTGCACGGTCTGCGCCCTGCGCGCCACCTCGGCCTGCCTGCCCAGCGGTTTGAGCTGGCGGCGCAGTTCGGTGGTGAGGTCGGTCAGCCGGGCCAGGTTGGCCTGCATCGCCTCGAGCTTGCGTACCGCTTTTTCCTTGCGTTTGCGGTGCTTGAGCACACCGGCGGCCTCCTCGACGAACGCGCGGCGGTCCTCCGGGCGCGACTCCAGGATGGCCGACAGCTGACCCTGCCCCACGATGACGTGCATCTCGCGGCCGATACCGGAGTCGCTGAGCAGTTCCTGCACGTCCATCAGGCGGCAGGAGTTGCCGTTGATCTCGTATTCGCCCGCGCCGTCGCGGAACATGCGCCGGGTGATGGACACCTCGGCGTAGTCGATCGGCAGCGCGCCGTCGGAGTTGTCGATGGTCAGCGTGACCTCGGCGCGGCCGAGGGGGGCGCGGCCCGCCGTGCCCGCGAAGATCACGTCCTGCATCTTGCCGCCGCGCAACGCCTTCGCGCCCTGCTCGCCCATCACCCAGGTGAGCGCGTCGACGACGTTCGATTTGCCCGATCCGTTGGGACCGACCACACACGTGATGCCCGGTTCCAAGCGCAGGGTCGTCGCGGACGCGAAGGATTTGAAGCCCTTCAACGTCAGGCTCTTCAGGTGCAAGTTCGACGACCTTTCCGTGTTCTGCCCGGTCGGCGTTTCGCGTCGCGGCAGCGCATCCGGCGACCTGTCATGGTATCCGTCGCGTACCGGGAGCCTCCGGGGCCCGACGGCGTGCGCGGCCGAGTGGTGGTTCGGCGATATCCATAGGTTATCGACTCGCCGCCGGTTCGCGCGCATTTCGATGTGCTCGAGGTTTGCCGGGATGGGCGGCCACGCTGCCGGTCGGCGTCAGCGGCACGACCCGCTCGGCCCTCTCGCCGCGACCGGGGAACGCCCGCCCGCGCTCGGCCTGCCACCGGTACCCTCCCCACCCGTGGGTCCGCCGATTCCGCGCGGTCTCGAACTGGCACTGACGCCACACCCTCCGGCCACATACGATCCCTCTGATTCGCCAGCGGAATTTCGGGAGCGCACCACGATGTCTGCCCCCTCACCAGGGACAAGTACCCGGTTCCGCCTTGCCCGGATCGCGGGGCTGGTACTCGGCAGCCTGCTGCTCCTGCACGCCTGTGAACGCAGCAAGAGCGCGCTGCTGAGCGATGTGCGGGTGGAGGTCGCGATCGCGGCCGCCTTCGGTGCGGCCGCCCTGGGCGCGGCGTGGTTCGAGATCAAACTGCGGGCGCAGGAGCAGGACGCGGATCCGCCGTGGGACGACGACGAGGAACCCGAAACTCCCAGTTCTGGGAATTTTCCCGGTCGAGCCGGACGATCCGCCGACCCCGCGTACGGCAGGGGCGAGCGTGCCGGACGCACCGGCGCCGGCGCGCGGTCAGCGCCCATGGCTCACTTCGAGGGCGAGGACCTGCCCGAACCCGCGGAAACCCCTGGGAGCGCGGATCTCGTCGCCGGGATTGCGCGGACATTGCGGATCACCCGCTCCGGCGACTCGGACGACCGGCAGCCGCTGCTCCCGCTGGGCGCGGTGACGAAATGGATGCGCCGCGTCTACCCCGACGACGACATCGAGCCCGGCGAACTCGACGACCATGACGAGACGGAGCAGATCACCCGCAGCGAGACCGGCGAACTCGTCATCGAATCCGGCACGCGAACGGTGCGGGCGAAAATCTCCCGCTCCGGCGACCTCGTCCTGCACGGCCGCCGACACGGGGAGGCGCGGTCGGAGTGGAAGTGGACGTTCCCCGCGGACGTCTTCCCCGCCATCCGCGGGGCACTCGGCGACGGGCCCGGCGACCTGCTCGATCTGCTCGAGGACACCCTTCCGTGGCTGGACGCCGCCGCCCGCCACGACCCGGGTGCGTGGCTGCGCGCTCAGGACATTTCCGCGAAGTATCAGGAGAAGGGCGTCAGCGCCACCCAGGACACCCGGGAACTTCCCGTGCTCCAGCCGGGGCGTCCGCCGCAGCCGCCCCAAGCGAGCAGATCCCACCGGAAGCCGTCGCACGACGCGTCCGGCGCACGGGAGGCCCGCGCGTCCGCGAAAGCCTCCGACGACCATGGCCACCGTGGAAAACCTGCTGCGACACGATCCCGCGAGTCCCTGGCCGCGCACGGCGAAACTCGCTCCACCCGGCGCGGAGCCGCCGACCCGCCGCCCTCGTCCCGGCGCACCGATACCGATCGACGAACTCGCGGCGACAAACCCCGGCCCACCGGACAAGCGAAGCGTCCGGCCGACGACTACGGTTCGCCCACGCCGTCGCGCCGTCGCCGTGACGAACCCGAACCCACTCGGCGCGGCGATCGGCTCCCGCGCGGCGGCGGGACGGATTCACACCCGCGCCCTACACCCGGCCGCCCCGAACTGCCGAGACGTCGGCAGCACGACGAGCACGGCACACCACACGTCGCTGAACATCGCGACGGCTACGACGAAGGGGATGCCCGGTGGCCGCGAGCGAACCGGCAATCGGGGCGCGACCAGGAGCCCACGAACTTCGAGTCCGAGACCGGCCGACGAGAGCGACCCGATACTCCCTATCGCGACCGCCCCACTCCATCCGACCGAGCACCGGAACGGACCTACGACCAACCACCCAGCCGCCGCCATCGCGACGACCAGCGGTCACGCCGCGATACCTCGCTTCCCCCGCACGAGTCCTCGCGGCGCAGATGGTAGGACACGAAAACGGCGCTGTCACTCGATGTTCCGGGTGACAGCGCCGAGGAATGACGCTCAGCTCGCGCGGTGGGTGAATCGGCCGTTCTCGAAGCCGGCCACCATGCGGAACGCCAGGACGGCGCCCCACGGGCCGATCACCCAGACCGGCCAGAAGTAGGTCGAGGCGCCGACGCTCAGCGAGATCGCGCCCCAGATGACCAGCACCAGCGCGCTCACGGCGAGCCAGGCGCTGCCCTCGATGCGCTGCCAGATCGGGATGCGCGGGCGCGCGGAGGCCGGTGCGCCCGCGTCCTTGCTCAGTTCGGGCAGATCGAACAACACCGCGCGCAGGTCCTCCCGGTCGGTGGTGGCGTACACCTGGGCGACGCGCTGGTCGTATTCGGCCAGATCGATCCGCCCGTCCGCCATATGCCTGCCGAGCAGGCGCACCACGGCGTCGCGTTCGGCATTCGAGGCGCGGGTGCCGGTGGAGATGTCCATGCCTGGTCCTATCGACAGATCCCACCCTCCATAGTGGAATATTACTTCAGCATAACCCTCCAAAGTGGAATGTCAACCCCGTCGTGATTCCCGGCCGAAACTCGAGACTTCCCGCGATCCGGCGGCAGTGTTCGAACCGAGAACAACTGTATGGACAGGTGTTCAGCTCGCGGGTTCGCGGAACGTCCGGATCCGCGTCCCGAGAACGCTCAGGAGGCACAGGTGTCGGAAACCGTCCGTGGGATCGTGGCCCGCAGCAAAGGCGCACCGGTCGAGCTCGTCGAGGTGGTGATCCCCGATCCGGGCCCGCACGACGTGGTGGTGCGGGTGCAGGCGTGCGGGGTCTGCCACACCGACCTGCACTATCGCGAAGGCGGCATCACCGACGACTTCCCGTTCCTGCTCGGCCACGAGGCGGCGGGCGTGGTGGAAGCCGTCGGCGCCGCGGTAAGCCACGTGGCCGAGGGTGACTATGTGATCCTCAATTGGCGCGCGGTCTGCGGCGAGTGCCGGGCGTGCAAGCGCGGCAAGCCCTGGTACTGCTTCGACAGTCGTAACGCGAGCAAGAAGATGACGCTCGCCGACGGGACCGAGCTGACTCCCGCCCTCGGCATCGGCGCATTCGTCGACAAGACCTTGGTGCACGAAGGCCAGTGCACGAAGGTCGATCCGGCCGCCGACCCGGCGGTGGCGGGCCTGCTCGGCTGCGGGGTGATGGCGGGCATCGGCTCGGCGATACACACCGGCAACGTCTCGATCGGCGACACCGTCGCGGTGATCGGCTGCGGCGGCGTCGGGGACGCGGCCATCGCCGGGGCCCGGCTGGCGGGCGCGCGCACCATCATCGCGGTGGACCGCGACGCCCGGAAACTGCGGTGGGCCACGGATTTCGGCGCCACCCACACCGTTGACGCGAGCACCGAGGACGTGGTCGAGAAGATCCAGGAGTACACCGACGGCTGGGGCGCGGACGTGGTCATCGACGCGGTCGGACGACCGGAGACCTGGCAGCAGGCCTTCTACGGTCGCGACCTGGCGGGCACGGTGGTCCTCGTCGGCGTGCCGACCCCGGAGATGACCCTCGAGATGCCATTACTGGACTTCTTCTCGCGCGGCGGCGCGCTGAAATCCGCTTGGTACGGCGACTGCCTTCCCGAACGCGACTTCCCCACCCTGATCGACCTCTACCGCCAAGGACGGCTGCCACTGGACCGGTTCGTCTCCGAGCGCATCGGGATCGACCAGGTCGAGCAGGCCTTCGCGAAGATGCACGCAGGCGACGTGCTGCGTTCGGTGGTGGTCTGGTGACCGTCCGCATCGACCGCGTCGTCACCTCCGGCGACTTCTGTCTCGACGGCGGAACCTGGGCGGTGGACAACAACATCTGGCTCGTCGGCGACGACGACGAAGTGGTTGTCATCGATGCCGCCCACGACGCCGATCCGATCGTCGCGGCGGTCGCCGGGCGCACCGTTCGCGCGATTGTGTGCACCCACGGCCACAACGATCACGTGACGGTCGCCCCCGAACTGGCCGAGCGCTCGGCGGCACCGATCCTGCTGCATCCCGGCGACGAGCCGCTGTGGCGCATGACCCACCCGGACACGGCCTACCGGCCACTCGCGGACGGCGATCGAATCGCCGTGTCGGACAGCGAGCTTCACATCCTGCACACCCCCGGCCACTCCCCCGGTTCCGTCGCATTGCATCTGCCCGATGCGAAGGTCGTGTTCACGGGCGACACATTGTTCGCCGGTGGACCCGGTGCGACCGGCCGATCGTTCTCCGATTTCGGCACGATCATCGAGTCGATTCGCGAACGCCTGCTCACGCTTCCGGAGGAGACCACGGTCCATACCGGGCACGGCGATTCCACCACCATCGGCGCGGAGAAACCCTTCCTCGCCGACTGGATCGCCCGCGGCCACTGACCGCCGCGGGCGGCACCCGGCACCCGCCCGCGGCAGCACCGCGCGGATCAACCGGGGAACCGGCGATCCAGCTCCAGGTTCAACCGGAGCACCTCGACTCGCGGCTCGCCGAGGAACCCCAGCGTCCGGCCGCTGGTGTGCTCGGCGACCAGCGCCCGCACCTGCTGTTCGGAAATCCCGCGCGCCTTCGCGACCCGCGCCACCTGGATGGCCGCGTACTCCGGCGAGATGTTCGGGTCCAGCCCGCTCCCGCTCGCGGTGACGGCATCGGCGGGCACCGCCGGATCGGCGGGCGCGTCGCCGTGGATCGGGACGACTCGCCCGGCGGCGTAGTCCCGTCCCGGTGCGGCACATTCGACTCGGACGCCGCGATATGCGGCGACGAAGGGCTGCGCCGGGCACGCCTCGTTGACGCTGACGACCTGAACGGGATGCGAAACGTCCCCGTCGGCGTCACGCGGTCCGATCACCGACAGCACCGCGCCCACACCGCCTTTCGTGCAGAACGGACGACTGCCGTCGACCCCCTCACGGTCGCCGATCTCCTTGCTGCGGGCGCAGATCGTGGTGAGCAGGCTCGCGCGTGCCGGAGTGTCGACGATGTCTTCCGGTCCGAGATTGCTCGCCGCGGTGGACAGCGGATCGTAGCCGTCACCGGCGGCGGAAGGGCGGCTCTGGAAGTACCGCACCAGGGCCGCACCGTCGGATCCGGTGAACGATTGCCCGATCAGGCCGGAGCCCACGGTCGTTCCGTCGACGGCGACCAGCGACCCGTCCGCCTTCTCGTGCAGGCCGGGCAGCTGGGCCACCGCGAAAACGGCCAGCGGGTAGACGATTCCGGTGATCGCCGTGAGCGCGAGCAACGCGCGCAGGGCGGCGAGATGCTGCCGGATCCAGGTTGAAAGGCGCATGTCAGGACATCCCGGGGAGGAACTGGACCACGAGGTCGATGAGTTTGATGCCGAGGAACGGCGCGATGATGCCGCCGAGCCCGTAGACGGTCAGGTTGCGGCTCAACAGTTTCGACGCGTTCGACGGCCGGTAGCGCACACCGCGCAGCGCCAGCGGGATCAGCGCCACGATGACGACGGCGTTGAAGATCACCGCGGACAGGATCGCCGACTGCGGACTGGACAGCCGCATGACGTTGAGCAGGTCCAGGCCGGGAAACAGCGTCACGAACAGGGCGGGAATGATCGCGAAGTACTTCGCGATGTCGTTGGCGATGGAGAACGTCGTCAGCGCGCCACGCGTGATGAGCAGTTGCTTGCCGATCTCCACGATCTCGATCAGCTTGGTCGGATCGGAATCCAGATCGACCATGTTGCCCGCCTCTTTGGCGGCCGACGTTCCGGTGTTCATCGCGACGCCCACATCGGCCTGCGCCAGCGCGGGCGCGTCGTTGGTGCCGTCGCCGGTCATCGCGACCAGCCGTCCGCCCTCCTGCTCCCGTTTGATCAGCGCCAGCTTGTCCTCCGGCGTCGCCTCGGCGAGGAAGTCGTCGACCCCCGCCTCGTCCGCGATCGCCTTCGCGGTCAACGGGTTGTCGCCGGTGATCATCACCGTGCGGATGCCCATGCTGCGCATCTCGTCGAACCGCTCGCGCATGCCCTGTTTCACTACATCCTTGAGGTGGATCACGCCGAGCACCCGGGCGGCACCGCCGTCGACCTGGCCGACGACAAGCGGCGTGCCGCCCGCGGCGGAGATGCCGTCGACGGTGGCGCCGAGTTCCGCCGGCACCGAACCCCCCTGCGATCGCACCCATTCGGTGACCGCGCTCGCGGCGCCCTTGCGCAGCAGACGGCCCCCGACGTCGACGCCGGACATCCGGGTCTGCGCGGTGAACTCCACCCACCGCGCGTGGCTCAGCTCGCCCGGTGTGCGCTCCCGCAGGCCGTAGGCCTGTTTGGCGTAGACCACGACCGAGCGGCCCTCCGGGGTCTCGTCGGCCAGGCTGGAAAGCTGTGCGGCGTCGGCCAGTTCCGCGTTGCTCACGCCGGGCGCCGGGACGAAGTCCGCCGCCTGGCGGTTGCCGAGCGTGATGGTGCCGGTCTTGTCCAGCAGCAAGGTGTTCACGTCTCCGGCCGCCTCGACGGCCCGCCCGGACATGGCGAGCACATTGCGCTGCACCAGGCGATCCATGCCCGCGATCCCGATCGCCGACAGCAGCGCGCCGATGGTCGTGGGGATCAGGCACACCAGCAACGAGACCAGCACGATGCCGGTGACGCCGTGCGCGTCCAGCGCCACGGTGTCCGGCACGCCCGGATTGTTCGACTTGCTGAAGATCGCCATCGGCTGCAGCGTGACCACCGCGAAGACGAAGATGATCGTCAATGCCGCCAACAGGATGTTCAGCGCGATCTCGTTCGGGGTCTTCTGCCTGCTGGCCCCCTCCACCAGGGCGATCATCTTGTCGATGAAGCTCTGCCCCGGTTCCTGCGTGATCCGGACGACGATCCGGTCCGACAGCACGGTGGTACCGCCGGTCACCGCCGACCGGTCACCGCCGGATTCCCGGATCACCGGAGCGGATTCACCGGTGATCGCCGACTCGTCGACCGAGGCGATGCCCTCGACGACGTCGCCGTCACCGGGGATCACCTGCCCCGCCTCGACCACGACGTGATCGCCGCGGCGCAGGTCCGGGGCCGCGACGCGTTCCTCGACCACCCGCGCGCCCGGCGACCACTCGACCAGTCGCCGCGCGACGGTGTCGGTCTTCGCTTTGCGCAGTGTGTCGGCCTGCGCTTTGCCGCGCCCCTCCGCGACGGCCTCGGCCAGGTTCGCGAAGATCACTGTGAGCCACAGCCACACGACGATCGCCCAGGCGAAGAAGGTCGGGTCCGCCAGCGCGAGCACGGTCGACCACACCGCGCCCAGTTCGACGATCAGCATCACCGGGTTGCGCCACAGCGTGCGCGGATCGAGCTTGCGTACCGCGTCCGGCAACGAGGTCAGCAGCATCTTGGGATCGAGCACGCCGTTCGGGACACTCTTGCCCCGCGGCCGCTCGGGCTCGGCCTGTGCCGAGACGTTCTCATCGATTGCGGGACTCGGCATGTCAGTGGATTCCTTCGGCGAGCGGCCCGAGCGCCAGCGCGGGCAGGAAGGTGAGCGCGACCAGGATCACCGTCACGCCGACGACCATGCCGACGAACTGCGGACGATGGGTCGGCAGCGTGCCGATCGATGCGGGAGTGGTGCCCTGCCGCGCGAGCGAACCGGCCAGCGCGAGCACGAAGATGATCGGCAGGAAGCGCCCGAAGAGCATGGCCAGGCCCAGCGCGGTGTTGTACCACTCGGTGTTGCCGGTCAGGCCCGCGAAAGCGGAGCCGTTGTTGTTGGCGGCCGAGGTGAACGCGTAGAGCACCTCCGACAGTCCGTGCGGCCCGGAGTTGAGCATGCTCGCGCGCCGGCCCGGCATCGCCATCGCGGCGGCCGTGCCGACCAGCACGATCAGCGGGCTGATCAGGAAGTACGACGCGGCCAATTTGATCTCGCGCGGCGTGATCTTCTTGCCCAGATACTCCGGGGTGCGACCGACCATGAGGCCCGCGACGAACACCGTGATCACCGCCAGGATCAGCATGCCGTACAGGCCCGACCCCGTGCCGCCCGGCGCGACCTCGCCCAGCTGCATGTTGAACATCGTCATCAGACCGCCGAGGCTGGTGTAGGAATCGTGGAACGAATCGACCGCGCCGGTGGAGGTCAGGGTGGTCGCACCGGCGAAGGTGGCCGAATTCGCCACACCGAAGCGCTGTTCCACGCCCTCCATCGAGGAGCCGATCGCGGTCGGCACCGTGCCGTGGTGCTGGAGCTGGAGCAGGTTGGTCAGCGTGACGCTGAGCAGTGCGATCGTCCCCATCACGGCGACGATCGCGTAGCCCTGCTTGCGGCTGCCCACCATCCGACCGAAGGTGCGCGGCAGCGAAAAGCTGATCACCAGCAGCAGGAAGATCTCCACCCAGTTGGTCCAGGTGGCCGGGTTCTCGAACGGGTGCGCGGAGTTGGCGTTGTAGAAGCCGCCGCCGTTGGTGCCGAGTTCCTTGATCACCTCTTGGCTGGCGACCGGGCCGCCCGTGATGGTCTGCTCGGTGCCGCCCAGCGTGTGCGCCACCTGGTCGTGCAGGTGGAAGTTCTGGATCACGCCGCCCGCCACCAGCACGAGGGCGAAGACGAACGCGATCGGCAGCAGGATGCGCAGCGTGCCGCGCACCAGGTCCACCCAGAAGTTGCCGAGGTCACCGGTGTGCCTGCGAGCGAAACCGCGCACCAGTGCCACGGCCACCGCCATGCCGACCGCCGCCGAGACGAAGTTCTGCACGGCGAGCCCGGCCATCTGCACCAGGTGCCCTTGAGTGGATTCACCGGAGTAGTTCTGCCAGTTCGTGTTCGTCACGAAGCTGACCGCGGTGTTCCACGCCAGCGCGGGCGTCATCTCGGTGCCCGGATCGGTCAGGTGCAGGGGCAACCTGCCTTGCACGAGCTGGAAGAAGAAGAGGAAGAGAATGCCGACCGCCGAGAAGGCCAGCACACTGCGCGCGTACACGGGCCAGGGCTGCTCGACTTCGGGATGCGCGCCTATCGCGCGATAGACGAGACGTTCGACGCGAGAATGCGCACGTCCCTCGTAGACCCGGTACATGTAGTCGCCCAGCGGCACGTGTACCAGCGCGAGCGCCGAGATCAGGGAGGCCACGAAGGCGATCCCCGCGGTTGTCGTGCTCACTCAGAACCTCTCGGGAAACAGCAGCGCCGCGGCCAGGTAGACCGCGACGCCCGCGGCGAGAACGAGACCGATCAGGTTCGCGGTCACAACTTCTCCACCCCGCGCTGGACCAACCCCAGCAGCGCGAACGCCGCCACGGTGAGCGCGGTGAACACCACGACCGACATAACTCGACAACCTCCATCCGCGCGCCGGGCTTCGGCGCGACAGAGCGAGTGAAGCGCCCCGATGGCGCGTCCGGTCGTTTCCTGACGACTTCTTGACGCCCCGGCACCTGGCATTTGCGGTTCGTTGACGGGCCCGCGATGCCCGCAAGTATGGCGTCAAGGAACACGGGCGGACCGTCAACACACCGTAAAAATCGAGGTCGGCCCGCCTGGCGGCGGTAGAAGTGGAGAGCCGGCCAGGCGGGACGATTCCAGCGCGACCGGCGCCGTCCAGCCGGGAAGGAAGAGAGGATCGCAATGTCGGCAGTGATCTTTGTCGTCGCGTTCGTCTGCTGCGCGCTGGTCATTCGCGCGTTCGGCGCTCGTGCGCAGACGCCGCGGCTGCAACCGGTGCGGATCGAGACCGATGATGTGCGGCGGTGACGTGGCGCAGCGCGCCGGGACGACCCAGGGGTGTTCGGCCGGGGCGGCGCGACGCGCGATGATGAAGGCGTGAAACGCGGTCAGCTGCGTATCTACCTCGGCGCCGCGCCGGGAGTCGGCAAGACCTACGCCATGCTCGGCGAGGCGCACCGGCGACTGGAGCGCGGTCGCGACGTGGTAGCCGCGGTGGTCGAAACACACGGCAGGGAGAAAACCGCGGCACTGCTCGATGGCATCGAACGCATCCCCCCGAAGCTGATCGAATATCGCGGTAGCACGTTCCAAGAAGTCGACGTCGAGGCGGTGTTGCGCCGCGCCCCCGCGGTGGTGCTGGTCGACGAGCTGGCGCACACCAACGTGCCCGGCAGCACGCACGAGAAGCGCTGGCAGGACGTGGCGCAGCTGCTCGACGCGGGGATCGACGTGATCTCCACGGTCAACGTGCAGCATCTGGAGAGCCTCAACGACGTGGTGGAGCAGATCACCGGCATCCAGCAGCGCGAGACGGTGCCCGACGCCGTTGTGCGCGGGGCGGACCAGGTGGAGCTGGTCGACATCACGCCGGAAGCGCTGCGGCGCAGGCTTTCCCACGGAAACGTCTACGCCGCCGAGAAGATCGACGCGGCGCTGCGGAACTATTTCCGCGCGGGGAACCTCACCGCGCTGCGCGAACTGGCGCTGCTGTGGCTGGCCGATCAGGTCGACGCCGCGCTGGCCAAGTACCGGGCCGACCACAGGATCACCGAACTGTGGGAGGCGCGCGAGCGCGTCGTGGTCGCGGTGACCGGCGGTCCGGAATCGGAGACGATCGTGCGCCGGGCCGGCCGGATCGCCACCAAATCCAGCGCCGATCTGGTGGTCGTGCACGTGGTGCGCGGCGACGGCCTGGCCGGGGTCTCCACCGAGCGGCTGGCCCGGCTGCGCGAGCTGGCAGCCAGCCTGGATGCCTCCCTGCACACGGTCACCGGCGAGGACGTGCCCACCGCCCTGCTCGAGTTCGCCCGAGAGGCGAACGCCACCCAGCTGGTGCTCGGCACCTCCCGTCGCTCGCGGTGGGCGCGCATCTTCGATGAGGGCATCGGCTCCACGGTGGTGCAACGCTCCGGCAGGATCGACGTGCACATGGTGACGCACGAGGAGGCCCACCGCGGATTCCGGTACGCGGCCCTGCATCCGCGCCGCCCGGTGGCGGCGTGGCTCGCCGCCGTCGCCGTACCGGCCCTGGTGTGCGCGCTGAGCGCCGCCTACCTCGACTCGGTGCTGGATCTCGGCGGCATCAGTGCCGTGTTCGTGGTGGGCGTGGTCGCTGTCGCGCTGCTCGGCGGGGTCGTGCCCGCCTCCTTCTCGGCGCTGCTGTCGGGCCTGCTGCTGAACTGGTTCTTCGCGCCACCGCGCTACAGCCTGACCATCGCCGAGCCGAACAGCTTCATCACCGTGGTGGTGCTGCTCATCGTCGCCGTCGCGGTGGCCGCCCTGGTCGATCTGGCCGCGAAGCGAACCGCGCAGGCGCGCAAGGCCTCCCGGCAGGCCGAGCTGCTGACCATGTTCTCCGGCGCGATCCTGCACGGCGCGGACCTGCCCCGGCTGCTCGAACAGATCAGGGAGGTGTTCGGGCAGCGCGCGGTCGCCCTGGTATCGGGTGACCAGGTTCTCGCCGAGGTGGGAGTGGGCCCACCGCGGCGGCCCTCCGACGCGGACACCGTGGTCGAGGCTGGCGATGCCGTGCACTGGTTGCTGCTGGCCGGCCGCCCGCTGGCGGCCGCCGACCGTCCGGTGCTGAACGCGGTCACCAACCAGGCCGTCGCTCTGGTCCGGCAGGCTCGCCTGGCCGAGGAGGCCAGCGCCGCCGCGGCCCTGCTGGAGGCCGATCGCCTGCGGCGGGCGTTGCTCTCGGCGGTCGGCCATGACCTGCGCACCCCGCTGGCAGGCGCCAAAGCGGCGGTTTCCAGCCTGCGCAGCGACGACATCGAGTTCTCCCCCGAGGACACCGCCGAACTGCTGGAGACCATCGAGGAGTCGGTGGATCAGCTCACCGCGCTGGTCGGCAATCTGCTCGACTCCTCCCGGCTCGCGGTCGGCGTGGTCACGCCGCAGGTGCGGCGGGTCTACCTGGACGAGGCGGTGCACCGCGCGCTGGTGAGCGTCGGGATGGGCGCGCGCGGGCTGCGGCGCGCGGCGATGGACCGGGTGCGGGTCGAGGTCGGCGACGTCTCGGTGCTCGCCGACAACGGCCTGCTGGAACGGGTGCTGGCCAATCTGATCGACAACGCGCTGCGGCACGCCCCGCGCGCGGGCACGGTCCGGGTCACCGCCGAACGCGCGGGCGACCGGGTCGCGATCGCGGTCGTCGACACCGGT
The DNA here is from genome assembly GCF_053601535.1 of Nocardia sp. NPDC004718. Taxonomy (NCBI): domain Bacteria; kingdom Bacillati; phylum Actinomycetota; class Actinomycetes; order Mycobacteriales; family Nocardiaceae; genus Nocardia; species Nocardia sp. NPDC004718. The sequence continues at coordinate 148,000 of NZ_JBSGCA010000006.1, forward strand.
CCCGGCGTGCCGCACGGCACCGAGGAGCAATTGTTCGAGCCTTTCCAGCGGCGCGGCGACCGGGACAACACGACCGGCGTCGGGCTCGGCCTGTCGGTGGTGCGCGGGTTCGTCGAAGCGATGGGCGGCACCGTGCACGCCGAGCCCACACCCGGTGGAGGATTGACCATGCTGGTCGACTTGCCCGGCGGCGAGGCACCGGACGCGAACGGCACGGGCGTGGCACACGAGACGACGAGCGCGGGTGAGTGAGGTGTCCGCGACGACACAGGAGGCGGCGGTTGTGACGAAGACGCCCGATGCGGTGGCGACGAAGGTGCTCGTGGTCGACGACGAACCGCAGATCGTGCGCGCGTTGCGAATAAATCTCTCGGTCCGCGGCTACGAGGTGATCACCGCGGCGACCGGCAGCGCGGGCCTGCGCGCGGCGGCCGACCGGCATCCGGACGTCGTGATCCTCGATCTCGGCCTGCCCGACATGGACGGCATCGAGGTGCTCGCCGGATTGCGCGGCTGGACCTCGGCGCCGGTGATCGTGCTGTCGGCGCGGACGGATTCCGCCGACAAGGTCGAAGCGCTCGACGCGGGCGCCGACGACTACGTCACCAAACCGTTCGGCATGGACGAACTGCTGGCCCGGCTGCGCGCCGCGGTCCGGCGCGGCGTCACCGATCCCGACGCCTCGGCGCCGGTGGTGACCACCGACTCGTTCACCGTCGACCTGGCCGCCAAGAAGGTCACCAAGCGCGGCGAGACCGTGCACCTGACCCCCACCGAGTGGGGCATGCTCGAAATGCTGGTGCGCAATCGCGGCAAGCTGGTCGGGCGGCGCGAACTGCTGCGGGAGGTGTGGGGCCCGTCGTACGCCACCGAGACCCATTACCTTCGGGTCTATCTGGCGCAATTGCGCCGCAAACTGGAGGACGACCCGTCACGCCCCAAGCACCTGCTCACCGAGGCGGGCATGGGATACCGGTTCCAGGAGTAATCCCGGCCACGGTCCGCCGACCGCGCGGAATGGCCCGTCCGCGCGCGGCGTTGCCAGGCCCGCGAACTGATTGCGACGACAATGGCAGGATCGAACCCATGGCTGAACAGACCGCTACTCCCGTCACCGCCCCCGCGGCGCCGAGCGCGCCGGAGCCGACCACGTTGTGGGTCGAGCGCACCGGGACCAGGGCCTACACCGGCCGCAGCTCCCGCGGCGCCGAGGTCCTGATCGGTTCGCAAGGCGTCCCCGGTGTGTTCACCCCCGGCGAGCTGCTGAAGATCGCGCTCGCCGCCTGCTCCGGCCTGAGCGCGGACTTCCCGCTGTCGCGCAGACTCGGCGACAACTTCGACGCCACCATTCGCGTCTCCGGTGACGCCGACCGGGAGAACGAGGTCTACCCGCAGCTGGACGAAGTGTTCGAACTCGACCTCAGCGACCTGGACGAGGAGGCCCGCGAACGATTGCTGGTCACCGTGCAGCGCGCGATCGACAAGGTCTGCACCGTGGGGCGGACGTTGCGAGCGGGATCGAAGGTGACGCTGTCGTTCGACGTCGAGGCCTGATGGACGAGCCCGTTCGGTTGAGCGCCTGGGTGCACGGACTGGTCCAGGGCGTCGGTTTCCGCTGGTGGACCCGGTCCCGCGCGCTCGAATTGGGACTGGCCGGGCACGCGACGAATGCCAGGGACGGCCGCGTGCACGTGGTCGCCGAAGGTCCGCGGCCGGCTTGTGAGCGGTTGCTGACCCTCTTGCGTTCCGAGGACACACCTGGTCAGGTCAGGTTGGTTGTGGAAAGCTGGGAGCCCGCGCGGGGTGATTTGACCGGTTTCGAGGAGCGGTAGTGGTGGTTCGGGCGACGAGGGGGGCGCAGCGATGAGCACGCGAGATCCGGGTGACCAGCGCCGGGACGAGCCCGAGCGGCCGTCCGGCCCACAGCGCCCGGCCGAGGACCGGCAACCGCCGACGCCGACGTCCGGCGACGAACAGGACAGGTCGACACCTGCCGCCGGTGGCGCCGACCGGTCGACCCCCACGTCCGCATCGGGTGACCCCGATCAGCCCGGAAACGACTGGTCGACGCCCACTTCGGTGCCATCGAGCGGGGGCGGTCCCGCCGATCGGCCGCCCGCCGCGCCCACTCCTCGCCCCGGCAGTATCCAACGCCAAGAAGCGGGCGTGACCCGCCCCCGTCCGCCCACGGTGGCCGAGGCACGAGCGCGCGACAAGGCGCGCAAGCGCGCCGAGGAAGTCCAGCGCGCGGCCGCCGCGGCCGAGGAGGCCAAGAAGCGCACCCGCAAACGCGTCATGATCGGCGGTGTCGCCATCGTCGGCGTCGCCGCCCTGGTCGGCGGTGGCTATCTGGCCTATCGCGCCTTGGCTGCCCCGGACCGGGTCACGGCCCAGTGCGTGAAGACCGAGAACGGCCAAGAAATCGTGGTCGACGACTCCTACTGCGGAGACGGCCGTCCCGGCTTCGTCAACGACACCGGCATCAATCCCGGTTTGATCATCCTCGGCGGCGGGCCGCAGTACCGCTACTACTACGGCGGCACCGGCACGATCGGCAAACCGCCCATCGGCGGCACCACGATCAAGCCGAAGAGCGCCGAGATCAAGACCAAGAGCGGCACCACCGTCCAGCGCGGCGGCCTGGGTAGCAAGAGCGGCGGAGGATCGTAGATGCGGCGTGTACGGGATACGCCCCGGCCGGGCTGGCAGCAGATCATCGAGAGCCAAGGCCTGGTCTACGGTGCCCCGGGGCGGGACGCCAGCGGTCAGCCGCGACCGTACTGGGACGAGTCGGTGCACTACGAGTTCGAGATGTCGGAGATCCTCGCCTTGGAGGCCGACGTCGAACTCCTGCACTCGATGTGCCTGAACGCGGTGGAGCACATCGTGCTCACCGAGCGGTACGCCGATTTCGGCCTGCCCGAATGGAGTTGGGGCCCGATCGCCGAATCCTGGCGGCGTTCCGATCCGCACGTGTACGGGCGGTTCGACCTGCGCTACGACGCACGGCGTCCGGCGAAACTATTGGAGTACAACGCCGACACGCCGACCTCGCTGCTGGAGGCGGCGATCGTGCAGTGGCACTGGCTGACCGACCGCTACCCCGGCGGCGACCAGTGGAACTCGTTGCACGAGAAGCTGGTCGAACGGTGGGGCGAGTTGCGCGACGTGCTGCCCACGTCGCAGCTGCACTTCACCTGGTCCGGTGCGGACGCCACCGGCGAGGACAACGTCACCACCGCCTACCTGCAGGAGACCGCGGCCGAGGCCGGTTTCGACACCATCGCGCTGCCGATCGAGGAGATCGGGTTCGACTCCGAGCTGGACCGTTTCGTCGACCTGGCGGAGGCTCCGATGGAGGCGGTCTTCAAGCTCTACCCGTGGGAATGGGTGCTCGACGACGATTTCGGCAAACGCGTCGTGGACAGCCTGCCGGAGACCATGTGGATCGAACCGCTGTGGAAGACGCTGCTGAGCAACAAGGCGATCCTGGCGGTGCTGTGGGAGATGTACCCGGGTCACCCGAATCTGCTGCCCGCCTACCTCGACCAGCCCAACGAGCTCACCGAGTACATCCGCAAACCGAAGCTGGGACGCGAGGGCGCCAACATGACGATCGTCGGCGCCGGACTGGAGACCGCGACCGGCGGCGTCTACGGCGAGGAAGGCTACGTGTACCAACTGCTCGATCCGCTGCCGGAATTCGACGACATGCGTCCGGTGCTCGGCGCGTGGATCGTCGGCGACGCCGCGGCGGGGCTGGGTATCCGCGAGACCGCGGGACTGATCACCGACGACGGCTCCGCATTCGTCCCGCACCGCATCGCCACCGACTGAGCATCGTCACCGTCAAGCACGAACCCATCTCGGCCGCATGCCGATCCATCTCGGAAGGATCAAGATGACCGCAGTCGCCCTGGAATCGGGGTACTGGAACTCGCTCGGCGAGGGCGTGGGAGCGATCGTCCTCTATGCCCTCGTCGGGTTGGTGCTCATGCTCGTCGGTTTCTACGCCATCGACCTGACCACGCCGGGCAAGCTGCGCAAGCTGGTGGTGGCGGGCAAGCCGAACGCCGTCATCGTCACCGCGGCGGGCATGATCAGCATGGCGTTCATCGTCGTGCTCGCCATCTTCGCCGTGGGCAGCGGCGGCAAGCTCTCCGAGGGCCTGATCGCCGCCCTGGTGTTCGGCCTGGTCGGCATTGTCGCGCAGGTCATCTCGGTGCGCGTCATCGAACGGGCGCTCGGCATCGACATCGGCGCCGCACTGCACGCCGACACCTACACCACCGAGGTGCTCGTGGTGGCGGCCGCGCATTTCGCGCTCGGGCTCGTGGTCGCCTTCGCGATCCTGTAGGCGTCACGGCGGTGCGTGGTGTCGGCAGGACGCTGGGTGCCCTGCCGACACCGCGTTCCGGAGTGCAGCCGATGGTTCAGTTCTCGTCGCCGTGGGCGAGACAGTACGCCGCCGCCGCGAGATATTGGCGGCACTCCGGGCCGTGACCGGCGTGCACGCTGCGAATGAACAACGCGCGATCCATGTCGAGATCCGTCGACGGCTCCGCGGAACAGTCCCGGTACCGGGTCCGCCACAGATCCTGTATGTCCAGCGATGTCTGCATCGTGCACCTCCCGTGCTGCGTATCAGTGCGAGAAGGCTTGCAATGTCCTTACCTCGGGGGCATACCCGCTCCCGCCCCGCGGCAATCGGTGCAGGTCATCGGGTCACCAACCGCCAGTCGTCGGGCAGGCGCGCCGCGGTGATCTGCGCGCCTTCTGCCTCGAGGTCGACGGTGGTCGCACCGAGCCGCAGCGCGCGCAGCGACACCTTGCCCCACCGCGCGGGCAGCTGCGGTCGAACGGTGAGCGTCCTGGTCGGCGCGTCGGGATCGAGCCCGAGGAACGCGCGCACCAGCAACAGCGGCGCCGCGCTGGCCCACGCCTGCGGCGAGCAGGACGTCGGATACGGCACGGGCGTGGCGAATCGAGACCGAGGGAAGCCGCAAAACAGCTCCGGCAAGCGGCCGTCGAACACCGCGGCCGCGTCCAACAGGCCGGTGGCCAGCCGAGTGGCCAGTTCCACCGCGCCGGGAACGTGCCGGTAGCGCAGCAGCCCCGCCACCGCGATCGCCGTATCGTGCGGCCAGACCGAGCCGCAGTGATAGCTCATCGGGTTGTAGGCGCCCATGTTCGACGCCAGCGTGCGCAGCCCGAAGCCGGAATCCATCTCCGGGGCCGCCATCCGCGACACCAGCTCCGCCGCGTGCTCGTCGGTGGCGATGCCCGACCAGAGGCAGTGCGCGACATTGCTGGTCAGCGCGTCGACCTGGCGCTTGCCGCCGTCCAGCGCCACGGCATACCAGCCGCGGTCGGGCAGCCAGAACTGTTCGGCGAACTTGACGCGCAACTCCGCGGCACGTTCGCGCAGCTGGCCGGCCAACCGCAAGTCGTCGAAGGCCTCCGCCAGTTCGGCCCTGGCCAGCATCGCGGCGTGCACGTATCCCTGCACCTCGCACAGCGCGATGGGCGCTTCGGCGATATGGCCGGTGGCGTCGTTGATTCCGTCGAAGCTGTCCTTCCACCCCTGGTTGATCAGGCCGCGATCGGTGGCGCGGCGGTACTCGACGAAGCCGTCTCCGTCCCGGTCGCCGTAGTCGGTGATCCAGTGCAGCGCGGCGTCGGCGGCGGGCAGCAAGTGCCGGATCGCCTCCGGATCGGCGCCCCAGCGATGACATTCGGCCAGCAACATCACGAACAGCGGTGTGGCGTCGGCGGTTCCGTAGTAGATGTGGCCGCCGAACACCTGCCCGCCCGCGGGCCCGCGGCGCATCTCGTGCATGATGCGGCCGGGTTCCTCCTCGGTGAGCGGGTTCACGTCCTGACCTTGCAGTTCGGCCAGCTGCTGCAGCGTGCCCAACGCCAGATCCACCTCCAGCGGCAGCGCCATCCACGCGGTGAGCAGGCTGTCGCGGCCGAACAGGGTCATGAACCACGGCGCGCCCGCGGCGACGAAAGGCCGGGCGTCGCCGGATTCGTCGTGCATCTGCAAGGCGCCCAAGTCGCTCTCGCTGCGGCGCAGCACCCGGGTGAGCGCCGGATCGGACGCGGCGATGTCGGTGGCGGTGTCACGCCACGCCTCGATCTTGCGGCCCGGCGCGCTGACGTTGTAGTGCTCGCCCGGCGAGATCGCCTGGAAACGCTGATTGCCCACAGTCGGCTGGGCGATGATCTCGGCCTGCCAGCATTCGCCGACCGGCACGATCACCCGCCACAGCAGCGAACCGGGCATCACCTCGGGCTCCACGGTCGCCGAGATCGAGATGCCCCGGCTGCGGTCGGCGTGATCGTGCAGCACCAGTTCCCCGTCGGCGACCGTCACGTCCGCCCGCCCGTGTCCGGCGCGTCCTTCCTTCACCGCGAACAGGTCGACGAAGTCGGCGTCCACATGCAGTTCCAGCAGCACCGCGGTGGGCTCGCGACCCATGTTCTCCAACGTGATCAGCTCGTGCATGCCGTCGGCCACGATCCGTTCGCGCACCACCAGCAACGTGCTGTCGGCCAGGCCCGCCTGCGGGGGCCTGCGCAACACGAACCTGGCGGCGAACGCCTCCGGACTGAGCACCGAAAGCGACTCGGCGGGTTTGCCGTTCACCAGCAACTCCCAGCGCGACAGCACGCGGGCGTCCCGGAAGAACAAGCCGTGCGGCTTACCCGGTTCGACGTCGCCGAGCCGATTGGACAGGCAGAAGGTGCCGCCTTCCACCAGGGTCACCGAGCCGCACCCCCCGAACCCGGTCGACTCACCGGAGTTCAGGGGGGCGGGGCTCACCGGTACGGAATCGGTCACGCCAAGCCGCTCGCCGCGATCCGGATCGGCGAGGCGGGCGCCGGGTCGTCGAGTGGCGTGGTCACGGGCGCCGCGGTGTCGAGCGGCGCGGCGCCGGACCGCTTCTTGGAGCGCAGGACCCGGCGATACACCTGCTCGTACCCGAAACCGAGCGTGTCGGAGCCGAACTTGGCCTGCACGTGCGCCCGGCAGGCGTACGGATCCAGCGCCCTGACCTCTTCGATGGCCGCGGGCAATTCGGCGGGATCCTCGCAGATCCGGCCGGTTACGCCGTCGACGATCACCTCGGACACCGCCCCGCCGCGCAGCGCGACCACCGGCGTGCCACAGACCATGGATTCGATCATCACCATGCCGAACGGTTCCTCCCAGCGGATCGGGAACAACAGGCAACGCGCATTCGCAAGCAGCTTACGCTTGGCCGTCGCGTCGGCGAGACCGAACACGTGATCGTTTTCCGTCAGCAGCGGCCGCACCTTCTCCTCGAAATAGGCCTGCTCGGGACGCTCGCTGCACTTGCCGGCCAGCACCAGCGGGATACCAGCGGCGTGCGCGGCTTCCAGCGCCAAGTGCGGGGCCTTGCACTCGTTGAACCGCCCGAGGAACAGCGCGTAGTCGTCCTTCTCGACGCGAAACGGCCAATCGTCGACGTGCAGTGCGTTGTGCACCCGTCCGGACCAGTTGAGACCCTGCGCGAGCTCGCGCTGGCGGTCGCTGATCGCCACCAAGGCGACCTCGTCGCCCAGATCTTGGTAGTAGCGGTAGATATCGTCCTCCACCGGCCCGTGGACGGTCAGAACCGTCGGAAGGCCCATGTTCTGGAAGACGGTCGCGTTGAGCGGCCCCGCGAACGTGTGGTCGTGCACCAGGTCCACACCGGAAGTGGCCGCGAGGTTCTCGATCGCGCGGCGCACCCGCAACGCGTGCACGACCTCGGGAAACGGCTCTCCGAGGCGTTCGGGCAGCGCCCGGTCCCACACCGGCACGAACTTGGCCTTCGTCCCCGGCTCCCCCGCGCCCAACAGCGTGACGTCGTGGCCGCGAGCCACCAGCGCGTCGACCAGATCGGCCACCACGGCCTCGACGCCGCCGTATGCCTTGGGCGGGACGTCGAAGTACGGTGGCACGACCATCGCGATGCGAAATGGGCCGCTGGAACGATCTGTCGACAAGTAGTCGGACGACGGCATCTCCAGATCGGACGACGCCTGCGCGGAAATCGGCACGGAAAGCGCGCTCATGACCCTCCTTCCAGGGACAACCAAGTAGCACTCGCATTCACCCAGCACTCGGAGTACCGGGCGCCGAACTGAACTAAGTGGCCCCCGCGGCGGAGGTGAAGACCTAGCTGCACCGCCGTCCATGGGGCTTGGTTGGCCTGGTCACGCGGTCGGCATGATCAGGGGGGCCGAGTGGGAGGTACCTCAGGGGGTGCCGTTCAAACCAAACGGTTCGGGAAAAATCCCCTCCCGCAGCGTTCGTTCGGCTACCGATGGGTAGTCCGGTGGCCCCGCGTTGTCCGCCGGGCCATGGGAACGACGTCCGGGGTCACTGATCCGGCAGGCAGCGACCGGGATCGGGCAGGTCGGCACACGGCGCGTTGCCGTGCGCGCGCAGCACCTCTTTGCCGGTCCGATCGGTCAGGAAGTGCAGGAAGCTCGCGGCGAGCGACCCACCGGGCAACTCGCCGTTGCTGTAGGCGTACTCGACGCCCCACAAGGGATAGGCGCGCCGCACGGCGGCGTCCCGGCTCGCGCCGACGCCCTCGATCGCGATGGTCGGCAGACCGGCTCCGACGGCCTCGGAGAATTCCGAATAGCCGATGGCGCCTGGTATTTCGGCCACCGCTTTGCGCATGTCGGCGGTGACCTGCACCTCGCACTGCGCGGGCGCGGTGACGACCGTGCCCTTCAACGCCGTGCAGCTCACGTGCGGGCGCTCCGGCTGCGTGCCGCCGAGCAGCCTGCGTTCGAAGATGGTGCGCGTGCCCGAGCCGGGTATGCGGTTGACCAGCACGACTGGCAAGTCCGGACCGCCCACCTCGCGCCAGTTGCCGATCCTGCCCCGGAACAGATCCTGGATCTGGGCGACGGTGAGATCGCGGACGCCGACGCCGGGATGCGCGATCATGGTGAACAGCGACAACGCCAGCGGCCGGTGCACCAGTGTCGGATAGCCGCCGCCCTTCGCACCGTCGGTGACGGCGAGCAACCCGGGATTGCCCGCGCCTTCTTCGGCGAGCCGGTCCAGTCCGCGCTCGGATCCTTCGAAGCCGTAGCTGAAGTCGGCGCCGGTGCAGCTCTTCCGATACTGCTCGGCGGCGTCTTCGATCACCTGGGCGAACGCCGAGGACCCGATCACGGTCAGTTTGCCTGAGGCGCACTCGAGCGGCGTCGGCGACGGCTCCAGCGCGGACACCACCAACTGGACGACGATCACCAGCACCAAGAAGACCGTGAGCGCGACCATCATCAGGGAAACGCCGGTGCGGCTGCGGGTCTCGGTGATCCGGCCGCCTTTGATGCCGCCGCGCAACGTCGGCGGCGGGTATTCGCCCACGCCCTCCGAGCGCTGCAGGATCGCGAGAATCTTGTAGTGATCGCCGGGGGCGAGCGGCACCTTCGGCAGGTCGATCACACCGATGTGCCCGCCGGTGTCCTCGCGCACCGCGATGCCGGAATCGGGGTCGAGGTTGTCGGCCAACGCGGGATCGCTGAGTTCGTTCACCGCCATGCCGATCACGCGGCGCTGCGGAAAACGCAGATGCAGGCCGATCCGCGCGGCTTCCGGCGCTTTGTAGTCGTGGCTGTCGATGGTCGTGATGCCGCTGTTCTCGACGCGCACCAGAACGACCGAGATGTCCTTCAGGTCCGGACTGGCGCCGTCGAGCGAGGGGCGCAGTTGCGGGAGCACACCGGGGAACACCGACTCGATCTCACCGGTGACCGGCGTATCCATCTGCACCCGATAGCCCAGGCGCCTGCGGCCGGCGAAGACGAACTCCCATAGGAACGCGCCGATGGGCACCGCGATACCGATGAGCGCGAGTACGATTTCGAGCGGAAAGTCGCCCACCAGTTGATCCCACCCCTAGCGATTCGTGTGACCCTCATTCTGTGCCGCAATAGCCTTCGGACACAGGCGAAGTCGTATTGTTCGGCAATAGTTAACCCGACGGTCACGCTTGCGCGCGAGTCCACGCCAGCAGATCCGCCAGCGGCCAGGTGTTGATCACCCGTTCCGCCGCGACGCCGTTCGCGAGCGCGCGCTCGCAACCGTACCCCTGCCAGTCGAGTTGGCCGGGTGCGTGCGCGTCGGTGTCGATCGAGAAGTGACAACCCATCTCGGCGGCCAGGCGCAGCAATCGCGAAGGCGGATCCAGTCGTTCGGGCCTGCTGTTGATCTCCACGGCGGTGCCGTAGGTGCGGCACGCCTCGAACACCACCTCGGCGTCGAACGTCGACTCCGGCCTGGTGCCGCGTCCCCCCGTGACCAGGCGGCCGGTGCAGTGACCGAGCACGTCGACGTTGGGATCGGCGACCGCGTACGCCATGCGCTTGGTCATGGTCGCGCTGTCGTCGCGCAGACGCGAATGCACGCTGGCCACGACGACGTCCAACCGGGCGAGCAGATCCGCCCGCTGATCGAGGGTGCCATCGTCGAGGATGTCCACCTCGATGCCGGTCAGGATGCGGAACGGCGCCATCCGGTCGTTGAGCTCGGCCACCACGTCCAGCTGCCTGCGCAACCGGTCGGCGGACAGGCCGTTGGCCACGGTCAGGCGCGGGGAATGGTCGGTCAGGGCGCAATACTCGTGCCCGAGCGCGGCCGCGACCCGCATCATCTCCTCGATCGGGCTGCCGCCGTCGGACCAGTTCGAGTGGGTGTGCAGATCGCCGCGCAGGCGCTCGCGCAACGGCTTGCCCGGCGCCCCGATCGGCTGCGCGGCCGCCCGCAACTCGACCAGGTACCGCGGCACCACGCCCGCGTACGCCTGCTCGATGACGGCGGCGGTCTTGGGCCCGATGCCGGCCAGCTCGGTCCAAGTGCCTGCCGCCCGGCGCGCCTCGCGCTCGTCGGCGGACAACGCCGCGACGACGTCGGCGGCGCGCCGGTAGGCCTTCACCCGGTGGGTCTCCGCCCGGGAGCGCTCCAGCCAGAAGCCGATCTCCCGCAGCGCCGCTTCCGGACCGGGAGCCGCGGCGGCGTCCGGCATCCCGCTCGATTCCTGACCGGGCACCGGGTCAGTGCACCCGGCTGTATTTGACGAAGGCCACCCCGTCCTCGAACACCGTGCTGGTGATCACCCGGAACTTGGCCGGTTCCGGCAGCCGCGACCCGGCGCCGAACAGCGCACGGCCGCTGCCGAGCACGATGGGGTAGAGCTTGAGGAAGATCTGGTCGATCTCCGGCAGCAGCGCCTGCGCCAGTTCCCCGCCGCCGCACAACCAGATACCCAGCCCGCTCTCCCGCTTGAGTGCGCGAACCTTCTCGATCGGGTTCTCCGAGATCAGCTCCACGGCCGCGTCGGGACTCTCGGGCAGGGTGGTCGAGACGACGAATTGCCGCAGATGCGCGTAGGGAGTGGAGGTGCCGGTGCGGACGCCGAAGTCGTGCGTCTTGCGTCCCATCAGCACCGTGTCGAAGTAGCGATTGCGCTCCTCCAACCCGATCGCCTCGCGCACCTTGGTCGGCAGCGTCTCGGGATACTGCGCGTTGATCGAGGGACCGTGGTCGCCGCCGACCGGGAAGAAGTCGACCGAGCCGTCCTCGGTGGCGATGAAACCGTCAATCGTCGACGCGACGTAATAGGTGAGCTTGCGCATGCTTCCCTTCCTCACGGTCGGCTGACATTCCGAACCGCCCTGAGAAAACGGTAGCTCGCCCGCGCTAACGACGACGAGGCTTCGGCTGGCAGCGCGGGCAGGAGTAGGACGAGCGGTTCATGAACCGCTCGCGGATGATCGGCGCACCACACCGGCGACACGGCTCGTGCTCCCGACCGTATACGGCCAGGGAGCGTTCGAAGTAGCCCGACTGGCCGTTGACGTTCACATAGAGTGCGTCGAACGACGTACCGCCCGCGGCGAGCGCTTCGCCCATCACAATGCCGACTTCGGCGAGCAACCCGCGCACCGCGGGTCTGGACAGGCCGGAGGCGGTCCGTCCCCCGTGGATCCCGGCCCGCCACAGCGCCTCGTCGGCGTAGATGTTGCCGATGCCGGAGACCACGCCTTGGTCGAGCAGCACGCGCTTGATCTCACTCTGCTTGCCCCGGATGACGGCGACCACGGATTCGGCGTCGAAACGCGGATCCAGCGGATCGCGAGCGATGTGCGCGACCGGCTCGGGCACCAGGGTGCCGTCCACCTCGACCAGCGGCGCGAGCGCCCAGCCACCGAAGGTGCGCTGGTCGACGAAGCGCAGCTGGGTGCCGTCGCCGAAGGTGGCGCGGATGTGGGCGTGCTTCTCCAGCGGCGCTTCCGCGGGCCGGACCAGCATCTGACCGCTCATGCCGAGATGCACGACGAGCGCCGTCTCCGGATCGTCGAAGGTGAGCCAGAGGAATTTGCCGCGCCGCTCGGCCGACTCGACCTTCAGGCCGGTCAGCCGTGCGGCGAGATCGGCGGCGCCTTCGAGATGGCGGCGCACCGAGCGGGGATGGGTGATCGCCACCGATTCGATCATCCGGCCGACCACGTGCTCGGCGAGCCCGCGCCGCACGACCTCGACCTCGGGAAGTTCGGGCACGTCAGGTTTCGGCGGTCAGCGCCTCGTAGGCGGTCCCCGCGGCCTTCTGCTCGGCTTCCTTCTTCGACCGTCCGACACCCTGCCCGTAGGCCCTGCCGCCGATCACCGTGGTGGCGGTGAACTCCTTGTCGTGGTCCGGCCCGGTCGAGGTGATCTCGTAGCTGGGCACGCCGAGACCACGCTCGGCGGTGAGTTCCTGCAGGCTCGTCTTCCAGTCCAGCCCCGCGCCCATCCGCGGTCCGCGCTCGAGCAGCCCGGCGAACAGCCGCAGCACCACGGCGCGAGCCACTTCGATGCCGTGCTCGAGATGCACAGCGCCGAGCAACGACTCCATGCCGTCGGCGAGGATGCTCTCCTTGTCCCGGCCGCCGGTGAGCTCCTCGCCCTTGCCGAGCAGGAGGTGGGCACCGAGCCCGCCCTCGCCGAGCCCACGGGCGACCTCCGCCAGCGCGCGCATATTCACCACGCTCGCGCGCAGTTTGGCCAGCTCACCCTCGGACTTCGAGGGATGCTCGTGATACAGCCGTTCGGTGATGCTCAGCCCGAGCACGGAGTCGCCGAGGAACTCGAGACGCTCGTTCGTCGGCAGACCGCCGTTCTCGTACGCGTACGACCGATGAGTCAGTGCGAGACGCAGCAGATCCGGCTGCACGTCGACGCCCAACGCGGCGAGCAGGCTCGCGTGTTCACCGGACGAGTCGGGTTCGTCGGTCACGTCGCTACGACAGATCGGACGATCAGACCGCCGCCGTGACCTGGCGGCCCTTGTAGGTGCCGCAGGACGGGCAGGCGATATGCGGCAGGGTCTTCTCGCCGCAGGCGCGGTTCGGGCAGGTGATCAGGGTCGGCGCGGTGGCCTTCCACTGGCTGCGCCGCGACCTGGTGTTGGAACGGGACATCCGGCGCTTGGGAACGGCCACGACTACTTCTCCTCTGTCTGAATTGCTCTGCCGGTTCGGCTGATCGGTCTTGCTCAGTGGTCTCGGTCGGCCGCACCCTCGTCGGGGCTGCCGCTGCCGGGCGATTCGGAGGCAAATCCAGCCAGTCCGGCCCAGCGAGGGTCAAGTATCTCATGCCGGTGGTCGGATCCCGCAATCGCCATCCGTACGCCGCATTCCGGGCACAGTCCCGCGCAATCCGGGGTGCACAGCGGTTGCAGCGGCAACTCCAGCCCGACGGCGTCGATCACCACCGGTTCCAGATCGATGAGGTCGTCGTCCATGCGATAGATCTCGTCGTCCTCGGTGGTCTGCTCGGTGGTGCTGTCCGGATAGGCGAACAGCTCGGTCAGCCGCAGGCTGACCGCGTCGGTGAACGGCTCCAGGCAGCGCGAGCACTCGCCTTCGATCGGCGCCTCGACCGTCCCCGTGACCAGCACTCCCTCGGACACCGCCTGCAACTGCAGATCGAACTCCAGCCGCGCGCCCACGGGAACGCCGATCAGATCCAGACCGATCCGCTCCTCGGTGGTGACGGTGCGGCGCAGTTCGCGCATGGTCCCCGGCCTGCGGCCGAGGCTGCGGGTGTCCAGCACGAAAGCGGCGTCCGGCGACCGGCGCTTGGCCGATTGGGGACGCGACGCGGAACCGGAACCGGCGGACATCACGGACTCACTCACGATCGAGGGGATACGGGCAACCACTCAACAATACGCGATCACGCGGTCCACGCCCAAACGCGGCCCATCGCGCTCGGGCCCGCTACCTGCGGAATTCCGTGGCGTAGTCGGGTGCACCCGCCCCGCTGCGCAGTTGATGACGCCCCCGCCCGACCGTGCGCAGCGTGCTGGTCAGCGTCTCCTCGAAATCGGCGAGCCGGGAGTCGACATAGTGGTCGCATTCCTCGCGCAGGCGATCCGCCTCGGCGTGCGCGGCGTCGATCACCCTGGCCGATTCCGCGTGCGCCGCCCGCACCACCTCGGTCTGCGTGACCAGCCGCTCCTGCTCGGCGAGCCCGTCGGCGACGGAGCGGTCGTAGGCGGCCTTGCCCGCATCGATCATCCGCTCCGACTCGACCCGCGCCCGGCCGGTCACCGCCTCGTATTCGGCGTTGCCGTCGGCCACCACCCGGTCGGCCGCCTCCTGAGCGGAGGCCACCAGGTGATCGGCGTGCGCGCTCGCCTCGGCGACCATCCGATCGGCATGCGCCTTGGCGTCGGCGAGGATGCGGTCGGCTTCCTCGCGCGCCGCGCCGATGGTGCGCTCGGCCTGCTCGTTCGCCCCGGTCACGGCGGTCTCGGCCGCGGTCCTGGCATCGGAGACGATCTTGTCGCGATGGTCGAGCACGTCCTGGGCGTCGTCGAGTTCGCCGGGCAGCGCGTCGCGGACGTCGTCGAGTAATTCCAGCACGTCGCCGCGCGGCACGATGCAACTGCGGGTCGGGGGGATGCCGCGCGCCTCTTCGACGATGGCGACCAGTTCATCGAGCGCTTCGAAAACGCGATACATGCTCACTACCCTCCTGCGGACTCACGGCGAAATCTCCGCCGACGCCCAGTGTGCCCCTCGTCACGGCTCGTGCCGAGTCCCTTTCCGGTGTGTCGTGCCAGTGTCTCGCACGCCACAAAATCAAGTGGAGATCTCCTCTCCGCTTCGTGTTACATTTTCTTGGAAGGTCGACCAAGATCTTCAGCACCTACCGCGTTCCCCGGATCGCGGACAAGGAAGCCGGAGGTAAGGACAACCCGCCGTCGAATGTTGACAGGCGCCGACACGTCAGCGATTGCCGAATATGCGCTACGAACGGAACCTGCCAAGAGTCGACGGGGGAAGCACGCGAGCACTCTCGCCGTTGTCCCTGCCGAGGGCTTGTGTTCGATCGGAAAGACGATGACCCTACTGGAACTGCCGCGACCCGGAGGAGTGAGCGCCACCAGCTTCTTCGTGCCGTGGGTCGGCCCCTATCCGGCACTGCCGAGGACCTCCGTGGCGACCGGGTTCGGTCGGCTCACCCGGTACCTGCGCGGCGATCGCGCCTTCGCCCAGCTGATCCGTTTCGCGCTGGTCGGCGGCTCCAGCAATATCGCGTACGTCCTGTTGTTCTTCGCCATGCACGGCGTCGGACCGCTGATCGCCAACGTCGCCGGCTCGATCGTGAGCACCGTGATCGCCAACGAGCTGCACCGTCAGCTCACCTTCCACGCCGCGGAACGGGTCGGCTGGTTCACCGCGCAATGGGAAGGCGGCGGGCTCGCGTTGGTCGGACTCGGCGTCACCACAGCGGGGCTGGCCGCCCTGGGTCTGTGGGCTCCCGGACTCGGGGACACCGCCCAGGCCGTCGCGATCCTGGCGATCACCGCCGCGGTCGGCGGGATGCGTTTCCTGGCCCTACGCGGTTTGGTGTTCTAGGCGGATTCGCGGTTGCGTTTGTCAGCTTTTGCGTTCGGCCAGGCGGTCGAGGAGGCGCTTGTGTACCGAGGGGGGCAGCATGTCGGCGACGTCGCCGCCGTAGGCGGCGACCTCCTTGACCAGTGAGCTGGACAGGAAGCTGAACGACGGGTTGGTGGCTATGAAAAAGGTGTCCACGCCGGAGAGCTTCTTGTTCATCTGCGCCATCTGCAGTTCATAGCCGAAGTCGCCCGCGTCGCGCAGACCCTTCACGATGGCGGTGATGCCCTGCTCGCGGGCGAAGTCCACCAGCAGCCCCTGCCACGACTCCACCCGGACGTTGCCCAGGTGCGCGGTCGACTCGCGCAGCATCTCGATGCGCTCGTCGACGGTGAACATGCCCTGCTTCTTCGGGTTGATCATGACGGTGATGACGACCTCGTCGAACTGGGCCGCCGCCCGGGTGAAGACGTCGAGGTGTCCGTAGGTCACGGGGTCGAACGACCCGGGGCACAGTGCTCCTGCCATGAGGCGACGCTAGCAGGACGCACGCGGCCGGGCACGAGTGGCCGCACGCGCGCCTATTCGTCCGGATCGAACTCCGCCAGCTCGATGCGGGTTTCGCCGTACCGGCGCGACTTGGCCGGGACGAAGCCTGCGGGCCAGGCGATTTCGGGCGAACGCGCCGAACGCTCCAGCACGACCACCGCCCCTGGACGCAGCCAACCGCGCTCGGCCAGCGCGCTCAGGTCGGCCAGCACCGCGGCGTTGTCCACCGCGTACGGCGGGTCCGAGAAAACCACGTCGAAGCCGCCCGCCCCGCCCAGTTGCAGCACACTGGCCACCGTCGCGACCCGCAATTCGGCGCCGGGCAGCCCGAGGTCGGCGATATTGCCGCGAACCACGGCCGCCGCCTTCCGGTCGGATTCGACGAGCAACGCGTGCTCGGCGCCGCGCGACAGCGCCTCCAGCCCGAGCGCGCCGGAACCCGCGTACAAGTCGAGGACGCGCGCGCCCGCGAAGTCCAACCGGGCGTCCAACGCGCTGAACAGCGCCTCCCG
This sequence comes from Nocardia sp. NPDC004718, assembly GCF_053601535.1. Taxonomy (NCBI): domain Bacteria; kingdom Bacillati; phylum Actinomycetota; class Actinomycetes; order Mycobacteriales; family Nocardiaceae; genus Nocardia; species Nocardia sp. NPDC004718. Next base: position 164,985 of record NZ_JBSGCA010000006.1, read on the forward strand.
GACGCGATCGGAGGTCGGGCGGGTGCCGGACGGCGGCACCCGGAGACGCCGCCCGCCCGCCGCGCCCGCGACGATCCTCGTCATCCGGCGGACGACTCCCGCACCGCCAGTTCGATGAGCAGGTCACCGCCTTCGACCTGCTGCACGGAGCCGATGGCGACGCGGCCGACGATGCCCGCGCGTGGCGCGGTGATCGCGGCTTCCATCTTCATGGCCTCGATGGTGCCGATGGTGTCGCCCGCCGCGACCGAATCGCCTTCGGATACCGCGAGAGTGACGACACCGGCGAACGGCGCCGCGACGTGGCCCGGGTTGGCCTTATCGGCTTTCTCCGCCGCGGGGATCTCGCTGGCGATCGACCGGTCACGCACCGAGACCGGCCGCAGCTGCCCGTTGAGGATGCACATCACCGTGCGCATACCGCGCTCGTCGGGCTCGGAGATCGCTTCCAGACCGATGAGCAGGGTAACGCCCTTCTCCAACTGCACCCGGTGTTCCTCGCCGCGGCGCAGCCCGTAGAAGAACTGGTTGGCCGACAACCCGGAGGTATCGCCGTACTTCTCCCGGTGGGCGAGGAATTCGGCGGTGGGGCCGGGGAACAGCAACCGGTTCAACGTCGCCCGCCGCTCCTCGGAGCTGCCGGACAGGCCCTTCTCGTCCGCGGGCGTCAACGGTGTCTCGGGCTTGGCCGCGCCGCGCCCGGCCAGAGCCTTGGTGCGGAACGGTTCGGGCCAGCCGCCCGCGGGTGTGCCGAGTTCCCCGCGCAGGAAACCGATCACCGAATCCGGGATGTCGTAGCGGCCCGGGTCGGAGGCGAAATCCTCGACCTCGACACCGGTGCCGACCAGCGCCAGCGCCAGGTCACCGACGACCTTCGAGGACGGGGTGACCTTCACCAAGCGGCCGAGCAGCCGGTCGGCGGCGGCGTATTTCGCCTCCACCTCCTCGAACCTGTCGCCCAACCCGAGCGCGATGGCCTGCTGACGCAGGTTCGACAACTGCCCGCCGGGGATCTCATGGGTGTAGACGCGACCGGTGGGTGCGGGCAGCCCGGACTCGAACGGCGCGTACACCTTCCGCAGCGCCTCCCAGTACGGTTCCAGGTCGCACACGTTCTGCAGGTTCAACCCGGTGTCGTACTCGCTGTGCGCCGCCGCGGCGACGATCGCCGAGAGCGCGGGCTGGCTGGTGGTGCCCGCCATCGCGGCGCTCGCCCCGTCCACGGCGTCGGCGCCGGCCTGCCACGCGGCAAGATAAGTGGCCAGCTGCCCGCCCGGGGTGTCGTGGGTGTGCACGTGCACCGGCAGATCGAAATTGCTGCGCAACGCGGTGACCAGCGTGGTCGCGGCCGGGGCGCGCAGCAGACCCGCCATGTCCTTGATCGCGAGCACGTGCGCGCCCGCGTCGACGATCTGCTCGGCCAGCTTGAGGTAGTAGTCCAGGGTGTAGAGCGACTCGTCCGGATTCGACAGATCCCCGGTGTAGCTGATCGCGACCTCCGCGATCGCGGTGCCGGTCTCGCGGACCGCATCGATGGCCGGACGCATCTGGTCGACATTGTTGAGCGCGTCGAAGATACGGAAGATGTCGATACCCGTGGCGGTCGCCTCCGAGACGAACGCGCGGGTCACCGCCTCCGGATACGGGGTGTAGCCGACGGTGTTGCGGCCGCGCAGCAGCATCTGCAAGCAGATGTTCGGGATCGCCTCACGCAACGCCGCCAGCCGCTCCCACGGGTCCTCGTACAGGAACCGCAGCCCCACGTCGTAGGTCGCTCCGCCCCACGCCTCGATCGACAGCAACTCCGGAGTCAATCGCGCCACATGCCCCGCCACGCCCAGCAGACCGTTGGTGCGCACCCGGGTGGCCAGCAGCGATTGGTGCGCGTCGCGGAAGGTGGTGTCGGTGACGCCGACCGCCTTCTGCTCACGCAACGCCCGCGCGAAACCCTCCGGACCCAGCCGCAGCAGCCGCTGCCGCGAGCCGTCCGGCGGCGGCACGCTCAGATCGATCGCGGGCAACTTGTCGTGCGGGTACACCGTGGTCGGCCGATCGCCGTGCGGCTTGTTCACCGTGATGTCGGCCAGGTAGTCGAGGATCTTGGTGCCGCGGTCCGCGGACCGGCGCAAGGTCAGCAGCTGCGGACGCTCGTCGATGAACGAGGTGGTGACCCGGCCCGCCCTGAAGTCCGGATCGTCCAGCACCGCCAGCAGGAAGGGAATGTTCGTGGCGACGCCGCGAATCCGGAACTCGGCCAGCGCCCGGCTCGCCCGCGCCACCGCCGTACCGAAGTCACGGCCCCGGCAGGTGAGCTTGACCAGCATGGAGTCGAAGTAGGCGCCGATCTCGGCGCCCAGGTTCGCGCCGCCGTCCAGGCGGATGCCCGCGCCGCCCGGTGTGCGGTAGGCGGTGATCCGGCCGGTGTCGGGACGGAATCCGTTGGCCGGGTCCTCGGTGGTGATCCGGCATTGCAAGGCCGCTCCCCGGATGGTCACGGCGTCCTGGCTGAGACCGAGTTGCTCGAGCGTCTCCCCCGCCGCGATGCGCAGCTGCGACTGCACCAGGTCCACGTCGGTGATCTCCTCGGTCACCGTGTGCTCCACCTGGATGCGCGGGTTCATCTCGATGAAGACGTGGTTGCCGCGCTCATCGAGCAGGAACTCGACGGTGCCCGCGCACGAATAGCCGATCTGCCGGGCGAAGGCGACCGCGTCTGCGCAGATCCGTTCTCGCAGTGCGGGGTCCAGATTGGGCGCGGGCGCCAGCTCGATCACCTTCTGGTGGCGGCGCTGCACCGAGCAGTCCCGCTCGAACAGGTGCATCACGTTCCCGTGCTGATCAGCCAGGATCTGCACCTCGATGTGGCGGGGGTTCACCACCGCCTGTTCCAGGAACACCGTCGGGTCGCCGAACGCCGACTCCGCCTCCCGCGACGCCGCCTCGATCGACTCGCGCAGCTGTTCGGGCGCGGCGACCCGGCGCATCCCGCGCCCGCCGCCGCCGGCCACCGCCTTCACGAAGATGGGGTATTCCAGCTCCCGTGCCGCGGCCAGCAACTCCTCCACGTCCGACGACGGTGCGCTCGAACGCAACACCGGCAGCCCGGCAGCCTTGGCCGCCTCGATCGCCCGCGCCTTGTTACCCGCCAGTTCGAGCACCTCGGCCGACGGCCCGATGAAGGTGATGCCCTCGCGGGCGCACGCCGCCGCCAGATCCGGGTTCTCCGACAAGAACCCGTATCCCGGGTAGATCGCGTCCGCGCCCGCCGACTTGGCCGCCTCGATGATCGCCTCGATCGACAGGTAGGCCCGCACCGGATGGCCGGGCTCGCCGATCTGGTACGACTCCGCCGCCTTCAACCGATGGACCGAATTACGGTCCTCGTAGGGGAACACGGCGACCGTCCCGATGCCGAGTTCGTAGGCCGCACGGAAGGCGCGGATGGCGATCTCGCCACGGTTGGCAACCAAGACTTTCGAGAACATTGACCCAAGGTACCCGGCCGCGTGAACCGCACCGACACGGAATCCCCCTTCGCAAACCTTTTCACAAGACCGACTAGCACCGTTGCGAAGTTGCGTTCACAGCGCCGACACATGGGCGGTGCGACAGCAACCGGTGTGCTGTCCCGAGGCCGGGGTTCGTTTCGGGAGTCCAGCGGCGGAAGCCGCCGAGCAGCAGCCCCGGTGGCCGGGCCCGGCATCGAGCCGCGCTCGCCTGGCACGAGTTCGCGACCTCGGACCAGGCGAACCACGCATACGACGAGTTCGGAAAGGTGAATCCCGGGTGACCCGGCGGTCTGGTAGCCGGTCGAGAGCAGATCCGGGTCCACATGGGCGGCCCGGCCGATAGCCGGAACGGAAGGCAGGTGCGGAATCGGTACGCGATGAGCAGTGCGGGCAAATGCCGGTGTGAGATGCCTCGCGGTGTGCTCGCTCGGCCGCGTCCTATGCTGAGTGGGCAGCTGGTTCACCGCAGCACGACGAGATGGAGCCCCGACGTCGCGCCGCGGAGTCGAGCCCGCCCGTACGGCGACGTCACGGCGGGTGAGAGGGAACCCGGTGGGAATCCGGGACTGTCCCGCAGCGGTATGCAGGAACGACCGCCGTCACCAGGCACTGAGTTCAGCGATCCGGAAGGTTCGGCGACTTGGGAAGCGACGGCCAGTAGGTCGGCCATCGGGAGCACTCCGGCGTATGCCGGCCCGCACGGCCGGTGCCCGCGAGTCCGAAGACCTGCCAGCCGTGCCGGGTACGCCGTACCCGGCGGCCACCGCCTCGTGGACTGGGCGTGCGGATCACCAGCTGACGTGTCGGGCTCCTCCGCCGGGAACATCACCGGCATGTCACCGGGTTCTCCGCCTGCCCGTATGGCGATGGCTTTCGTCCTCAGCAATGGAGATACATCGTGACTGTTGCACAGCAAACGCCGTTCACCGCGACGGTTCTCGGGCTTCCACGAGTGGGGCCGCGTCGCGAACTGAAGCGGGCCACCGAAGCCTATTGGGCGGGCAAGATCGACGCCGACCAATTGCAGGCCGTTGCGCGCGACCTCCGGCACGCCCAATTCGCCGAACTACGGGCCGCGGGCCTGGACTCCGTTCCGGTCGGCACGTTCTCCTACTACGACCAGATGCTCGACACCGCCGAGTTGCTGGGCGCACTGCCGCCCCGGGTCGCCGGGATCGCGGACCCGCTGGACCGGTATTTCGCCGCCGCGCGCGGCACCGACACGGTCGAGCCCTTGGAGATGACCAAGTGGTTCGACACCAACTACCACTACTTGGTGCCGGAAATCGGGCCGGAGACCGCCTTCTCGCTGCACCCGGAGAAGCTGCTCGCGCAACTGCGGGAAGCACTCGAGCTGGGCGTGCCCGCGCGGCCGGTGGTGCTCGGGCCGATCACCTTCCTCAAACTGGCGAAGGCGACCGGCGGCTCGGCGCTAGCCCGGCTGGTCGAGCTGCTGCCGCTGTATCGGGAACTGCTGCGCAGGCTCGCCCTCGCCGGCGCCGGATGGGTGCAGATCGACGAGCCGGTGCTGGTCACCGACCTCACGGCGGAGGAAATCGACCTGGTGCGGGTCACCTACGAGGAACTCGCCGACGCCGCCGAGCGCCCGGCGATCCTCGTCGCGACCTACTTCGGGCAACCGGATGCCGCTCTGACGGCGCTGGCGAGCACCGGAATAGAGGGGGTCTCCCTCGATTTCACGGCCGGCGCCGACGTCGCCGCGGTGGCCGCCGTGCCCGCGCTGGCCGGCAAACTGCTCGTCGCGGGGATCGTCGACGGCCGCAATGTGTGGCGCACCGATCTGGACCGCGCCGTGGCCACCCTCGGCACGTTGCTGGGATCCGCTGCGCACGTGGCGGTTTCGAGTTCCTGCTCGCTGCTGCACGTGCCGTACACGCTGGCCGCGGAAACCGGGTTGGACGAGCGGCTGCGGTCCTGGCTGGCATTCGGTGCAGAGAAGGTGGCCGAGGTGCGCCTGCTCGCCACCGGGCTGAGCCAGGGCACGGAGGCGATCGCCGCCGAGTTGGCCGAGGTGCGGGCGGCGCTGGCGTCGCGGTGGTCGGATCCGCGGCTGAACGATCCGCGCGTGCGAGCCGCGCTCGCCGCGCTCGGGCCCGACGCCGACCGCCGCGCGCCTGCCGAACAACGCCGGGAACTGCAACGGGATCGTCTGCGGTTGCCCGCGCTGCCGACTACGACGATCGGTTCCTACCCACAGACCTCGGCCATCCGGCTGGCGCGCGCCGCGCTGCGCAAGGGCGAGATCGATCGGGCGGAGTACGTACGCCGGATGCGCGACGAGATCGCGGACGTCATCGCGCTCCAGGAGGAGCTGGGGTTGGACGTGCTGGTGCACGGCGAGCCGGAACGCAACGACATGGTGCAGTACTTCGCCGAGCAACTCGACGGGTTCGCGGCGACCGAGCAAGGTTGGGTGCAGTCCTACGGGACGCGCTGCGTGCGGCCGCCGATCCTGTTCGGGGACGTCGCGCGGCGGGAGCCGATGACCGTCGAGTGGATCGGCTACGCGCAGTCGCTCACCGACAAGCCGGTGAAGGGCATGCTGACCGGCCCGGTGACCATCCTGGCGTGGTCGTTCGTCCGCGACGACCAGCCGTTGGGCGAGTCCGCCCGCCAGGTGGCGCTGGCGATCCGGGAGGAGACCGTGGATCTGGAGTCGGCGGGCATCCGGATCATCCAGGTCGACGAGCCCGCCTTGCGGGAACTGCTTCCGCTGCGCGCCGCCGATCAGCCCGGGTATCTGGAATGGTCGGTGCGGTCGTTCCGGCTCGCGACCTCCGGGGTGTCCGACGCGACGCAGATCCACACGCATCTGTGCTACTCCGAGTTCGGCGAGGTGATCGACGCGATCGCCGGGCTGGACGCCGATGTCACGTCCATCGAGGCGGCGCGCTCACGCATGGAGGTGCTCGACGATCTCAACGCGGCGGGATTCGACCTCGGCGTCGGCCCCGGCGTGTACGACATCCACTCCCCACGGGTGCCCAGCGTGGACGAGATCACCACATCGCTGCGCGCGGCGTTGAAAGCCGTTCCGGCCGAACGTCTTTGGGTGAATCCCGACTGCGGATTGAAGACCAGGGGACGCACCGAGGTGGAAGCCTCGCTCCGCAACATGGTCGCGGCAGCGGCGGCCGTGCGGTAACCCCACCCGTAGATCGTTGATCCGGTGCCCCCTTCACCTGCCGAAGGGGGCACCGGATCAACCACGGCCTCAGCCGGATTCGGGCTCCGGCCGAGGCGGCTGCCGCCGCCGTAGGGTGTACCGGTCACACGGTTCTTCCCGCCGCGTGACCGGCAACTCCCGCGCCCGCGCCCGCATTCCTCGTCGCCACGCCGTATGACACCCGGAACAACGCTCCATCGGCTACCCCTCCTCACTAGTCGACTACGACACCGTCTTTCCCCTTGCCTACTTTCGACGCAGCGATGCTCGGTTCGGTTCCATACGATACGAAAGTTCACTTCACAAATCCGAATGTCATTGCGCCCATGTAGCTTTCATTGGCAGTCACCGATCTCGACGAAGCTCGGGCGCTACCGGAACGAGCCGTCCTCTCCACGCTCGCACACGCGGGCGGACCGAAGAAGCGGTGCGTGCCCTTCTCCTTGTGCTGGAAGCGCGGGATCGTCGTCGGGCGGAAGACGCGAGCCGAGATCACCGGGTGCACCGATCTCGACCGGCTCGAATCCTGGACGCGCAAGGCCGCCACAGCCGAATCCGAGAACGATCTGTTCGGCTGAGGCCCTTACAGTCCGAAGGCCCGGTTGATGGCGGCCATGTCGAAGTAGTCACGCCACGTGGTGATGGCGCCGTCGGCGACTTCGAAGAAGCCCATGACCGGGAGCGGAGTCTCACGTCCAGCGGAGCGGAGGGTGTCGGTGCGCTCGTTCATCACCACGTTGCCGGAGGCGATCTGGTGGTGGATGTCGAAATCGATGGCGTCGAAGGTGGTCAGGAAACCCGCGATGAAGTCGCGAATAGCGGCGCGGCCGACGATGGGCTCCATCGGAATGTTGTGGTAGACGGCGTCCTCGGCGAAGTACGCGCTGATCCGATCCGATCCGGGTCGGGCTCGGACCAGCTTCGGCACATCGCACGCACGAGCTCGTCGGGATCGGGCATTCGTCTGCTCACTTCCTTGCGCCGGAAAAACGGACCCCTCGATTCAACCAAGCAATTGCTCGGCACGGAAGGGCGCCAGGGACTTCCGCATCGGGTTCGCTCCAGGCCGCGGGCGACGGCGAATTTCGCGCGTTCGCGACGACACGGTGGCAAACCTCTCTTCGCACGCTACGCAGATCGAATACATTGCTGGACACCTCGCAAAAGCACATCTTTATGGGTAATAGCGCGCGTTATTGCGATGATTGCGAATAATCACAGCTACCATCGTGCACGTGCGCAAGATGTATGCGGGCGCCCGGCTTCGGCGGTTGCGTGAAGAGCGGAGGATGACTCAGGCGGCTCTGGCGAAATCGCTGGATCTGTCGCCGAGCTACCTCAATCAGCTCGAGCGCGACCAGCGCCCACTCACCATTCCCGTACTGCTGAAATTGAATTCCACCTTCGACCTGGACGTCCAGTTCTTCGCCGCCGATTCCGACGCGCGGCTCGTATCGGATCTACACGAAGTGCTGGTCGACGCCGCGGGCGGGCACACAGCGCCGCTGACCGAGGTGGAGGAGCTGGCGACCCGCCAACCGGAAGTCGCCAGGATCGTCGTCGCCATGCATCGCCGCCTACGCGCCGCCACCGATCAGCTCGACCTGCTGTCCGCGCGGGTGTCCGCGCCCGCGGGCGCGCCCGGGGTGCCCATGCCCTACGAGGACGTACGCGACTTCTTCTACGACCACCACAATCACATTCCGCAACTCGACATCGCCGCCGAGCAACTGTTCGAGAATTCCGGGCTGACCATCGGCTCGCTCGATCGCCAGATCGCCCGCATCGCCGAGGAACGCGCCGGCGTCACCGTTCTGGTGCGCGGCGACGGCGCCGACCCCACCGTCCCCAAACGCCACTACGACACCGAGACCCGCACGCTCACGCTCGCTCGCCGATTGCGGCCGGGCCAGCGCGCCTTTCAGATCGCCACCACGCTCGGCCTCCTGCTGTACGGGGCCGAGCTGGATGCCGTGCTGGCCGAGAGCCCGTCGCTCAGCGGCGAATCCCGCACGCTGGCGCGGATCGGGCTGGCCAATTACTTCGCTGGCGCGCTGGTGCTGCCCTACAGCCGGTTCCTGCGCTCGGCCGAGGAACTCCGCTACGACATCGACCTGCTCGGCCTGCGTTTCGAGGTCGGGTTCGAGACCGTCTGCCATCGGCTCAGCACCCTGCAACGGCAGGGCCAGCGTGGCGTTCCGTTCTTCTTCGTCCGCACCGACCGGGCGGGCAACATCTCCAAACGTCAGTCCGCCACCGCTTTCCACTTCTCCCGGGTCGGTGGCAGTTGCCCGCTCTGGGTGGTGCACGAGGCCTTCTCCCATCCCGGCCGGATCCTGACCCAAGTGGCCGAGATGCCCGACGGCCGCCGGTATCTATGGATCGCGCGCACCGCGGCGATCGCCCCACACGGGTTCGGCACCGCGGCGAAGAACTTCGCCGTCGGCCTCGGCTGCGATATCGAATACGCCGACCGCTTGGTGTACTCGGCCGGGTTGCAGCTGGACGACCCGGCGGCCTCGGTCCCGATCGGCGCGGGCTGCAAAGTGTGCGAGCGTCCCGCGTGTCCGCAGCGCGCCTTCCCGCACATAGGCAGCCCGTTGGCGGTCGCCGAACACACCAGCACCGACCTGCCCTACCCGCGGCTCGGGCGCTGACGACTCCCCTTCCGGCGAGCTCGTGCGGGTCGGCGCGGCGCGGATCGCCCGGAGTCGCTGCGTCGATCTCGAGCACGACCACCGTGCACGGCGCGCCCGCCGAGGAGATCAGCGCGACCGGGTCGCCGTTCAGCACCGATCTTTTCGGCCGCCCGCCACTGTGCGCGAACGGCGACGTGGCCGCCGCACGTGCGCGCCCGGAGTCCGATGTCTCCCGTCCACACCGCCGGTGCGGTCAAGACTTGGCCAGATACTCCAGCCGCTCGGAGTCCACCGCCGCGTGCATCATCCCCGCCAGCCCGGGATGCCCGCGCAGCCCCGGGTCGGACGCCACCACCGCGCGGGCGAATTCCTGCGCCGCGGTGATCACCTCGAGATCGTCCAGCAGTGACAGCAGGCGCAGCGAGCGGGCGGTGCCGGATTGGGCGGCGCCCAGCACGTCGCCCTCGCGCCGGGTCCGCAGATCGAGCACCGCGAGTTCGAAGCCGTCGGTGGTGGCGGCGACCGCGTCCAGACGCGCCATGGCCGACCCGCCCGGCGCGGCATCCGTGATCAGCAGGCACAAACCGGGGTGCTCGCCCCGCCCGATCCGGCCGCGCAGCTGATGCAATTGGCTGACGCCGAACCGGTCGGCGTCGACGATCACCATCACCGTCGCGTTGGGCACGTCCACGCCGACCTCGACCACGGTGGTGCACACCAGAACGTCCACCGATCCGTCGTTGAACGCCCGCATCACCTGGTCTTTTTCGTCGGCGGGCAGTCTGCCGTGCAGCAAGCCGACCCGCACGCCCGACAGCGGGCCCGCGCGCAGCGTCTCGAACACGTCCAGCACGGCCTGGGTGGTCGGGCCGTCCTTCTCGCCGTCGCCGTTCTTCGCCCGCCCGTTGCGGGATTTGCCCGCGGCCTCCTCGTCGTCGCCGATGCGCGAACACACCACGTACGCCTGGCGTCCGGCGGCGACCTCCTCCACGATCCGCTCCCAGGCGCGATCCACCCAGTTCGGGTGCTGCCTGCGCGGCACCACCCTGGAGACGATCGGCGAGCGGCCTCTCGGCAGTTCGGTCAGCGTGGAGGTCTCCAGATCGCCGAGCGTGGTCATGGCGATGGTGCGCGGAATCGGGGTCGCGGTCATCACCAGCAGATGCGGACTGGCGCCCGCTTTCGCCTTGGCGCGCAGGGCATCCCGCTGCTCGACACCGAAGCGATGCTGCTCGTCGACCACCACCATGCCGAGGTCGAAGAACTCGACGTTGTCCTGGATCAGCGCGTGCGTGCCGATCACGATGCCCGCCTCACCGGTCACCGCTTCCAGCAACGCGGCCTTCTTGGCCGACGCCGACATCGACCCGGTCACCAGCACCACTCGGGTGGCGTGATCGGCCGCGCCCAGCTCGCCCGCGGCGCCCAGGTCACCGAGCATGCCGCGCAGCGACCGATAGTGCTGCGCGGCGAGTATTTCCGTCGGGGCGAGCAGCGCGCACTGCAGTCCCGCGTCCACCACCTGCAGCATGGCGTGCAGGGCGACGATCGTCTTGCCGGAGCCCACCTCGCCTTGCAGCAACCGGTGCATCGGCTGCTCGCGGGCCAGGTCGGCGGAGATCTCCGCGACGACCTGCTGCTGCCCCGCGGTGAGTTCGAACGGAAGTCGCTGCTCGAACGCCGCGGCGATACCGTCCGGCCGGGGAGCACAAGCGCGCGCCCTGCGCCCGGACACCTCGTGCCTGCGCTCGGCAAGGACCAATTGCAAGGCCAGCGCCTCGTCGAAACGCAGCCGGTCCTTGGCTCGATCGATGTCGTCCTTGCGTTCGGGCAGGTGGATCAGGCGCAGCGCGTCGGACAGGTTCGGCAGCGCGCGTTCGGCGCGCACGTCTTCCGGTACGGGATCGTCGAGGGGATCGAGCTGGTCGAGCACCTGACGCACGCAGGCGAGCACGTCCCAGCTCTGCACCTTCGCGGTCGCCGGGTAGACCGGGATGAACTCGCGTTCCATGAACGAGGTGTCCACTCCCCCCGCGCCTTTCGCGCTCTCCGCGAGGCCGCGCAGGTCTCCGCCGCCGCGCACCCTGGTCAGCGCGCCGACCGAGTCGTCATCGCCCTCGGTTTCCGGCAGGATCAAGTAGCCGGGATGGCTGAGGTTCCACTGGCCGGGACGCCAGTAGTTCACCGTGCCCGACATCATCGCGCGCAGCCCTTCGCGGACCACGTACTTCACCTTGTCGCCGTTGAAGAAGGTGACGTCCACGCCGCGCCCGGAGCCGGTGTCGAGCACCACCTTCAGCAGCGAACCGCGGCGGTTGCGCATCGGCCGCAGCTCGGCCTTCGTGATCCGGCCGATGACGGTGATGTGCGAACCGTCTTCCGGCGCTTCCTCGGTGAGCGGCTGCCCCTGCGTCGCGTATCGCAGGGGGTAGTGCCGCAGCAGATCCTCGACGGTCCGCATGTCGAAAGCGTCCGCGAGCGAGTCCGCTGCCTTCGCGCCGAGGATGTGGTCGAGCCGATCACTCAGTGCCGCCATGCCTACTCCACTCCGATCTGCACCGAATCGCCCTGCTGCCCACCGGAATACACGATCACCTCGACGCCGGGAAAGTTCTGCGCGATATGCGCCGCCAGTTCGTCGCCGAGGCCCTCCGGCGCCGCCGCGCCCATCAGCAGGGTGACCAGCTCGCCGCCGAAGGCGAGCAGCCGGTCCAGCAGCGTCCGCCCGGCGGCGCGCACATCGCGCTCGATCACGACGACGTCGTGCCCGGCCAGACCGAGTCCATCGCCCGGTTCGCAGGTGCCGACCATGGTGAGCGCGCGCTCGGTCGCCGCGCGCAGCGACCCCCAGCGCGTGGTGGCGGCCGCCTCGGACATGGCGAAAGCGTCGTCCACCGCGATCCGCCCGCGGTCGTGCACGGCCAAGGCCGCCAGTCCCTGCACCATCGACCCGCTCGGCAACAGCAGCACGTCCCGGTGAGCGTCACGCGCGGCGACACCGACGGCGACCAACTCATGCGCCGGCAGCGCGCCGTTGGGCAGCACCAGTACCTCTCGGTTCGGCATACGCCGGATCGCGGCCAGCAGAGCGGCCGCGGTGACGGGCTCGCCTGCCAGCACCACGGCGCCCGCGTCCTCGAACAGTGTCGCCGCGCCCGCACCCGCGACCACCGCCAGAATCCCGCGATCGGCCGGAGCTACGCTCGGGCCGAGCGCACCGCCCACCACCTGGGTCGAATCGGCGGGCGGAGCCGATCCCGCGATGCCTTCGACTCGGGCGGGCCCGGTTCGGGACGCATCGCCATCGGACAGTTCGCCAGGATTCGCGCGCGCGGCGCGATCAGCCGCGCCGAGGCCGCTCGACACGTCGGATTTGCCCCCGTGCGAAGCGAAAGCGACGTTCTCGACGCGGATCCGGCTGAGCATGCCCGCGGCCACGCCCGCTTCCACCGCCGCACCAGCATCGGCGCAGTGCACGTGCGCCGACCAGGATCCGCTTCCGTCGCCGACGACGACGACCGAGTCGCCGAGTTCACCGAGGCGGGCGCGCAACGCGGCCACTTTCCGCTCGTCGGAGTCGGCCAGCAAATACATCACCTCGTACTGCGGTTCGGCCTCGCGGGCGGGCGCCGAACGGTCGGCCGCCGCGGGCCGCGGGTACTCCGGCCGCGCCGGCGCCTCGCCTCGGGTCACGGCGACCAGGCTGTCCAGCAGCACGACCAACCCTCGGGCTCCCGCGTCGACGACACCGGCCCGACGCAGCACGCCCAATTGGAACGGGGTGTCGCCGAGCGCTTTGGCCGCGCCGTCGGCCGCCGCGAGTGCCACATCCGCCAATTCCTGGTCGGGGCATGCCGCGGCCGCCGCGGTCGCGCAGTCCAGCACGGTGAGGATCGTCCCTTCGATCGGCACGCTCAGTGCCTCGCGAACCAGTTCGGAGGCCCTGGCCAGCGCGGCGCGCAGGCTGTCGGCCGTGAACGGACCGCCGTGCACCGTGTCCGCGACGCCGCGCAGTACCTGGGACAGGATGATCCCGGAATTGCCGCGGGCGCCGACCGTCGCGCCGTGCGCCATCGCGACGGCGACGGCGCGGGCGGCGCTCCCGTCCGACCGCGCGGCCGCCTCCCCCGCCTCCACCGCGGCACGCATCGTGGCCAGCAGATTGGTGCCGGTATCCGCGTCCGGGACAGGGAACACATTGAGCGCGTTGATCTCCTCGCGCCGATGCTCCAGGCCGGCGAGACAGGTACGGCCCCAGCGCAACAATGCCGTGCCGTCCATCACATCTCGCGCTTCGGAAACCGTCACCTCACTCCCTTCCGCCACCTGCGCACCACCACCGCCCGCCAGGTTAGCGGGCGGTCCCGACAGGCGACCGGTAAGACCGCGTCATTAGAATGGATATGCCCGGCGACCGATCCGGCACTCGTTCACGGGGACCGGTTTGGTGGATCGAAGGCAGCACAGCTACCCTTGCAGGGTTGCCTCGCGCGGCCGTCACCGGTCTGCGCTGGTCGGCTCTCCGCCGACAGGGCACTTGACATTGCACGAGGATGCGCCGCACCGCGAAAGCGGCGGTCCCCACCATTGACATGAAGGAGTTCGCGACTATGGCTGCCGTCTGCGACGTCTGCGCCAAGGGCCCCGGCTTCGGGAAGTCGGTCTCGCACTCGCACCGGCGCACCAACCGTCGTTGGAACCCGAACATCCAGACCGTTCGCGCGCAGGTCGCCCCGGGCAACACCCGCCGGATGAACGTGTGCACCTCTTGCCTGAAGGCGGGCAAGGTCGCCCGCGGCTGATCCGCCCTCCGGCTGACCGGCATCGTCGGTACACGCCCCGGCACCCGTATCGGGTGGTCCGGGGCGTTGTCGTGAGTGCGGGCCGCGCATGGCCGCCGTGACCGAGCGTCCGTGGCGGGTCCAGCCGCTGACCGCCGAGTACGTCTACAGCCTCGCCGAATGCCACATCGCCTGCTGGCGCGAGGCGTACCGGGGGCTGGTGCCCGCACACGTACTCGACGCCTTCGATATCGGACGACGGGCCGAGCAGTGGGAGCGCGACCGGCTGCGCTATCCGGGCCACACGCACGTCGCGATCGTCGATGACGTGGTGATCGGATTCTCCAGCGCGGGCCCGCCCGACTACCCCGACGCGGTGACCCCGATCGAACTGCACGCGCTCTACGCGCGTTCCTCCTGGCACGGCAGCGGGGTCGCCGACGACCTGATCCGCGCCGCGCTCGATCCGGCCGCTCCGTGCTCGCTGTGGGTGTTCGAGCAGAATGCGCGCGCCCGGGCGTTCTACCGACGGCATGGGTTCGTGCTCGACGGCACGCGCAAGGTCGAACCGTTCACCGCCGCGATCGAGGTGCGCATGGTGCGCACGCCGACGACGCACGCCGAGTCGGTGTCGGACGACGGTCCCTAGAGGTACTTCCGTCCTCGCTCCGGTTGCACGCGGACTACCGGGGGATTGTGTTCGGCCGCGCCCGTTAAGGTGCAGATCATGACCACCAGCGAGCAGACCGGCTACGTGACGACCGTCGACGGCGTCCTCCAGATCACCATCGCGACCTCCGCCAACGGCACGTCCATGGACTTCGCCGGCATCAACGCGGGCACCGCCGCACTGGGTTCGCTCGGGTCCGAGGTGGGCGCGGTGCTGCTGCGCGGCACCGGCGCGAACTTCTGCGCGGGCGGCGACGTGCGCGGCTTCGCCGCGGCGCAGGACCGCTCCGCGCACATCCACGGTCTGGCCACCGATCTGCACGAGTTCGTCCGCGCGCTGGACGCGACCACGGTGCCGGTGGTCGCCGCGGTGCAGGGCTGGGCTGCGGGCGCGGGCATGAGCCTGGTCTGCCTGGCCGACATAGCCCTCGGCGGGCCCGGCACCAAACTGCGCCCGGCCTATCCCGGCATCGGACTGAGCCCCGACGGGGGCATGTCCTGGACGCTGCCGCGCATCGTGGGGCAGGGGCGGGCGCGCGAAATCCTGCTCACCGACGCCGTCCTCGACGCCGACGAGGCAGTGCGCCTCGGCGTACTGAGCAGGCTGGTTCCCGACGGCGAGATCGCCGAGGAGGCGCAGCGCCTCGCGCGCACCCTGGCCACGGGACCGCGTTCTACCCACGCGAGCATCAAATCGCTGTTGCGGCAGTCGGGCACCGCGACGCTGAGCGATCAGCTCGACAGCGAGCGCGACGGGATCGCCGCTGCCGCGGGCTCCGCCGCCGGGCGCGAGGGCGTCGACGCGTTCGTGGCGAAGCGCAAACCCGACTACGCCGGACTCGCCTGAATCACTCCCGGGTGGAGAGCACGAATTTCGCCACCGCGTCGGTGAACGAGTCGTTGTCGTCACCGGCCGCGGTGTGCGCCGCGCCGCCGATCTCCACCAGCTGGGCGTGTGGCACCAGCCGCTGGAACGCTTCGGCTCCTTCGGCGCTCACCACGTCCGAGCGCATGCCGCGCACCAGCAGCACCGGGATGCGCAGCGCCCGCGCCGCGTCCTCCATCGGCTCGATCATCGCGGACGGGTCCTCGACCCGATCACTGAGCATGTCCGGATCCCAGTGCCAGTACCAGCGGCCGTCGCGCTCACGCAGATTGCGCAGCAGTCCCTCGGGGCTCTTCGGCCGCGGGCGGTGCGGCAGGTATTCGGCGACCGCGTCGGCGGCCTGTTCGAGGCTGTCGAAGCCGTCGCGATGCCTGCCGAGGAAGTCGATCACCCGGGCGACGCCTTCCGGCTCGGGCCGGCTCACGATGTCGACGAGCACCAAGGCGCTGATCGCCTCCCCACCGGGCCGCGCGGTGGCGAGCAGACCGGTGATTCCCCCCATGCTGGCCCCGACGACCACCGCGGGCTCGCCCAGCTGTTCGAGCACAAGCAGCAGGTCGTCCACCATGGTCTGGCGCCGATAGTCGCGATCCGGCGCCCACTCGCTGTCGCCGTGGCCGCGGGCGTCCACCGTGACCACCCGCATTCCCGACGCGCCGAGCCGGGCGCCGGTCTTCTTCCACGAATGGCGGGTTTGCCCGCCACCGTGCAGGAAGACGACGAGCGGGCCGTCGACCGGGCCGAACTGATCGGCGGCCAGCTCGATTCCGCCCGAACCGCGCAGCCGAAGCCGGGACGGTTCGAGAAGATAGTTCGCATTACTCACGATCCGTAGGATCGCACAAACGCCGGGACGCGCTGGCGCGAACCCGGCGTTTCGAGGGTTCAGCAGCCGAGATTGCCCACAAAGAACAGGCACGCGACCTTGGCGTTCACCGACGCGGAGATGGTGGACGAGCCGCTGGAGGTGTATTCCTCGGCTACCGGAGCCGTCGTGGACTCCGTGGCGGGCTCGAGTCGCAGCGGAGCCGCACTCGCGACGGCTGCGCCGCTGCTGAGAGCGGCACAGAAGGCCAGGGTCGCGGTGGTGCCGCGCAGCGCCCCGCGGACGGTGTTGTTGTGCATGGAACAGCTCCTCACTCGTTAACTCGGTCGATCACACACAGACGCCCGACTCAGGGCAGGCGCCAGTCAACCGGTTCGGCCCCCAGTTCGTCGAGTAGTTCGTTCACTCGCGAGAAGGGGCGGGAACCGAAGAACCCACGAGACGCCGACAGCGGCGACGGATGCGCGGACTCGATGTAGGGCACCTCGGACTCGGTCAGCAACGGCTTGAGCGTCGCCGCGTCGCGGCCCCACAGGATCGCGACCAACGGCTCGTCCCTGGCGACCAAGGCGCGGATCGCCTGCTCGGTGACCGCCTCCCACCCCTTGCCGCGGTGCGAGGCAGGCTTGCCGGGCGACACGGTGAGCACTCGGTTCAACATCAGCACACCCTGGTCCGACCACGGGCTCAGATCGCCACAGGACGGCGTCGGGTGACCGAGATCCTTGCTGTATTCGGCGAAGATATTGGCCAGGCTGCGCGGGATCGGCGAAACATCCGGCGCCACGGAGAAACTCAGCCCCATCGGGTGACCGGGCGTCGGATACGGATCCTGGCCGACGACCAGCACGCGCACCGCGTCGAACGGACGCTGGAAGGCTCGCAGAACGTTGTCACCGGACGGTAGGTAGCCACGGCCTTCCGCGTTCTCGGCACGAAGGAAATCGCCCATGGCGGTAATCCGATCCGCCACCGGCTCGAGTGCCTTCGCCCATCCCGGATCCATGATTTCCGACAGTGGTTTCGCGCCCATGACCGCACAACTTAGCGTGGTCGGCCGTCGGATGACGAGTCCGCCCCACGGAACGATTCCCACCCGCCGTCGCCGGTCCGCGCCACACCGTCGACGGTAAGCCCGCGACCGGCCAGAACCCGCCCGATCGCGACCCATCCAGGCGGAAGCGCACCGTCCGGCGCCCAGGTGCCCGCGAAGGCATGGTCCTCTCCGCCGGTCAGGATCCATTGCGCCGCATCGGCATCCAGCCGGGCGGCGATCGGTTCCAGCGCGGGGTCGCGCAGGGCCGCCGAATCCAGATCGATGGCCACGCCCGAGGCCGACGCGATATGCCCCAGATCCGCGAGCAGTCCGTCGGACACGTCGGTCAGCGCGTGCAGGCCGATGGCGGGCGCTCCGGTTCCGAAGTCCTCGTCGAGCGTGACCGGTCCGGACGACTCGGTAGCCGAGGTCCCGAAGGAGCCAGGCGCTCCCGAAGCGAGGCGTGCCGTCGCGGGATCTCCGGCAGTTAGCTCTGATGTGGTATCGGTTCGGGACGAGACGGGCTGCGCCTGAGACGGATTCGATCCTCCGCGCCGCAGCGCGTCCAACACGAGCGCGTACGGCGGCTGCGGAACACGATGCGCGGCAAGCGCTTCCGCGACCTCCGGTCCGGTCGCTCCGGCGGTGAAGGCGGCCAGCCCCGCGGCCGACCAGCCGAGGCGGCCCGCCACCGCGACGACATCGCCCACGCGGGCACCCGCCCGGGTGACCGGCGCGCCGCGGCCCGGATCACCGAAGGCGGTGACGGAGACGACCAGTTCGCGGCTGCGAACCAGATCGCCGCCCGCGATGGACGCGCCCGCCCTGGCGGCCTCGGCCCACATGCCGTCCGCGAGTCCGTCGATCACCTCGAGCGGGGTGTCGGCCGGGCAGCCGAGCGCGACGACGAACGCGGTCGGCGTCGCCCCCATGGCGACCACGTCGGCGGCGTTCTGCGCGATCGCCTTGCGGCCGACGTCCTCGGGGCTGGACCAGTCCAGCCGGAAGTGCCGGTCCTGCACGAGCATGTCGGTGGTCACCACGAAACGGCCGTCCGGCGCCGCGACCAGCGCCGCGTCGTCACCCGGGCCGAGCAGCACACCCGGCGCCTGGACGCGACCCGCGTTGATGCGCTCGATCAGCGCGAACTCGCCCAGTTCACGCACTGTCCTCGGGGCACTGCTGGCGCTGATGACCGATCCTTTCCGGCGCGCTGCTTGCTGGAATGAGCCCGACGGTACCCTTTCGGGGGCACTCGAGTACCAACGGCCCTGCGGCGCGGCAGCGACGACGCGCGTAGAAGAAAGGATCGGTGAGCATGGCGGCGGATTCGTCGGACCGTGATTCGGCGGAGCCCGAGCACGAACGCACCGATGCCATGGATCCCGGGAGCGCCCCGAAGGAGCCCGCGGCGACGGACAATGCGGCCGATCGCCCACGAGCCGCCGACTCGGACGCGCGGACCACTCCTTCCCGGTCGAAGAGCGAGGACAGCGCGAAAGCGGATATCGATACCGGCGAGCCGGACAGCCGCCCCGCGTCGTCCCCGGCACACCAGTACCCGCCCGCGCTCATCGCGACCGCCGTGGCGCTTCCGGTCGTGCTGGTCGTCGCGGTGCTCGTCGCCGCCGTACTCGCGCACCGCGCGCCCGTCGAGCGCGAACCGCTGGTGCTCGGCCCTGTCCCGGCTCCGGCTGCGGAGGGCCCCGCCTGCGCCGCCCTGCTGCCCGCCTTGCCCGCGGACCTGGGTGATTTCACGAAATCGACCCTGGTCGAGCCCGCTCCACCCGCCACCCGCGCATGGCAGCGCGCCGACGGCGGCGACGCGATCGTGCTGCGCTGCGGGCTGGATCGTCCGCTGGAATTCAACCGCGCCTCGCCGCTGCAGATCGTGAACGGCGTGCAGTGGTTCGAGGTCCGCGACCAGGCCGCCAAGGCGAGCACGTGGTTCGCCGTGGACCGTGGGACCTACGTCGCCCTCACCGTCCCCGACGGCTCCGGTCCGACACCGCTGCAAGAAGTCTCCGACACCATCACCGCCAACCTCCCGGCCCAGCCGATCGACCCGGGACCGCTGCCCAACTGACTCCGAGTAGTCGCGCGCCGATGACCTGGGGCGCACCTGACGACGGCAGGCCCTAACGCAACCCGGTACCGCGAACGAGCGCGGTCTCGATGAGCGTGGAGACGAGTGCGGCATAGTCGATGCCGGTGGCCTCCCACATGCGCGGATACATGGAGATCGCGGTGAATCCCGGCATCGTGTTGATCTCGTTGATCACCGGCCCCTGCTCGGTGACGAAGAAATCGACCCGCGCCAGTCCCTGGCAGTCGAGAGCCCGGAAGGCGCGCACGGCCAATTCCCGGATCTGGTCGGACACCTCGTCGTCCAGTTTCGCGGGAACGTCGAATTCGCAGACGTCGTCGAGGTACTTCGTATCGAAGTCATAGAAGGCGGGTCCGTCGACGGTGACGCCGGTCTCCGGCATCCGGATCTCCGCCACCACGCTCGCCGCGACCCGGCCGTCCGGGTATTCCAGGACCCCGCATTCCACCTCGCGCCCGACGATGCCCGCTTCGACGATCACCTTCGGATCGTGCGCGCGCGCCGCGGCGATGGCCGCGTCCAGCTCGTTCCAGTCGGTGACCCGGGTGATGCCGATCGACGAGCCGCCGCGGGCCGGTTTGACGAACACGGGCAGGCCCAGGCGCAGCCGGTCTTCCTCGGTGACCGTCTCGGCGCCGGGCCGCAACACCACCTGCGTGCCGATCGGCAGCCCCTCCGCCGCGAGCAGTTTCTTGGTGAATTCCTTGTCCATGCCCGCGGCGCTGGCCAGCACGCCGGGGCCGACGTAGGGAATTCCGGCGAGTTCCAGCATCCCTTGCAAGGTGCCGTCCTCGCCGAACGGTCCGTGCAGGATCGGGAACACCACATCGACCGAGCCGAGCGCCGCGCCGGGATCGTCGAGCGCGATCAGCGCCCCGGGGCGGCTCGGGTCCGCGGCCAGGGTCAATGCCGTGCCGGTGGCGTCCACCGACGGCAGTGCGCGATCGTGGATGCCGAGCGCGGCCACCTCCGAACCGCCGAGCACCCAGCGGCCTTCCGTGGTGATGCCGATCGGCACGACCTCGTACTTCTCCTGATCCAGGTGACGAAGCACGCTACCGGCCGATACGCAGGACACGGCGTGCTCGTTACTGCGCCCGCCGAACACCACAGCCACCCTGATCCGGTTCGTCATGCCCCGAACCGTACCCGTTTCGATGCGCACCCCCACCGCTGACCGTCCCGGACACTCCCGCCCGGGGCGGAGCGGGCTCACTCGGGCTTCATCCGCCGCCCGAGCAGGTTGCCGACGGCTTCGCGCACGGAGAGCCCTTCGTGACAGACCTGATGTACCGCGGTGGTCAGCGGCATCTCGACGCCGTGCCGCTCGGCCAGCGCGCGCACCGATGTGCAGGACTTCACACCCTCGGCGACCTGGCCATGAGTGGCCGACTGGGCGGCCTCCATGGATCCGCCCGCGCCGAGCACGTGCCCGAACGACCGGTTGCGCGACAACGGGGAGGTACAGGTGGCGACCAGGTCTCCGACGCCGGCCAGACCCGCGAGCGTCACCGGCTCCGCGCCGAGGGCCACCCCGAGCCGGATGATCTCGGCGAGACCCCGGGTGATCAGGCTGGCGATCGAGTTGTCGCCGAGCCCCATTCCCGACGCGATGCCGCAGGCGAGCGCGATGACGTTCTTGCACGCGCCGCCGATCTCGCAGCCGACCACGTCGGTGTTGGTGTAGGGACGGAAGTATCCGGTCGCGCAGGCGTGCTGCACCGCCACCGCGCGATCGTTGTCCGAGCAGGCGACCACGGTCGCGGCGGGCTGGCCCACCGCGATCTCGCGCGCCAGGTTCGGTCCGGACAGCACCGCGATCCGGCTCGGATCGGCCCCGGTGACCTCCTCGATCACCTGGCTCATCCGCAGCAGCGTCCCGGTCTCGATGCCTTTGGCCAGACTCAGCAGCGTGGCGTCGCCCGGGATCAACCCCTTCCACTCCGCGAGGTTGGCCCGCAGCGACTGCGACGGCACCGCCAGCACGACGATGTCCGCTCCGTCCAGCGCCACCGCCGGGTCGTGGGTGGCCGCGACCGGTGGCAGCGGAATATCCGACAGGTAATCGGGATTGCGATGTTCGGAGGCCAGCGTCGCGGCGACCTCGGGCCGCCGGGCCCAGATCGTGACCTCGGTTCCCGCTTCCGCCAACACCTTCGCGAACGCGGTGCCCCACGATCCCGCGCCCAGCACTGCCGCCCTCGTCATCAGCTCAATATGCCATGGAAGGATTGCCCGCATGCGCCCGCACGCCGTGCATGCCGTGATCGCGGTCAAGAGCCTCGATCAGGCCAAGAGCCGACTGGCCGACCGGCTGCGCCCGGAGCACCGGGCCCGGTTGGTGTTGGCCATGCTCGCCGACACCGTGACCGCCACCGCGGCGGTCGGCGAGGTCGTATCGGTCACCGTGGTCACGCCCGACCCCGCCGTCGCGGACCTGGCCCGCACGTTGGGCGCGGAAGTCCATCCGGAACCGCGTCAGCCGCACGCCGACGGGCTCAACACCGCGCTCGCCGCCACCGCCGCCGCGTTGCGCGGCGCGCACGGCCCGATCGATCTGCTCGCTTTGCAGGCGGATCTGCCCGCGCTGCGCCCGGAAGAACTGTCGGACATGCTCGCCGCCGCCCCGCGCGGGTTGCGCTCGATCGTGATCGATCACGAGGGCAGCGGCACCGCCGCGCTCGTGGTTCGCGACCCGGTCGCCGCGCTCGATCCCCGTTTCGGCCCCGGGTCGGCACGCAGCCATATCGACGCGGGCGCGGTCGATCTCACCGGGGACTGGCCGGGCCTGCGCTTGGACGTCGACACCCCCGCCGACCTGGACCGCGCGGTGGCGCTCGGGGCCGGAAACGCGACGCGTGCTGTCCTGCACGACATCGGCTGGCCGGGCGGCGTTCACGAACACGTTCCACACGTGTGCTAGCCGGTCGCCATGGTGGCGTGAGACACATGACGATCAGGGTCGCGGGATGCACACGACCTCTCCGGTAGGGGATGATCGGTGGCGTGAGCGATACGGAAACCGTCAAGCAGCAGCCGTTGCTTCCCACGCCACCCCCGGCGGCGACACCCCTGTCCGCCGACTCGTCGGCGGCGCGGTTGCCACGCGATCGCTACCTCAATCGCGAATTGAGCTGGCTGGACTTCAACGCCCGCGTGCTCGCCCTCGCCGAGGACGAGTCGCTGCCGTTGCTGGAGCGTGCGAAGTTCCTGGCGATCTTCGCGTCCAATCTCGACGAGTTCTACATGGTGCGGGTGGCCGGGCTGAAACGCCGCGCCGAGACCGGCCTGCTGGTGCGCTCGGCCGACGGCCGCTCCCCCGGCGAGCAGTTGGAACTGATCGCCGCGCGCACCCAGGAGATCGCGGTGCGGCATGCCCGCGTCTTCCTCGACAGCGTGCTGCCCGCGCTGACCGCCGAGGGCATCGCGATCATCGACTGGAGCGACCTGGACGAGGACGAACGCGGGCGCCTTTCGGGTTACTTCCAGGATCAGGTCTTCCCGGTCCTCACCCCGCTCGCGGTCGACCCGGCGCATCCCTTCCCCTACATCAGCGGGCTGAGCCTCAACCTCGCGGTGACGGTGAAGGATTCCGCGACCGGCGGTGAGCACTTCGCCCGCGTCAAGGTCCCTGACAATGTCGATCGGTTCGTCCGCGTGCGCCGCACCGAATCCGGCTCCCCGATCGCCGCTTTCCTGCCGATGGAAGCGCTCATCGCCGCGCACCTGGATCTGCTGTTCCCCGGCATGGACGTGGTCGAGCACCACTCGTTCCGGATAACCCGCAACGCGGACTTCGAAGTCGACGAGGACCGCGACGAGGACCTGCTCCAGGCGCTGGAGCGGGAACTGGCCCGGCGGCGGTTCGGTTCCCCGGTGCGACTAGAGGTGTCCGACGACATGACCGAGCACATGCTCGATCTGCTCCTACGCGAGTTGGACGTCGACCCCGGCGACGTCATCCAGGTGCCCGGCCTGCTCGACCTGTCCTGCCTGTGGCAGGTGTACGGCGTCGACCGGCCGAATCTGAAGGACCCTCCGTACGTTCCCGCGACCCCGCCCGCGTTCGGCGAGCGCGAGACGCCGCGCAACGTCTTCGCCGCGCTGCGCGAGGGTGACGTGCTGGTCCACCATCCGTACGACTCGTTCTCCACCAGCGTGCAGCGATTCATCGAACAGGCCGCCGCCGACCCGCAGGTGCTCGCCATCAAGCAGACGCTCTACCGCACCTCCGGTGACTCCCCGATCGTCAACGCGCTCATCGACGCCGCCGAGGCGGGCAAGCAGGTGGTTGCCCTGGTCGAGATCAAGGCGCGCTTCGACGAGCAGGCCAACATCAAATGGGCCCGCGCGCTGGAACAGGCCGGCGTGCACGTGGTGTACGGCCTCATCGGCCTGAAGACCCACTGCAAGACCTGCCTGGTGGTGCGCCGCGAGGGCGCCACCATCCGGCGCTACTGCCACATCGGCACCGGCAACTACAACCCGAAGACCGCGCGCCTCTACGAGGACGTCGGATTGCTCACCGCCGCACCCGAAATCGGCGCCGACCTGACCGACCTGTTCAATTCGCTGACCGGTTACTCGCGGAAAGAGAACTACCGCAATCTGCTCGTCGCCCCGCACAGCGTGCGCTCCGGCATCATCGAGCGCATCCAGCGCGAGACCGATCTGGCGGGGCAGGGTAAGGACGCCCGAATCCGGCTGAAGGCCAACGCCATCGTCGACGAGGAGGTCATCGACGCGCTGTACCGGGCCTCCCAGGCGGGCGTGCCGGTACAGATCGTGGTGCGCAGCATCTGCGGCCTGCGCCCCGGTGTGCCGGGGATGAGCGAGAACATCGAGGTCCGCTCGATCCTCGGCCGGTTCCTGGAGCATTCCCGCATCCTGCACTTCCAGGCGCAGGACGAGTACTGGATCGGTAGCGCCGACATGATGCACCGCAACCTCGATCGCCGGGTCGAGGTGATGGCGCAGGTGAAGGATCCGCGGTTGACCGAACAACTCGGCGTGGTCTTCGACTCGGCTCTGTCGCCGACCACGCGCTGCTGGGTGCTGCAACCGGATGGCACGTGGCAAGCGTCGCCGGGCGTCTCCGGCGACGGGGACAAGATCAGAGACCATCAGGAATTCTTGATGCGGCTGCGGAGGCCAGATCAGCAGTGAACGCCAAAATGGGGTTCGAACAGGAGGGGGGCCCGATCTGGGATCCCCGCGTCACCGCCAATATCCACGCCGCCGGAGCGGTGCTGTGGCGCGAGTCGTCCTCGGGTGCGATCGAGATCGCGCTCGTCCACCGCCCCAAGTACGAGGACTGGTCGCTGCCGAAGGGCAAACTCGACCCGGGCGAAACCCCGGTGCTGGCCGCGGTCCGCGAAGTCCGGGAGGAAACCGGGCTGGAGAGCAGGCTCGGCCGCTACCTCGGCCACGTGACCTACCCGATCCCCGGCCACCGCAAGCTGAAGCGGGTCGACTATTGGGCCGCCGAACAGGTGGGCGGGGAGTTCACCGTCAACTCCGAGGTGGACGTGCTCAGCTGGCATCCGCTGGATCGGGTGATGGACCAGCTGTCGTATCCGATGGACCGGCAGGTGGTGCGCGCCTTCACCCGGCTGCCCGCGCGCACCGACACTCTGCTGTTGGTGCGGCATGCCAAAGCAGGCCGCAGGGACCGCTTCAACGGTCCCGATGAGCAGCGTCCGCTCGACCGCGAGGGCGAGGCGCAGGCACAGGCGCTCACGCCGAACCTCTTGGCGTTCGGCCCATCTGAGGTCTATTCGGCTCCACCACTGCGTTGCGTGCAGTCCGTGGCGCCGTTGGCGGAGAAACTCGGTGTCGAAATCATCGAGGAGCCATTGCTTTCCGAGACCGGGTACGCCGAAAACCCGGACGCCGCCCGGAAACGTTTTCGAGCCCTGGTGTCGGACAAAGCCGTTCGTGTCGTCTGCAGTCAGGGCAAGGTGATCCCCGATCTGCTGGGATGGCTGGCCGAACGCGATGGAATCGCGCTGCCGTCGGCGCGCAATCGCAAGGGCAGTGTGTGGGTGCTGTCGTTCGTCGGCCATCGCTTGGTGGCCGCCGACCATCTGGATCGATCGCTGTCAGCCTACGTGGTGCGGTCGGATTAGACCGGCAGCTCCCGCGTCACCGCGCGGGTCGGCGGGCGCCGAGTGGCGGCCACGGCCGTGAGGTCTCGGTAGGCGGACAGCCGAAAACGGCCCCGGGTGTCTCCCGGGGCCGTCTCGACGTTGAGGCGAATGGGCCCAGTCGTGGGGCCACGCATTCAGCGCCGATCCGGCGGTGGCTCGAGATCAGCGGGTTCCGCGAGTCGAGGCCTTCTTGGCCGCGGTCTTCTTCGCGGTGGTCTTCTTGGCGGCAGCGGTGGTGGTCTTCTTGGCCGCCGTGGCCTTGGTGGCCGTCTTCTTGGCCGGAGCCTTCTTCGCGACCGCGGTCTTCTTCGCGGGCGCCTTCTTCGCAGCGGTCTTCGTAGCGGTCGTCTTGCGCGCGGTGGTCTTCGCCGGAGCCTTGGCGGCGGCCTTGCGGGCCGTCGTCTTGGCGGGCGCCTTGGTCGGCGTCGACTTCTTGGCGGCGGTCTTCTTGGCCGCCGTCTTCTTCGCCGCCGCCTTCTTCGCCGACACCGGCGCATTCACCCCGCGCTTGACGGCGGGCCCGGTCGCGGCCAGTTTCTGCTTACCCGCGATCACCGCCTTGAACTGAGCGCCGGGACGGAACGCGGGCACCGAAGTGGGCTTGACCTTCACGGTTTCGCCGGTACGCGGGTTCCGTGCGACGCGAGCCGCACGCTTACGCTGTTCGAACACACCGAATCCGGTGATAGTGACGCTCTGACCCTTGTGCACCGCGCGCACGATGGTGTCGACCACATGCTCGACTGCCGCGGTGGCCGTGCGCCTGTCCGTACCCAACTTTTCGGTCAGAACGTCGATCAGTTCCGCCTTGTTCATTGAATCCTCCGCAGACTAATGGCCCGTCGTCGGACCGACTAGGTACCACGGTAAACCCACTTTGGGCAAGAGTCTATGTGCCACGCCAAAATTCATGTGGTTTAGCACACGTCCAGCTACCGTAACTTCGGGTGTCCAGCTAACCGGCGGGGGTGATTACGTCTGCGAAATATGTGCCGGCAGGGTAGTGGGTTTCCATGTTGGCCTTGCCTTTTCGAACCGGGCGATCGCGTCCTCCCGGCGCAGCGTCAGGCCGATGTCATCCAATCCTTCCAGCAGACGCCACCTGGTGTAGTCATCAATATCGAACGGCAACACGACGGTTCCGGCCGTCACCGTGCGCGCCTCGAGGTCCACAACCAATTCCAAGCCGGGCTGTTCCTCGAGCAACTTCCAGAGCATTTCGACATCGTTCTGTGACATCTGAGCGGCGACCAGACCGCCCTTGCCCGCATTGCCGCGGAAGATGTCGGCGAACCGGGATGAGATGACCACCCGAAAGCCGTAGTCCGACAGCGCCCAAACGGCGTGCTCACGCGACGATCCCGTACCGAAATCCGGACCCGCCACCAAGACACTACCCCTGTTGTAAGGCGCGATGTTCAGAATGAAGTCGGGATCGGTGCGCCATGCCGCGAACAACCCGTCCTCGAATCCGGTCCGCGTCACCCGCTTGAGGTAGACCGCCGGGATGATCTGATCGGTATCGACATTGGAGCGGCGCAGCGGCACCCCGATGCCCTTGTGCACAGTGAAGGCTTCCATAACGAATCTCCTGGGTTTGATTGAGGGAATCGGGGCCGGTCAGTCCAGATCCGCAGGCGATGACAGAGTTCCACGGACCGCCGTCGCGGCCGCTACGAGGGGAGAAACGAGGTGCGTACGGCCGCCTTTGCCCTGCCTGCCCTCGAAGTTGCGGTTCGAGGTGGACGCGCAACGCTGGCCGGGCTCGAGCTGGTCCGGATTCATTCCCAGGCACATTGAGCAGCCGGCTTGCCGCCATTCGGCGCCCGCCGCAGTGAAAATCTCCCCGAGTCCTTCTTTTTCCGCCTGTGCGCGAACCCGCATCGAGCCCGGTACAACCAGCATTCGCACGCCGTCGGCGACATGACGTCCCTTCAAAATCCCGGCCACCGCACGCAAATCTTCAATGCGTCCGTTGGTGCACGAGCCGACGAATACGGTGTCGATCGGCACTTGTCGAAGCGGAGTACCCGGCTCCAAGTCCATGTAACGCAGAGCTTTCTCCGCGGACTCGCGAGCCACCTCGTCGGCGATGGCGGCGGGGTCGGGCACCGCCTCGCCCAGCGGGGCGCCTTGACCCGGGTTGGTGCCCCAGGTGACGAACGGAGTCAGCTGGGAGGCGTCGATGTGCACCTCGGCGTCGAAAACAGCACCCTCGTCGGTCTTCAGCGCCTCCCAGGCGGCCACCGCGGCGTCCCAATCGGCTCCCTGCGGCGCGTGCGGCCGTCCTTTGAGGAATTCGTAGGTGGTCTCGTCCGGCGCGATCATGCCTGCCCGCGCGCCCGCTTCGATGGACATGTTGCAGATCGTCATTCGGGCCTCCATCGACATGGCCCGGATGGCCTCGCCGCGGTACTCCAGGACGTAGCCCTGGCCGCCGCCGGTGCCGATCTTCGCGATGACGGCCAGGATCAGGTCCTTGCTCGTCACGCCGGGTGGCATGACGCCGTCCACCGTGATCGCCATCGTCTTGAACGGGCGCAGCGAGAGGGTCTGGGTGGCAAGCACATGCTCCACCTCGGAGGTGCCGATGCCCATCGCCAGCGCCCCGAACGCGCCGTGCGTCGAGGTGTGGCTGTCGCCGCAGACCACGGTCGTACCCGGCTGGGTCAGGCCGAGCTGCGGCCCGACCACGTGCACGATGCCCTGGTCCAGGTCGCCCATCGGGTGCAGCCGCACACCGAATTCCGCGCAGTTGCGCCGCAGCGTCTCCACCTGGGTGCGCGAAATCGGGTCGGCGATCGGCTTGTCGATATCGATCGTCGGAACGTTGTGGTCCTCGGTCGCGATCGTGAGATCGGGCCGTCGCACCGGCCTGCCCGCTGCGCGCAGTCCGTCGAAGGCCTGCGGGCTGGTCACCTCGTGGACGAGATGCAGGTCGATGTAGATCAGGTCCGGTTCGCGCGAGGCACCCTCGCCCTCCCCGCGAGCGACGACGTGCTGGTCCCATACCTTCTCGGCCAGCGTGCGCGGTTCGGCCATTGTCGATCACCTTTCGGACGAAGCAGCCGTTCCGCGATCTGGACTCCGACGCGGCGACGGTTGCACAAGTTGGGATAGCTGCGCCTGGTCCGAACGCCGAGAGGAAGGATCCATGGAGGTGGATTTCTCAACATTCGAGACGCTAGTATCGTTCTATGAGACAGCATAGCGGCATCGGCGTCCTCGACAAAGCAGTGGCGGTCCTGTACGCCGTAGCCGAGCATCCCTCGGGTCTCAACGAGCTGTGCGCGCGCACCGGTCTGCCCCGCGCCACCGCACACCGTCTCGCCGTCGGCTTGGAAGTGCATCGCCTGCTCGCGCGCGACAGCAACGGCACCTGGCGGCCGGGCCCTGCCCTCGCCGAGCTCGCGACCAGCGCGAACGATCCACTGCTCGAGGCCGCGTCGGCCATCCTCCCCCGGCTGCGCGAGATCACCGGCGAGAGCGTCCAGCTGTACTGCCGCGACGGCAACGCCCGCGTCTGCGTCGCGGCGCTGGAACCTCCCGTCGGACTGCGCGACACCGTGCCGATCGGGGCGCGGCTGCCGCTCACCGCGGGGTCGGCGGCCAAAGTACTGCTGGCGTGGGCCGACCCGGAACTACAGCGCACCATCCTGGCCGACGCGGTGTTCGGCGAACGCGCGCTGGCCGAGGTGCGCAAGCGCGGGTGGGCGCAGAGCGCCGCCGAGCGTGCGGCAGGCGTGGCCAGCGTCTCCGCGCCGGTGCGCGACGCGGGCGGCGCCGTGGTCGCGGCCGTGTCGGTGTCGGGCCCGATCGATCGAATGGGCCGCAGGCCGGGCGCGCGGTGGGCGGCGGATCTGGTCGCCGCGGCCGAGGCGCTGCACAAGCGCCTGTAACCTGTTTCAGTCCGGACTCTCTAGAGTTGCCCCATGGGAGTCAATCAACGGGCACAGATCGTGATGTCCGACACCGAGATCACCGAGTTCCTGCAGCGCAGCCGGATCGCGACGCTGGCGACCATCGGACCGAAGGGCACGCCGCACCTGACCGCGATGTGGTACGCGCTCATCGACGGCGAGATCTGGTTCGAGACCAAGGCCAAATCGCAGAAGGCGGTGAACCTGCGCCGCGATCCTCGGGTCACCTGCATGGTCGAGGCGGGCGACACCTACGACCAACTCCGGGGCGTGTCGATCGAGGGCCGCGCCGAGATCATCGATGACGCCGAGAAACTCTTCGCCGTCGGCGTGAGCGTATGGGAGCGCTACACCGGCCCCTACAACGAGGAATTGCGCCCGATGGTCGAAGCCATGCTGAACAAGCGGGTCGCCGTACGCGTCGTGCCGGAGCGCACGCGCAGCTGGGATCATCGCAAGCTCGGCCTTCCGGCGATGCCGCTGGGCGGCAGCACCGCGCAGGAACTCGACTGACCGGCCCGAACGCGATCGGGCCGTGCGACGCGCGCGAAATCCAACTGACACAACCGCCTCGCACGGGCTAGCGTCGGGTGTTCGACAGCAATCGGCCGGGCACCGCCGCCCGCGAGGACGCGGCGCGCGGCCGCGACGACGAGGAGCAGCGATGGCGGATTCGGGTAAGTCCAACGGCGCCGACGAGGTGAAGCGCAAGTTCCGGGAAGCACTGGAGCGCAAGAACCAGCAGAACGCCCGCGCGGCCGACCACCTCGACGGACGGTCGAAGGCGTCCTCGGCGCACTCCGCGGTCGGCCACAAGCGGGAATTCCGGCGCAAGAGCGGATAGTCCGCACAGTCGGCGAAAGCCCTCCAGCAAGATCGCTGGAGGGCCTTTCTTTTGCCGCTCGCCCCCGCGACCGGCACGGCCCGGCGGCTGTTTTGCGCCGGTCCTTCGCCACCGGCGCAGCCCGGCTGCTCATTTCCCTCCGTCTCTCGCGAACGGCGAGGCTGGCCTGCCGGACTCACGGCGGCTCGAACAGTCCCGCCGCCGGACGACCCGGCGCGGGCAACTCGGCTACACCGTCGCACTGCCCGATCCAGCCGGCGGCCGTCGTGACGATCCCGTCATGGCCATTCATACGGAGGTAGACAGCGCAGACGAAGCCCAGCGGGAGCGCGATCGGCCGAGAGTGAGATACAGCACAGTCAGTGGTTCGGTCGAAGTACCACCGAAGACAAGCCGAGCTTCCGAAGAGATCCACCACCCGGCAAGACCCGGATCCGCCACCGACCACACCACCGGACCACGACCACCCAGACGGGGCGAAGCCCTCGCCGGGGGTCCGTGGGCAAAGCCCTCCGGGCGGGGTGTTGGGGGTCCCCAACAAGACACTGCGAAACGAGAAGGGCCCATGCTCCATGAGCATGGGCCCTTCACTCGTGTAGCCCCGACGGGATTCGAACCCGCGCTACCGCCTTGAGAGGGCGGCGTCCTAGGCCGCTAGACGACGGGGCCAGGACTGCTTCTCGCTGTCGCGAGGAGCGCCGTGGTTGATCTTTCGATCAGGAGGCTCGGCTAGTTTATCTGGCCGAGGCCCGGCGACCAAATCGCCAGGTGCTGAGGGATTTCGGCCGCGAACCGAAGTCTTACAACACACTCCGCTGGGGTACCAGGACTCGAACCTAGAATGGCTGAACCAGAATCAGCTGTGTTGCCAATTACACCATACCCCAATGACCAGGTTGTTCAGCCTCGCGTCTGGGTGACTCGAGACCGTGTTCCGGGCCGAGAAGAAGAGTACCAAACGGCTACGGGTTAACTACAAATCGCCTGGTCAAAGCCATATTTTCAGCCTTCGGAGCCGGTCTGGGCGGTCTCCTTCCAGTCCAGCGCCGCGCGCAGCCGGTCCAAGGTGAGGTCGCGGCCGAGCAGTTCCAGGGATTCGTACAACGGCGGGCTGATATGTGATCCGGTGATCGCGACCCGCACCGGAGCGAAGGCTTTGCGCGGTTTCAGCCCGAGATCATCGATCAGCGCCTTTTTCAGTGCCGCTTCGATCGCTTCGGTGGTCCACTCGGTCAACGGCTCCACGGCGGTAATAGCGGCCTGCAATACCCGAGCCGCGTCGGGACCGAGATTCTTGGCCCCCGCGGCCGGGTCGATCGCGAACTCCTCCGCGGGTCCGAACAAGAAACGCAGAAGGTCCCAAGCGTCGGACAAGACGACAATCCTGGTCTGCACGAGTTCCGCCGCCGCGGCGAACACCTTTTCATCGATTTCGGCGCCGATATGGCCGTGTCCGGTGAGATACTCCCGCAGCCGGTGGGCAAAATCACCCGGGGCCAGCAATCGGATGTGCTCGGCGTTGAGCGCGTCCGCCTTCTTCTGGTCGAATCGGGCCGGATTCGAATTCACTTTCGAAATATCGAAGGCCTCGACCATCTCCGCCATGGAGAACACGTCGCGGTCCTCGGACAGGCCCCAGCCGAGTAGCGCGAGATAATTCAGCAAACCCTCGGGGATGAACCCGCGGTCGCGATGGGCGAACAGATTCGACTCCGGATCACGCTTGGACAACTTCTTGTTGCCCTGACCCATCACGAACGGCAGATGGCCGAACTCGGGAGTGAAATCGGCGACCCCGATCCGGCGCAGCGCGGCGTACAGCGCGAGCTGGCGGGGAGTGGAGGAGAGCAGGTCCTCGCCGCGCAGGACGTGGGTGATCCGCATCAGCGCGTCGTCGACGGGGTTGACCAGCGTGTACAGCGGCTGGCCGTTGCCGCGGGTGAGCGCGAAGTCCGGGACGCTGCCCGCCTTGAAGGTGGTCTCCCCACGCACCAGATCGTTCCAGGACAGGTCTTCTTCGGGCATCCGCAGCCGGACGACGGCGGGGCGCCCCTCGGCCCGGTACGCCTCGATCCGCTCCGGCGTCAGGTCCCGATCGTAGTTGTCGTAACCGAGCTTCGGATCGCGTCCCGCGGCGCGATGACGGGCCTCGACTTCCTCCGGCGTAGAGAACGATTCGTACGCCTCACCGGCCTCCAGCAAACGCCGAACAACGTCCTGATGCAGTTCTTTTCGTTGCGACTGGCGATATGGCGCGTAAGGCCCGCCGACCTCCGGCCCCTCGTCCCAGGTGAGGCCGAGCCAGCGCAGCGCGTCGATAATCGCCCGGTAGGATTCCTCGGAATCCCGTGCGACATCGGTGTCTTCGATTCGAAAGACGAATGCGCCACCATGGTGGCGGGCATAGGCCCAGTTGAACAGCGCCGTCCGGATCAGGCCGACGTGCGGCGTTCCGGTCGGTGACGGGCAGAATCGGACCCGTACTTCAGTCATGGCTCTCTTTCGATCAGCGTTTGGCGGCAACGGGATTGGTGAGGGTTCCGATGCCCTCGACGGTCACCGACACCTGCTGGCCCTCCCGCATCGGGCCGACGCCCTCGGGGGTGCCGGTGAGGATGACGTCACCGGGCAGCAGTGTCATCACGGTGGTGATCCACTCGATGAGCTTCGGAATGTCGTGCAGCAGAAGCGAAGTGCGGCTGCGCTGACGCACTTCACCGTCGAGCTCGGTGACGACCTCCAGATCCGAAGGGTCCAGGGAGGTTTCGATCCACGGACCGAGCGGGCAGAACGTGTCGTAGCCCTTGGCCCTGGTCCACTGGCCGTCGTGGCGCTGCTGGTCGCGGGCGGTCACATCATTGGCGGCGGTGTAACCCAGCACCACGTCCAGCGCGCGGGCGGCGGGCACGTCCTTGCAGGGGCGGCCGATGACGATCGCCAGCTCCCCTTCGTAGTCGACCTGAGATGAACTGGGCGGCAGGATGATCGGGGCGTTCGGCCCCACGATCGCGGTGTTCGGCTTGAGGAAGATCACCGGGTCGGCGGGCGCGGGACCACCCATCTCGGCGGCGTGGGCGGCGTAGTTCTTGCCGACGCAGACCACCTTGCTGGCCAGGATCGGCGCGAGCAGCCGCACGTCGGCCAGCGGCCAGCTGCGGCCGGTGAACGTCGGTGTGCCGAACGGGTGTTCCGCGATCTCCTTGGCCACGCTGTCGCTTCCGTCGCCTTCGATGCTGACGAAAGCGACTCCATCGGGACTGGCAACTCGACCTAGACGCATGCCCGGAGTCTATCGACCCACCGTCACCTGCTCGAACGCGCCCGACCGGGTGGTACGGAATCCGCCCGGATCCGGCGGCGGCGCGCGCTGTGAGCAGCCCGACAGCCGCAACCGTCGAATCGAGCCGCCGTCGGGTGTACCGTGAGCAGCGAAGTTCATACAATGGGAATTATATCCCAAATAATGAGATTCCGAGGTGAGGCCGATGGCGACCGTTACGCAGATCGACGAGGTTCGGCGCTGGTCCATGCTCGGTCTCGGCGTGTTCGCCCAGGCCTCCAGCGCGGTCTTCATCCACGGCGTCCCGTTCCTGCTGCCCGCGCTGACCGACCGCGGCTTGCCGCTGGCGACGGCGGGCCTGCTGGTGGCCATGCCCACCGTCGGGCTGGTGTGCACCCTGATCGCGTGGGGTTATCTGGTGGACCGGATCGGCGAACGCAAGGTGCTGGTCGGTGGTCCGCTGCTGATGCTGGCGGCGGGCTGCGCCGCTGCGGCGACGACGAACGACATCGCCCTCGGCGCGCTGCTGTTTCTCGGGGGCGTCGGGGCGGCCAGCACGAACGGCGCGAGCGGCCGGGTGATCGTCGGCTGGTTCCCCCCGCAGCGGCGCGGGCTGGCGATGGGCATCCGGCAGACCGCGCAGCCGCTGGGCGTCGGTGTCGGCGCGCTGGCGATTCCGGCCGTCGCCTCCGCCCACGGTGTACCCGCGGCCATTCTCGTTCCCGCGCTCATGGCGGGTGTGGCGGCCATGGGTTGTCTGGCCGGCATCGTGGACCCGCCGCGTCCCGACCGCGCCGCCGCCGATCCGGCGTTGCGCGCCAATCCCTATCGCGACAACGCCATGCTGTGGCGCATCCATCTGGTCTCGGTTCTGCTCGTCGTCCCGCAGGGCACCGTGTGGACGTTCGCGCTGCTGTGGTTGCACCGGGATGTCGGCTGGTCGTTGGCCGCGGCGGGTGCGCTGGTGACCGTCACACAGATCCTCGGCGCGCTGGGCCGCATCGGTGCGGGCGCGTGGTCGGACCGGGCCGGCAGCCGGATGGGCCCGCTGCGCACGGTGGCCGTCGCCGCCGTGCTGTCGATGACCGCGCTGGCGCTGACCG
The DNA here is from genome assembly GCF_053601535.1 of Nocardia sp. NPDC004718. Classification (NCBI taxonomy): domain Bacteria; kingdom Bacillati; phylum Actinomycetota; class Actinomycetes; order Mycobacteriales; family Nocardiaceae; genus Nocardia; species Nocardia sp. NPDC004718. Next base: position 199,921 of record NZ_JBSGCA010000006.1, read on the forward strand.
CGTCGACCCACTGGTGGTGGGCCGCCATTCCGCTGCTGATCGCCGCGTCCGTGATCACCGTCTCCGACAACGGCTTGGCCTTCACCGCGGTGGCCGAGATCGCGGGCCCGTACTGGAGCGGCCGGGGCCTCGGCATCCAGAACACGGGGCAGAACCTCGCGATGGCCGCGGTTCCGCCCGTGTTCGGGGCCCTGATCACCGCGAGCGGCTTCCCCGCCGCTTTCCTCCTGGCCGCGGTCTCGGCCGTCGCGGCGGTCCCGCTGGTTCCCCGCGACCCCGCCTAGGTTCGCCCATCGAAGGATTGCCGGGTCCGTGCGGCACAGGGCCGCACTCCGCATGCAGGTCGCCCGGACGCTCTCGACTCGATGTCGCTGTGTCACCTGAATTCGGTGACACTGCGCTGGTCGAGCGCGCCCCGTCGGAGTCTGGCGGTAGGCGGGCACACCCGGGTTCCGCTGCCATCACCCGCCTCTGGACAAGGCCGCACCGCGCGGTCGATCCAGGACGGGTCTCGTCCTCGCCGATCACCGGAACTCGGTAGGGCGGCGCCGGTCGGGCGCGCGGCAAGCCGAGCCTCGCGGTGGGGGCCGCACCCCGAGCAGCAAAGGTAGTCGCCAGTACCTCGCGTGATCCGCGCCGCCGTCGGTCGGCGCATATCGACAAGCCACGTCGGGCCGAGGTCGTGCAGTAGGCGGGCCGCTCGGCAATGTCCCCTACTGCCTCGGAGATCGGTCGACCAGGCCGGCGCGCGAGTTCGAACAGGCGCTGGCGAGCGGACGGCTGAACGCGAAAGACCCCGCTGCCGGAGTGTGGCAGCGGGACCTGCCTGTGCGACGGTCAGAGAGTGGCCGCGATGCGGTCGCCGATTTCCACGGTCGACGCCGTGCCGGAGCGAGACTCGAGGTCCTTCGCGACCGCCGACTCGATGCGCGCGGCCTCCTCGGCGGCGCCGAGGTGGTTGAGCAGCAGGGCGACCGAGAGGATGGCCGCGGTCGGGTCGGCCTTGGACTGGCCCCCGATGTCGGGGGCGCTGCCGTGCACCGGCTCGAACATGCTCGGGTTCGTGCCGGACGCGTCGATGTTGCCGCTGGCGGCGAGGCCGATGCCACCGCTCACGGCGGCGGCCAGGTCGGTGATGATGTCGCCGAAGAGGTTGTCGGTGACGATCACGTCGAACCGGCCCGGGTCGTTGACCATGTGGATGGTCGCGGCGTCGATGTGCTGGTATGCCGTTGTGACATCGGGGAACTCGGCCGCGACCTCGTCCACCGTGCGCTGCCACAGCGAGCCGGCGAAGGTGAGCACGTTGTTCTTGTGCACCAGCGTCAGGTGCCTGCGCCGGGCCTGCGCCTTGGCGAAGGCGTAGCGCACCACGCGCTCGATGCCGAAGCGAGTGTTGGTGCTGACCTCGGTCGCCACCTCGTGCGGGGTGCCGACGCGGATCGCGCCGCCGGTGCCGGTGTACGGGCCCTCGGTTCCCTCGCGCACGACGACGAAGTCGATGTCGGGGTTGCCTGCCAGCGGGCTGGTGACGCCCGGGAACAGCTTGGACGGCCGCAGGTTCACGTGGTGGTCCAGCGCGAACCGGGTGCGCAGCAACAGGCCGCGTTCGAGCACGCCACTGGGCACCGACGGATCGCCGATCGCGCCGAGCAGGATCGCGTCGTGCTGCTTCAGTTCGGGCAGGACCGAATCCGGGAGGATCTCGCCGGTGGCGTGGTAGCGGCGTGCACCGAGGTCGTACTCGGTCTTCTCCACGCCGGGCACGACCGCGTCGAGCACCTTGAGCGCCTCGGCGATGACCTCGGGCCCGATCCCGTCGCCCGGGATGACAGCAAGCTTCATGACAAATGCTCCGTTCGATATTGCCGGTCGCGGGCCGCCGCAACGTGCGGCCCGGAGGCGACCGTCGGCATGCGCACGACATTCCGGCCGGGTGACCGCAGCACCGTCACGGTACTCGGCGCGGCCGGATCGCCGAGCACCGGGCGCGCGGCGGGCCTGCGCGCCGACGAAGAGACCGGCGCGCGGGCCCGGGGGGGGGGGGCGGGGGTGGTGGTTGTGGGGGGGGGGGGGGGCGCGGTGGGGGGGGGGGGGGGGGGGGGGCCCCCCCCCCCCCGGGGCGCCCGCGCTCGGTTGG
>NZ_JBSGCA010000007.1:0-152053 GCF_053601535.1 Nocardia sp. NPDC004718
CGGGTTGCCCCCGTGCCCCGCCCCGGGCCCCCCCGCGCGGGCCCGGCCGGCGGCGTCCGCGGGCGGGGGACCGCAGGGGGGCCGGGGGTGCGCCCCCCCGCGGGGTCCCTCTCGGCGCCGCCGCGGCCGTTGAGGCGGGGGCGGGGGGTGCGCCCCCCCCCCCCCGCCCGCGGCGCCGCGGGGCGCCCCCGGCGGCGGGGCGGGGCCGAGTCCGCCGCGGGCAGTGCGCTGGCGCTGGCCCTGATGGGCTCGGTCAACGCTGTCGCGACCGTGGCCGCCTTTTTGCCTGCGCTGCTGTGGTGGGCGGCTGCCTCGCCGGCGATCGGCCGCGGGCGGACTGCGTCCGACGGCGCTCGATCGGGCTCCTATCGGCCCAGCCGCCGGTGGTGGCGTTTCACCGCCGCCTGGATTCCGCTGCTGGTGCTGGCCACGTTCTGGTGGGCGGTGCCGTTGCTGCTGCTGGGCAAGGTGAGTCCGCCGTTCCTGGACTACATCGAGTCCTCGGGCGTGACCACGCAGTGGGCCTCGCTCGGCGAGGTGCTGCGCGGCACCGACAGCTGGACGCCGTTCGTCTCGCCGGAGCGCATCGCGGGCGCGGTGCTGGTCACCCAGCCCGCGGCGGTGCTGGCCACCGGGCTGGTCGCGGCGGCGGGCATGGCGGGGCTGGCCCTGCGGTCCATGCCGTATCGCGGCAGGCTCGTCCTGATCCTGGGTGTCGGGCTGGTCGGCATCAGCGCCGGGTTCGTCGGTGAACTGAGCGGACCGTTCGCGCAGTCGGTGCGCGTCTTCCTGGACTCCGGCGGCGCCCCGCTGCGCAACGTGCACAAGCTGGAGCCGCTGATCCGCATCCCGCTCGTGCTGGGGCTGGCGCAGCTGCTGGCCCGGGTTCCGCTGCCCGCTTCGGTACCGCTGAAGTCTTGGCGGAGCGCTTTCGCGCACCCGGAGCGGGACCGCGCGGTCGCGATCGCGGCGCTGATCCTCACCGCGCTGGCCCTGTCCACCTCGCTGGCCTGGACCGGCAAACTCGCCCCGCGCGGCGCCTACGACCGGGTACCCGCCTACTGGCAGCAGACCGCGGACTGGCTCGAGCACAACGCCGCCGATACGCGCGCCCTGGTGGTGCCCGGCGCGCCTTTCGGCAGTCAGGTCTGGGGACTCACGCGCGACGAACCACTGCAAGCGCTGGCCCGAACGCCGTGGGCGATCCGCGACGCTGTGCCGCTGAACCCGCCCGGCACCATCCGCGCGATGGATTCGGTGCAGCGGCTCATCGCCGACGGCAGGCCATCGGCGGGACTGGCCGCGACGCTGAGCGCCCAAGGGATCGGCGTCGTCGTCCTGCGCAACGACCTCGATCCGGAGACCTCTCGCTCGACCCGGCCGATGCTGGCCCATCAGGCGCTCGACGGGTCGCCCGGGCTGCACAAGGTGGCCGAGTTCGGCAACCCCATCGAATCGGTGGTGATCGCCGACGACCTGGTGGCCGACGGTGACCTGCGCCCGCCGTACCCGGCGATCGAGATCTACCGGGTGGACGCGCCGGGCCACGGGACACCCGCGGAAGTGCGTAGCGGCACCGGCGCGCCGGAGGCGTTCCCCGGCGCGTACACCGTCCCGCTCGGAGACGTCCCGGTCATCCAGGGCGGCCCCGAAGTGCTCGAGCGGATGCGCCGCGATCCCGGCCTCGCCCGGACACCCGCCTTGCTCGCCGCCGACGCGACCGAGGCCGGGTTACCGCTCGGCCCGGTGACGGTCACGGATACGCCGATGGACCGCGAAGCCGATTTCGGCCGGGTGGACAACCACAACTCCGCGTTGCGCGCACCCGACGACGCGCGCCGCACCTTCAACCTGGTCCCCGACTATCCGGTGCCCGGTACCGAATTGGTGCGCGGCGAGTGGTCGGGCGCCACCGTCACCGCGTCCAGCTCGGCCGCCGACGCCACCCAGCTCGGCGGCGCGGCCCCGGGAAGTTCCACCGCGGCCGTCGTCGACGGCGATCCGTCCACCGCGTGGATCAGCAACGGCACCGAGCACGCCCTCGGCCAATGGCTCCGGCTCGATCTCGATCACCCGATCAAGGCCGGGCAACTGAACCTGACCACCAGTTCGGCCGCCATCGGCGACCCGGTCAAATGGATCGAGGTGCGCACCGCGAACGGCACCGTCTCGGTGCGAGTGCCCGAACCCGGTGCGCCGGTCTCGGTTTCGCTCCCCGCAGGCCGCACCGAGTGGCTGAAGATCACCGCGATTCGCACCGAGAACGGTTCCTCGGGCGGGCAGTTCGGGATCAGCGAACTCACGCTGGACGACTACTCGACGCGCGACGCGCCCGTCCGCGTCGACATCAGGCATCGCACCGTGGTGCCTTCGGCTCCCGCGGGCGCACCGGTGCGGGGATGGGATCTCGGTCAGGAATTCCCCGGCCGCAGTGCCTGTTTCGATGCGCCCGACCGGGTGCGTTGCAGTAAAGGTCTCGCCTTGGCCCCGGAGGAACCGGGGGCGTTCGAGCGCACGCTGACCGTTCCGGAACCGATGTCGGTCGCCCCGGAACTGACCGTCCGCACCCGGCAGGGTCCGGCACTGGAGGCGCTGCTCACCGACCACGCCAGGCCGGTGGCCCGGGGCAAGGCCGACGTCGGCGACCTGCGCGGGGCCGCATTCGCCGCGACCGACGGCGATCCGCGCACGAGCTGGACCGCACCGGAGGACTCGGTCCGCGAGCCGACCGCGGGCAGGCCGACGCTCACCCTCGAGTTGCCCGAGCCCACGCTGGTGACCGGTCTCGAACTGACTCCCTCGCTCGGCGGTCTGCCCGCCGCGCCCACCTCGGTGACGGTGAACCTCGGCGACGGGCCGCAGGTGCGCGAGCTGGACGACGACGGCCGGGGCACGCCGACGCGGATCTCCCTGCATCCCACGGTGACCGACCGCATCGAGCTGAGCATGCGGACCTGGCGGCCGGTGCTGGACAAGACCGCGCTTGGTTTCGTCCAGACCCAGCCGCCCGGACTGGCCGAGGTGACGGTCCTCGGACCGGACTACCCGGAGGCCGCCGCGCTGGACCGCGAGATCACCGTCCCGTGCGCACTCGGCCCGACGATCGACGCGGGCGGCCGGACGCTGCGCACCACGGTCACCGCCACCGTCGGCGAATTGCGGTCCGGTGCGCCGGTTCCCGCCCGGGTGTGCACGGACGAGGCGGACACACCGGAACTCGCGCTGCCGCAGGGCCGCGCCGACGTGGCGGTCGGTCCGACCGACCTTTTCTTCGTGGATCGGCTGCGCCTGAACCGAACGGGGGCGGAAACCGCCGCCGCACCGCCGACGAGCGCGGGCGACCGTCTGCTCGTGCTGCCGCTGAGCACCAATGTCGGATGGCATGCGACCAGCGCGGACGGGCGCGTGCTCGAACCCGTGGTGCTCGACGGCTGGCAGCAAGCCTGGCTGCTGCCGGCCGATGCCACCGGCCCGGTGACGATCACCTTCCCGGTCGACCGGTGGTATCGCCTCGCCATCTTCGGCGGATTGCTGCTGCTACTGCCGCTCGCGGTGCTGGCCGTTCCCCGCCGCGCGCGGCCCTCCGCGGCGAATGTGCCTACCGGTCAGGCGAATTCGAGCACCGAAGTGCCCGGCACCTGGGGCCGTCGCTGGATGGGCGCGATCGGGCTCACCGGCGCGGCCACCGTGATCGCGGGTCCGGTGGGCGGTGCCGCCACGGTGATCGCCTTGGCCGCGACACGTTTCACGCGGTACGTCACACCGCGCGCGCTCGTCGTCGTCGCGGGCGCGGGCACCATGCTGTCCGCTGCCGCGCTGTCCACCGGCCCGTGGCGTTCGCCCGACCGTTATATGGGTGGCTCCCTGCTGGTGCAGCTGCCCGCGGTGCTCGCGATCATCGCGGTGGGCATCGCGGCGCTGCCTCGGCCGGAACACGCCGATCGGCCCGGCGCGATCCGGCCGGACGAAACCGACCCGTCGACCGGAGAGCACTGACCCCCGGCCCGCGCACCAGCCGGCGACCTCGGCCCGCGCGAACGCGCGGCGGCGCCGCTGGACAAGACGCCCATTCGCCGTGCGCCGCAATGGCACCCGTTGCTAACGTGACCATGCGTGAACACCTGTGCCGAATGCGGTTTCGTCTACGACTTGGCTTCGGCGGCCGACGTGCCGTCGCTGGCGCGGGAGCACGCCGTGGAATACGCCGACCTGCTCGGCGCCGACAGCGTCAAGTTGCGCGAACGCGGCAAGCCCGATGTGTGGTCGCCGCTGGAGTACGCCTGCCACGTCCGGGATGTGCTGCTGGCCCAGCGCGAACGCGTGCTGGCCGCTCGCCGTTCGGACAACCCGCCCAGCACCGCGATGGGCCGGGACGAACGAGTCGAGCACGACGGCTACGCCCAGCAGAACCCCGCCGACGTGGCCCGCCAGATCCGCGACGCCGCCCTGCTGTTCGCCAACGTGCTGGAGCGGCTCGGCGACGACGACTGGGAACGCACCCTCGTCTTCCTCTACCCCGAACCCGCGGATCGCTCCCTGCGCTGGCTGGCGGTGCACACCCTGCACGAGTTGCGCCACCACCTGATGGACATCCACCGGCAACTCGACGGCTGACCTCGCGCGGGGCCGCCGATCAGGGCGCGGGCTCGGGTTCGGAGTTCCGCCGCACCCGGTCCCGGCGGCGGGCCCAGCGCCGCACCGGCTCTTCCACCAGCGCATAGCTGGCCGCGGCGACCGGAAGGGTGATGGCGAGCGTGAGAACCAGGACGTAACCGAAGTCGCCCTGGAAGGGCAGGATGCCGAACACCGGGAACACGATCGACAGCACCGCGAGGTGCCAGATGAAGATGCCGTAGGACCAGCGTCCGAGCGTCGCGGCCACCGGCGACTCCAGCCAGCGGTGCCCGCGTGCCTCCAGGTCCCGCAGCACCAGCGGCGCGAGCAGCGCGAAACCGATGATCGCGCCCAGCCCCATCTTCACCGCGTACTGCCATGGTTCGGCTCGGGTCAGACCCGCCGGACCGGCCAGATCGGTAGCCGCGAGCAGGAAGGCCACCGCCGCGAGGGCCCACATCAGGGGCTGATTCCCGCCGACTTTCCACCAGCGTGATAGCCGAACGCTATGTTCGGCGAGCTCCGCGAGGAGCATGCCCGCGGCGAACCAGGGCAGATATCCGGGCAGCCAGTTGTCCGCGTGGATCGCGTCGGGTGTCGGGACCGGAATGAAATTCCAGCCGAGACTGACGAGGGCGACGGCGATCAGCACCGGCACCCGCCACCGCGCCGCCGGTCCGCGCAGGCGCACCAGCGCGAACGCCAGCAACGGCAGCACCAGATAGAAGGCCACCTCCACCGAAAGGCTCCACATCTGCGTGAGGCCGTCGGTGAGCGTCAGCGGCACGAATACCTGCAACAGCGCCAGGTTCGACACCCAGACCCGAAGGCCGGCGGTTCCGGCGGCGCTGGGCAGCAGCACCAGGACCGCGCACACTACCACCCAGTACGCGGGCAGGATGCGGGCGGCGCGATGCCGCAGGTAGTAGCCCGCGGGCGGGGCGCTGTCGAGTCCCCGCGCCGCCGCCGCGTGCGGACGCCAGAGCAGGAAACCGGACAGTGCGAAGAACACCGCCACCGCCATATCGAACCGGCCCCACACCCGTCCGATGACCGGCGTGCCCGCTGCGCCGGTCTGGAAGGCGACATGGGTCAGCAGCACACCGAGGGCGGCCATACCGCGCATGCCTTCCAAGGCGGGCACGAACGCGCGGGGGCGCACCCGTTCGGTCGCGGGGGCGGTGCTGGGCAGGGTTGCGGTCATCGGGCTCCAGTCTGCCTCGGCAGGTCCACAGTTGATAACCCGACGTTTCAGATTTCGCGCTAGACTCGGGCGATTTCTCGGCCGTTTCCGGCCTCGACGCCGCATAGTACGACATCGGACTGTTAGTGTCGGGGCTCACGAGTGCCGCGGCGTGCCCGCAGTACTCGCCGGAGCGACCTGTGTTCTACGACGAGGAGAGTTTGCATGGCACTGAGTGCCGGTACCAGAAGGACGGTGGCCTGCCTGCTCGTGGGTCTCGGCGCGTTGCTGATCGTCGCCGCAATCATGATCCCGACCTACACCGTCGACAAACTGGCGAAAACTCCCCTCGACTTGGAGATCACCACTATCGCGACGAACCAGCAGGGTGAGGACAGCCTGGTACTCGACGCCAAGTCGCTGACCGCTCCGGAAGGCTCGGCGAAGGTCGACGCCAACGTCCCGCTGGTCTCGCAGCGCTTCCTCACCGTCGAGGACCCGGCCGACGCCCACCAGATGACGGTGCAGGCGGGCCAGACGCTGCGGCGCATCGACAAGCAGGGCGACACCGGCCTGCTCACCGCGACCGTCGACCGGGTGACCATCGACCGGGTGACCGGTGAGCCCGTCAGCACCGTGCCGAACGGCTCGATCGCGGTGACCGCGAACCTGGAGGGCCAGAGCATCGCGGAGCCGGTGCAGCACACCGGTCTGCAGTACCGATTCCCGATCGGCACCGAGAAGAAGACCTACCCGTACTTCGATCTGAATGTCCGCAAGACCTTCGACGCGAACTTCATCGAAGAGACCGAGATCAACAACACGAAGGTCTACCACTTCCAGATGTCGGTGCCCGCCACCAGCCTCTGGGACGTCGTGCAGGCGCCGACCAACCGGCTGAGCCTGCCCGCCGCCAAGTGGGGCGTCGAGGGCGGCGATGCGCCGGTGACCATGACCCGCTACTACACCAACACCCGTGACCTGTGGGTGGAGCCGCAGACCGGCACGGTCGTCAAGGGCGGCGAGGCGCTGCACCTCTACTACTCGCGCACCGCGGACAAGCCGGAGGTGACCGCGCTGAAGTCGCACCTGGTGTTCGACGAGAACACGGTCGAGTCGCAGCTGTCGGTGGCCAAGGAGAACATCGACAAGCTGTCGCTGTACGGCCGGATCCTGCCGATCATCCTGGGCGTCCTCGGTGTGATCGCGCTGATCGTCGGTGTGGTTCTCGGCATTCGCGGCGGCTCGGCTCCGACGCCCGCGCGGGCGGGCGGCGCCCCGTTCCAGCGTCCGGGCGGCTCGGCTCCGACCAGCCCCGCCCCGCGCGTCAACCGCGGTGCCGACGACGCGCCGACCGAACAGATTCGGATCGATAAGCAGCCCTGACCGGCTGAGCGTTCCTGAATTCGGCTCCCCCGCCCTCCGGCTGGGGAGCCGAATTCGTTTCGGTCAGCCGACCGGGCGCAGCGGTTCGGGGCGCGCCCTGTGGTCGGCCGCGCGCAGGACCATGACGGCCACCACGACGGTGGTGGTGGCCGCGACCGATACCGCCGTGGTGATCAGCGCCGGAATCGAGCGGGCCAGCGACAGCATCAGGGTGACTTCGACGACGAGGCCCAGCCAGGTGACCAGTGCGAGGGAAGTGCGGTCGACGGCGATCGCGGAGAGCACCGCGCCTTGCAGCACGGCCAGCAGCGCGCCGTGCAACGCGAACAACCACAGCAGGCCCTGGATCGGGGCGTAGTCCTCGCCCGCGAGCAGCGGGGCGAGCGGCGCGGCCAGCGCGGCCCCGAGCACGGCGACGAGACCGATGCCGCTGAGCACCGCCAGCGCCGCCCGGATCGCGCTCGCCGAGTGCGTCGGCTGCGCCATTCGCGGGTAGAGCACGACACCGACCGCCTGCGGCAGCCAGAAGGCGATCTTCGTGGCGATGGTGCCAAGGGCGTAACGGCTGGCGTCCACGTCGTCGAGCACGATCCGGACCACGATCAGGTCCGCCGACGAGAGAGCCATCATCGCCGCCTGCACTTGGGCGGCCCGCAGGACCGGCAGCACCCCGGGCGCGGAGACCTCGCCGGGTTCGTTTCGGGCGCGCTCGGACGGCGCACCGGCGACGATCCTGGCCAGCACTGCCGCCGTCGCGATGCCGCATGCGGCGGCCCACAGCGCGATCGTCGCACCGCCGCCCAGCGCGAGAATTACCAGCGCGGGCGCGACCCGGGCGACCCCGGCGGCGCCGAGCACGACTCCCAGCGCTCGAAACCGCTTGCTGCCTTGCAGCACGCCCTGCTCGCCGGACAACAGCACCAGCGCGGGCGCCGCACCCAGTGCCGCCGCGGTGGCGGCCACCCCGGCGTGCAGCGTGACGGCGACCAGCGGCACCAGCACCGCGGCCACCAGGGCGACGATCACCGCGCAGCGCCACTGCAGCCCGCGCAGCGCCGCCGTTCCCGCGCCGCGAACGAGTTCCCTGGCCACCACGTTCTGCAACGCCAGCGCGGGCACCGCGCACAGCAGCTGGACGGCGAGCAGACTCGCGAACTCGCTGTACCCGGTGACGCCCAGCCACCGCCCGGCCAGCAGTTGCAGCAGATACCCGGCGACGTTCGCGGTCATCGCACCGGCCGTCACCCACGTCAGATCCGCCACCACAGGAAACCGACGGACAGCAGACACGCCGCCCATAGTCCCACTCGCACGGCCCGCCACCTGTCGCGCCCCGCCGGACCATGGGACAGGCAATGCGCTCGCCGCCGTCCCGACAGTCTTCGGCCTCGACAGGCTCGCGACCACACAGCACCCACGCTGGTCCTCGTCATCCTCGCGGCAACACATCACCCCAGCAGACGGTGCGCCCGCCAGCTGATACCGGAGTACGGGCGGCTGCGACGGCGCTGGTACACAGCACCCCCCACGGTCCCCCCGGATTCCGTGCGCCGACGCCGCTGGATCGGCGGCAGTGGTGGCCGGGACGTACAGTGCTCAGGCGTGAGCGGGAGCAGTCGGACTCGAGCGGTGGTCGCGGCATACAGCGCGGCCGGTGCGCTGCTCGTCGCCGGGCCGTTGCTCGCGCCGGGGTATCTGTTGTTGCGGGACGCGGTGAGCACGCCGCGCAACTATCCGACCGACGCGGCGCTCGGCCTCGGCGACGCCGCGCCACGGGCGGTGCCGCAGGACGCTCTGCTCGCGACCCTGACGTCGTTCGCGGACGGCGGGTTGGTGGTCAAGGCGATTCTGCTCGTCGCACTGTGGGCCGCGGCGTACGGAGCGGCGACGCTCGCGCGTGAATTGCTGCGCGCGTCGCTCGGCCCGCAACTGGTCGCCGCGACGGTCGCGTTGTGGAATCCGTACGTGGCCGAGCGGCTGCTCCAAGGACACTGGAGCCTGCTCGCGGGCTATGCGGCGTTGCCGTGGACAGCGCTGGCCGCTTACCGCCTTCGAGGTACGGCCACTGCGAAGCGACGCCGACGGATCCTGTCGAACACACCCGCCTCGGCCGACACCACCGAGTCCACCCCGCATGCCGAACCGCTGGGCACCCCGGACACAATCGATCACTCCAGCGAAGCGCCTGCTGACACCACCGGTAACGGCCCGCGTTCCGAAACAGCTGTCCCAGCGGAAGCGCCGGCGACTACACACCACGTGTCGGATCGTGCGAGCCGAGTCGCACCGACCAAGGCCCGTGAGCGCACCGGGTCGACCGGCCGAGCCGAACCACCACTGGCTACGCGCCACTCACCCGGACACCCCAGCGGGGTAGCGGCAGCCGCGCCCGGCTCCTCCCATTGTTCCGACGACACCGCTCCGACCGATTCAGCCGAACATCCGCGCAACTCCGTACCAACCGGCACAGCGGGCGAAGGCGGGTCGAATCGGCTCAGCGTCGCGGCGGCGCCGCGCGCGACCGTCCGAACGGCATCCACCTGGGCGGCCCTGGCCGTATCGCTCGCCGCCGCCGGACTCACCCCGACCGGAGCACTGCTGGCGGGCGTGACCGCTTTCGCCCTGGTCCATCGACGTCAACTCGCCGCGACGTTCGTCCTCTGGCTGGCCGCCTCCGCGCCATGGCTGGCCGCGACCGCGCTGTCCGGTGCGGGCGCGGAGCCATCCGATCCCGCGGGCATCGCGGCCTTCGCCGCGCGGGCCGAACCCGGTTTGGGCACGCTCGGGAGCCTGGCCGGTCTCGGCGGGATCTGGAACGCCGAGGCGGTACCGGACTCGCGCACCACACCGCTGGCAGCGATCGGCACGCTGGTGCTGCTGGCGATAGTCGTGCTGGGCGTGCGCTCGGTCGCCACCGGCGGCCCCGATCCCGACAACCGCCACGTCCGCCGGGCATTGCTGCTGCTCGCCGTGATCGCGATCCTGTTCCCCGCGCTCGGTGCGACCGCGTGGGGCATGCACGCACTGGAGTGGCTGGTCGCCCACGTTCCCGGCGCGGGTCTGCTGCGCGATACCCAGAAATACGTGGCCCTTGCCATGCCCGCTTTCGCCCTGTCCGCGGCGACAGGCTGCGCGATGACGGCCCGGCGTCTTCTCCCCGTGCACTCGGACGCGACACCGGACCGGCCCGCGACGGCGTCTCCGGCCATCACGGCAACAGTCACAGCGGTATTCGTAGCGCTTATCGTTTTGCCGCTCCACGACTTGGCCTGGGGCGTCGGCGGTGCTGTGCGGCCGGTGCACTATCCCGCCGGTTGGCAGCAGGTCGCCGAGCGAATGGACGGTCCCGGCGACGTCGCGGTGCTGCCGGGAGGCATGTTTCGCAAGTTCCACTACAGCGGCGCGGCCCCCGTACTCGACCCGGCCCCGCGCATGCTGCCCAGCGACGTTTTGCAGACAGGCGAACTCCCAGTACGCGGGCGTACCGTCTCCGGCGAAGGCGCCCGCGCCAGAGAAGTGGAGAACCTGCTGCTTCACGGTGGCCCGCCCGCAGACTTGGCGCGCCTCGGAGTGGGCTGGGTCCTCGTCGAACGAAACACCCCTGGACCGCTCGGCGCATCGGCCTCGACCCTCGCCCAGGTGGAGCGGGTCTACGAGGACCCCGACCTCGCGCTGTATCGCGTGCCGGGTGTCATCGAGCGTGGTGCACCGACTACCGCGCAACGCTGGGTCGCGGCGGCAGCCCATGTGCTCTGGGGCGCGTCGCTCATCGCAGGGCCCGTCATCGTCCTCGGCGCGCGAACGCGACGCCATAGACGAGCACGGAACCGACCCACGCCGCCGTGCAACTCCTCATCGGCAGTCGGACGACAGTGACCGGCGGGAAGCTCGATCGAACGCGGAAGGCACCATTGGCCATCGGCTATCCCTTGATCGCGCCGGTCAGTGCGAAGCCCGCGCCGAGCGTCTTCGATGCCAGGAGGTACAGGCCGATCACGGGGGTGGTGTAGACGATCGAGTATGCGGCCAGTTGGCCGTAGGCGATGGCGCCGTGCTCGCCGAAGAACGAGAAGATATCCACCGAGGCCGGTTGCTTGCCCGGGTCCAGCAGCAGGATGAACGGGACGAAGAAGTTGCCCCAGGTGCTGATGAAGGTGATGATCGCGACGACGGTGAGGCCCGGCAACGTCAGCGGCAGAACAACGTGCCGCAGCCGCTGCAGGGATGAGGCGCCGTCGGTCTGGGCGGCTTCTTCCAGGCTCAGCGGCACGCCGTCGATGAAGTTCTTGGTCATCCAGATGGCCATCGGCAGCGAGGTGGCTGCCAGGAAAAGGGTTGTGCCGACGAGCGAGTCGACCAGTTGCAGGCGTACGAACAACCCGTATACCGGCACCATCACGGCGCTGAGCGGAAGTCCCGTGGCGAACAAGACCGTGTAGAGAAAAATCCGGCCGAAACGAAGTTGGTAACGCGAGAGCGAATAAGCGGCGGGCAACGCCACCAGCACTGTGATGATCGCTGCTCCCCCACTGATCAGCAGGCCATTGAGCAGCGGCCGACCGGCGACGTCCCAGGTCAGCACCGCACCGAAGTTGGCACCGGTGAACCGCACTGGAGCCGGGCCGCCGATTATGCCGTCCACGCCGAGGCCCGTCACCAGCAGCCACACCATCGGGGCGGCGAACAGCAACACCACCGCGGCAAGGATGAGGTCGACCGTGATTCTGGCACGCGGCACCGCTCACACCTGCCTGCTCAGGCTACGAACGTAGGCCGATGAGAACACCGCGCCGAGTAGTAGCAGCACCAGGGCGATCGCGGCCCCCAACCCGATCCGGCCGTACTTGAACGCCTGCTCGTACATCAGCAACGGCAGCGTCTCGGTCTTGTTACCCGGTCCGCCACCGGTCAGCACGAAGATGAGGCTGAACATGCCGATGTTTTGCAGAGTCACCAGCACCAGGTTGGCGGCGATGGTCCTCCGGATCAGCGGCAGCACCACGTAACGGAATCGGCGTACCGGTCCGGCACCGTCGATCTGTGCCGCCTCGATCAACTCGCCCGGCACCTCATCGAGCGCAGCCTGGTAGATCAACAGGGAAAAGGCTGCCCCGTGCCAGGCGTTGGCCACGATCACCACTGACATCGGCGCCGTGTAGAGCCACTCCTGTGGACCGGTGCCCATGAACCGGAACAGCTGATTCATCGGTCCGTGGTCGTTGAGGACTTCGTGAATCGCCAAGGCCGCGACAACTTCTGGCAGCACCCACTCCGATATCACAGTCGCACTTACGGTTTGACGCACGAATCGACTCCGGTGCTGGATCAGTACCGCCAACAGCAGGCCCAGGCCGTTCTGCCCGATCACCGCCGACGCGACGACGAACACCACGGTCGACCACACCGACGCGCCGATGTCCGGACCGGTCAGTACCCGCTCGATGTTCTGGAAACCGACGAAGTCAGGATCCCGGGCCGCCGCCCCGGTCAACGCGGTATCGGTGAAAGCCGCGAACACACACCACAGGACCGGGCCCGCAACGAAGATTCCGAGTAGCACCGTCGCCGGCGTCAACGGAAGCCATCGGCCGATCCGCGCGCGGGCGGTGATGGGTACCGAGATCATCCGGCCTCGGTTTCACCGGACCCGACGAGACGAACAACAGCGTCCGCCCACTGCTGGGCGGCTCGACTCGGGTCGGCACCGTTGATGACCGACTCACCCGCGGTCTGCATCGTGTCCGATACTTTCGGGTAGTCGGCCAAGGTGGGGCGATAGCGGGTAAGCGGAAGCAGACCTGCCCAGAAGGGCTCGCTCGAGTCGGCCTGCGACAGCCGCGGATCCGCCTGAACATCTTTACGCACGGGCAACCACGAACATGCCAGCGCCATGGCCGCCGAGTTCTTCTGGTTGACAGCGATGGTCATGAACTGGAAGGCGGCCTGCGCATGAGCGGTGCGCGCGCCGAGCGCCAGGGTCAAACCACCGGACAGATTCACCTTTCCTGGTGCCTGACCGTGCTGGGTGGGGAACGCGGCCGTACCCAGCGTCTGTGACCAGTTCGGCCAGGGGGACACACCACCCGGTTTCCAGAACGAGGGATACCAGCTGCCGTCCATGACAATGGCGATCTTCTCCTGAGCGATCAGGCGGGTTCGCTCGACACGAGACCATTGGGTGTCCTCGGCCTGCGCCGCCGTCTGCATCAAGCCCTCCCGCATTGCCGTGGCGACGAAGTTCAGCGCATCCTGCATCCCCCGGCTCGGGGCAACCCACCTTTTGGTCGCGGCGTTGTACAAGTTCGCGGTCTCGGTACCGTGGAGCAGCATCTGCAGCGTGATGGAGGTGCCCTCCGCCATCGGCTTTCCCACCGGGAGATACAGCGGTTCGACGTCGGGCTCGACTTGCTTGATCTTCCTGGCTGCTCCCAGTACGTCGTCCCACGTCGCGGGCTGCCAGTCAGCAGGCAACCCGGCTCGGGCGAGAATGTTCCGGTTGAACCACAAACCACGACTGTCCGTACCCAACGGGACGCCGTAGGTCTTCCCGTCGACGGACTTGCCGGCCTGCTTCGTGGATTCGATGAACTGGCTGTGCCAATCCGGCCAGGAACCCAGATAGTCGTCCAGCGGAAGCAAATAGCCCGCGGCGGCGTCCGAGTTGACGTAGTAGCTGTCCTCGAAGAACACGTCCGGCGCCGTCGCCGCAGACCGCTGCATCAACTGGAGCTTGTGCTGATAGTCGTTGTCCAGCGCAGTCACCGGGACGAGTTGCACGGTCATGCCCGGGTTCGCGGCCTCGAACTCCGTCTTGACCGCCGTCACCAACGGACCCATCGCGGTGAAGTCGCTATAGCTCCGGTACACCACCCTGATCGTGTTCGCACGGGACCCGTCGCTACCGCAACCCGCTACAGCGAACACCAGC
The DNA here is from genome assembly GCF_053601535.1 of Nocardia sp. NPDC004718. Lineage (NCBI taxonomy): Bacteria > Bacillati > Actinomycetota > Actinomycetes > Mycobacteriales > Nocardiaceae > Nocardia > Nocardia sp. NPDC004718. The sequence continues at coordinate 14,112 of NZ_JBSGCA010000007.1, forward strand.
GCCACGACGATGAGCATCGTGGTAGCCACTTTGAACCGCATCGGCCTCCTGTCACGGCGTCGCCATCGAAGACGCAGTCAACGAACCACCATATATCGTCCCGTTGAACAACGGTATGAAATGTCCCGTCGGCAACTTCGGTGCCGCAACGTCGAATTCATGAGCGCCGGAGCGGGCAGGCAGGCCGACCACCGGACCTCGTCGTACGAACGCGCCCCTCTAGCCGTACATCCCCGCACGAACGAGGCGGAGGCGGCGAATACCTCACGCCGGGCGGACCACCTCGGGATCAGCACAGTAGACAGCGTCACCCGTTGGACACGACGAGCCCGACCAGGTGCGACGCGAATACTGCTGTGTAATAGTGCTTTGCGAACGGCTGAGGGCGTGCGGAACGATGTGCGAGGCCGTAGAGGCGTCGTTCAGTCCACTGTCCGCGGCGCGATCAACCCGCTCGTGTGCTCGCCGCGGGCGGCCGCCGCCAGTACTTCGTAGACTCCGTTTCCGGTTTGCTCCCACGAGAATTCGCGTGCGCGCGCGCGGGCTTTCTCCCCCATGACCGTGCGTGCGCCGGGATCGTCCAGCAGGTCGCCGACGGCGTCGGCCAACTGGGCGACGTCGTCGACCAGGATTCCGGTGGCGCCGTCCACGATGGAATCGGTGAGCCCGCGCGAGCTGCGGTAGCCGACCGTCGGAACACCGTGCTGGGCCGCCTCGATCACCGCGAGCCCCCACCCCTCCTTCCGGGAAGGCAGCACGTGCACCCAGGCGCGCGCGAGGAGTTCGTGTTTGCGGCGCTCATCCACGTGCCCATGGAAGGTGACGGCGTCGGCGATACCGAGTTCGCGGGCGTTGTCCCGCAAGTTGTCCGCCCACCATCCGCCGCCGATCACGTCGAGGCGCAGACCCGGGATGCGGTCGCGCAGCCGGGCCACGGCCGCGAGCGCGTCCTCGATCTGCTTATGCGGCACCAGACGGGACAGCACCACGACAGTTGGTGTGGGAGTGCGGGTTTCCGCGGCGCCGGTGGGTGCGTCCACTGGAACAGGTTCGGCCCCGTTGCGAACCACCGCGATTCGGGAGCGATCCACACCGAGGGTGGCCAGCTCTTCCGCCGACGGCAGTGAAACGGTCAGATATTGATTGCGGCGGTGCACGCGGGGCGACAGCCACGACTCGATCCACCAGCCGACGCGGCCGACCAGGCGGCCCGCGACCGGCCACTGCTCCCGGTGACCGTGGTGCACCAGCACCACCGACGGGGCCGCGGTGACGGCGGTGGCGAAGAACGGTATGCCGTTCTGGGTGTCGATCACCGCGTCCGGCCGCACGCCGCGCAACGGACCGAGACCGATCCTGCCGAGCAGGAGCGCGGCCAGCGCTCGCGGGTACACCGTGTAGCGTCCGCCCGCCCTGCTGATGGTGATGCCGTCGACGTGTTCGCGCCGCGGCGCCCCCGAATAGCGGGCGGTACGGAGGGTGACTCGAACCCCGCGCGCCGCGAGTTGCGCGCCGACCTGCTCGAGGTACCGCTCGCTGCCGCCGCCCTGTGGGTGCCCGGTGTCGCGCCAGCAGAGCAGGAGGACTTCGCGCACGGTGGAGCTTCTCTCGGTCAGTAGGTCCCGGTGGGAATGTCGGATGTCGCGCTACACCCTATCCCGAGCACCCGCCCGAGCAGGCCGGCATCGGGGTTGTGCGAGACTCGGCGCCGTGCTCAAAGCCGCGAAGACGCCGACACGCAGGAGTTCGCCTCGGTTCGCCCGCCGGGCGACCTTGCGCCGGTCGCTGCGACTGCTCGGCAGTTTCCGGTTCGAGCAGACCGACCCGGCCCTGTTCTACGGGGGTCTGGCCGCCGACAGCGCGGCGCTGATCGCGGACTTCTACGCCGATCTCACCGGCCGGTCGCTGGACGGGGCGACGATACTCGACGTCGGCGGCGGTCCGGGCTACTTCGCGGATGAGTTCGCCCGTACGGGGGCTCGCTACATTCCGGTGGAGCCCGACCCGACGGAGATGCACGCCGCGGGCCTTTCCGTGGCGGGCGCGGTCCGCGGGTCCGGGATGGCGCTGCCGTTCCGCGACGACGCGGTCGACATCTGTTTCTCGTCGAACGTCGCCGAGCATGTCGCGAAGCCGTGGGTGATGGCCGACGAGATGGTGCGGGTGACCAGGCCGGGCGGGCTGATGGTGCTCTCCTACACGGTGTGGCACGGCCCGTTCGGCGGCCACGAGACGGGGCCGTGGCACTACCTCGGTGGCGAGTACGCCGCCCGGCGGTATCGGCGCAAGCACGGGCGCGATCCCAAGAACAGGTTCGGCACGTCGCTGTTCGCGGTGCGGGCCGCTGACGGATTGCGCTGGGCGGCACGTACTCCGGCGGAGGTGCACACGGTCTTCCCGCGCTACCACCCCCGCTGGGCGTGGTGGTTGATCCGGGTGCCAATGGTGCGTGAGTTACTTGTTAGCAATCTGGTCGTGGTGGCAACCAAAAGTTAGCCGAAGTAAGGCTCCAGCCATCCGCGGCGCCAGTGCCGCTTCCCGCAGGGAGCGTGCACGGGCTCGCTCCACGGCGATTCGCGCATCGCCAACCCGACAGTCTCGAGCGTAGTGAGCCCGACCAGGTCGGCCAGCATCCCTACGGCGGCGACCGCCTCCGCGGCCTGCATAGCCGCCGTCGCCTGCTCGATCGTCAGGGTGCGCCCAGGTAGGAAGGAGACCACCCACCCGCCGCTGCCGACACTCTTAGCCTGATGCTCGGTTTGATCACTGGTCATCAGCGACCGGCCGATCACTTGCACCGCCATGACTCGGACTCCCCAGTTTGCGGTAACGATTCGGTAATGGAGCGAGCTGATATGTCGATACAGCATCCCCCCTCCAGCAACAGAACGCAATAGTGCGTTCTGCGAAAAGCGAACCGAGAGGTCGGAATTCACACCGGCCAGGCCGCCGCCGCGCCGCAAAACTGGAACAGGTTACAGACAATGCGGGGGCAAAACTGTAACGTGTTCTCATGCACTACGACAGCTTGTTCATCGGCGGCCGCTGGACCGCGCCAGCCACCGCCGAGCGCATCCAGGTCATCTCGCCGGCCACGGTCGAGCCGGTGGGCAGCGTCCCCGCGGTGAGCCGGGCCGATGTCGACGCCGCGGTCGCCGCGGCCAGGCACGCCTTCGATCACGGACCGTGGCCGACCACGTCCCCGAAGGAGCGAGCCGAGGTACTCACCCGCGCCGCCCGGCTGATCGAACAGCGTTCCGCCGATCTGCTCGCCGCGCTGACCGCCGAGGTCGGCGCGCCGCAAATGATCGCGATGACGCTGAACCAGCTGCCCGCAGTCGCCGCACTGGACGCCTACGCGGCCCTGGCGGAGTCTTTCCCGTGGTCGGAGACCCGGGTGGGTGGATTCGGCACCACGCGGGTCACCCGCGAGCCGCGCGGCGTCGTCGCGGCGGTGACCGCGTGGAACGTCCCTCTGTTCCTCGCGGTCAACAAGCTCGCGCCCGCCCTGCTGGCCGGTTGCACCATCGTGCTCAAGCCCGCCCCGCTGACTCCGCTCACGGCGAACCTGGTCGCCGACATCTTCACCGAGGCGGGCCTGCCCGAGGGTGTGCTCTCGGTGCTGCCCGCCGAGCCCGACGCGGCCGAGTACCTCGTCTCACACCCCGGCGTGGACAAGGTGACCTTCACCGGAAGCACCGCGGTCGGCCGCAAGATCGGCGCCATCGCCACCGGTCAGCTCAAGAGCGTCTCGCTCGAACTCGGCGGCAAGTCGGCGGCGATCCTGCTGCCCGACATGGACGTCGCGGCCAATATCCCGGTGCTCGCGTTCTCCGGCCTGATGAACAGCGGGCAGGGCTGTGTCGCGCAGACCCGCATCCTCGCCCCGCGCAGCCGGTACGACGAGATTCTCGACGCGCTGGTCGAACACGTGAAGACGATGAAGGTGGGCGACCCGAACGACCCGAGCGTGCAGCTGGGTCCGCTGATCTCCGAACGCCAGCGCGACCGGGTCGAGGGCTACATCGCCAAGGGCAAGGCCGAGGGAGCGCGACTCGTGCTCGGCGGCGGTCGCCCGGAGGGGCTGGACCGGGGCTGGTTCGTCGAGCCGACGATCTTCGCCGACGTGGACAACAAGTCGACCATCGCCCAAGAGGAGATCTTCGGGCCGGTGCTGTCGGTCATCCCGTACGAGACCGAGGACGAGGCCGTGGCCATCGCCAACGACTCGGTCTACGGTCTCGCGGGCTCGGTGTGGACGACCGATATCGAACACGGCGCCGAGATCGCGGCGCGGGTGCGCACCGGCACCTACGCGATCAATTGGTACGCGTTCGATCCGAGTTCGCCGTTCGGCGGTTACAAAGCCTCCGGACTCGGCCGCGAGAACGGCCCGGAGGGTCTCGATTCGTTCTGCGAGCAGAAGTCGCTGCTCATGCCGCTCGGCTGGACCGGCTGATCACTCCGGTGGCATGACCACCCGCAGCAGCGGAGCACGGTTGCCGTAACGCCGGGGTGGTGCGTCGACGATCTCGACGCGCCACCCGGGCGGCAGCACCGCGCGCAGCCGTCCCGCGGCCCGGCGCAGCGGCGTACTCACGGTCTCGAACTCGAATTCGGCCACCATCGGGGCAACCGACGTCGTCATCTCCGGATCGGCCATGCTCCATCCACCTCTCGCGTCGATCTCGCCGTGCGCCGCGGCATCGCGGGTCCGATATCGGTAGGGAAGTCGTTCAGTCGATCAGTTAACCGCCAGTAATCCGACTGGGTGATGCGGAAGGAAGAACACGCCAAGCATAGGTTACGAATACACGAAATCTCTCGACAAGATCATTACCCCTTTTCCCATCCGGCTAAACCGATCGGTCCGTGGGAATTTCACGAGCTCGAGTGTGATGCGGGACACCAATCCGACCGCCCGACTCCCGAGCGCCGGGGTCGGCACAACGGAATCGTCACCCCCGCAATGCCATTCGCCGCACCAGGCACTTCACCCCGGTGCGTTCACCGGCCCAGCGACCGGCGATACGCGGCCGGTGTCGCGCCCGTCGCCGCACGCAGGTGCGCCCGGAGCGCGGTGACGCTGCCGAACCCGGCCTTCACCGCGACGACTTCCACTGGCAAACGCGTGGTTTCCAGAAGTTCGCGCGCCCGCGCGGTGCGCTGGGCATCCAGCCACCGCCGCGGCGTGGTGCCGACTTGCGCCTTGAAACGGCGGATGAAGGTGCGCTCGCTCATCAGCGCGTGCGCCGCCAGGGCCGAAACATCCACCGCCGCAGCCGGTTCCGCCACCGCCCAAGCCAGCGTCGCGGCGAGACCGCCATCGGTACGCGCGGCGGGCGCGTCCGGAATGTATTGCGCCTGACCGCCTTCCCGGTGCGGCGCGGTCACGTTCCACCTGGCCAGTTCCGCCGCCGCGTGCGCGCCCAGCTCGCGGCGGACGATGTGCAGGCACAGATCGAGACCCGCCGACAGCCCGGCCGACGTCAGCACGTCACCGTCATCGACGTAGAGGGCCGTCGGGTCCAAACGCACCGCCGGATACAGCTCGGCGAACTCGTCGCAGTAGGCCCAGTGCGTTGTCACGCGTCGTCCGTCCAGCAGCCCGGCCTCGGCCAGGATGAACGCGCCGACGCAGATGCTCACCATGGTCGCGCCCCGCGCGGCCGCGCCGCGCAATGCGGCGAGCGCCTCCCGTGGGGTGGGCAGCGTCGGGATACCGATACCGGGCACGACGACGACATCGGCTTCCGCCAACGCCTCCAGCCCGTGCTCCACGCGCAATTCGAAGCCGTTGGGTGTCCACACCGGCCCCGGACGCACCCCACAGGTCCGCATCTCGAACCCGTACGGTTCGCCGGTCTTACTCGGCCCGTGGCGGAACGCCTGAACGGCACAGGCCAGATCGAAGGCCATCACTCCGTCCAGCGCGAGCGCCACGACTTGCTTCACGTCCCCAAGTTTGGCACGAATCCGAGCAATACTGTCATTTCCGCCACTCGCCGCGGATCCGGACACACGCTTGACTTCAGTGCACACCGAGTTCCGACCAGAAGGAGGAATCGTGGCCGCACCGACGGGCCTCGACTGGGCATGGGCCACCCGCACCGGGGGCGCTCTGTCGAAAGAGCAACGCCGCGCGTTGGCCGTCGCGACCGCCCGCACGCTGCCCGCCATGGCGCCCAACCGGCTCCGGCTGGCACTGGGCAGGCGGGGGCGCGGGAGGCTGGAGTTCGCCGGTCTGCGGTTACCCGACTCCCAGCTCGCCGTCGCGGCGGAGACCGAGGCGCGGGAGTCGCTGTCGCCGCACGTGCTGAACCATTCGCTGCGGACCTACTACTTCGGACGGGTCCTGGCGGATCTCGACGGCGCCGCCTATGACGACGAACTCGTCTACGTCTCCTGTCTACTGCACGACCTGCAACTCGAACATCCCACGCCCGGACGGTGTTTCGCCGTGGTCGGCGGCGAACGGGCGGCCGCCGTCGCACTGGGCGCGGGCGCGCCGCCGGAACGGGCCGAAGCGATCGGCGCGGCCATCGCCGCCCACATCACGCCCGGGGTCGCCGACAATCTCGGCGACCCCGGCGGCTTCGTCTCCGCGGGAGCCTCGGTGGACGTACTCGGGACGCGACTGGCGGAACTGGACCGCGAGTGGGTCGCCGAACTGCTGCGGCGGCACCCGCGATTGGAGTTCGGACGGCATGTCGTCGCCGCATTCCGAGCGGAAGCGAAGGCGATGCCGAAAGGCCGGATTCATTGGCTCAACAAGGCGGGTTTCCTGGCCATGATCCGAATGTCCCCGTTCGCCGAATAACCAAGCCGCCCCGTCAGACCGATCGGTATGCTCGACGTTATGAACGGTGTCACCGGCATCGCAAGCGCACGGCACAAGCTTGCTCGCGCGGTACACCACATCAATGACCTCGAACGCATGATCTCGGAATACCAGAACGCGAACCAGGTCGAAGTCCGGGTCGACCTTTCCCCGAGCCTGGAATACGAGAACGAGATCGATTGCCAGGTAGCCGCGGTGAGCGTATCCGAGGTGCCCGACGAGTGGGGACTGATCACCGGTGACGCGCTCACCAACTCGAGGGCCGCGCTCGACCACGCCGTCTACCCGCACGCGGAGCATTTCCCGATCTTGCTGAGCAGCACGGACAGCAGGGGTGAGGAGATATGCGTTCCGGAGATATTCGACGCCACGACCACAGCCATAATTCTCCGCCATCAGCCATATAACGATCCGCAGCCGACGCATCACCCACTCGGACTTCTCCGCGAACTCGTCGACCGCGACGCACACCGCCGGGTGCTCGTCACCAACTCCTTCAGGACCGAGCTGATTTTCGCACCATCGGATGACTACGAAGTCGTGGATATTCCAGGACTGGCAGTCCACGAACTCGTACCGGGAGCCGTTTTCAAACATTTCCGTTTGAGGCTTCGCCCCGGGTTCACACAGTCTCAGCTCACATACGACAACCGGCTCGAGGCAACCGTCGTCGTCAATGTTCCGGACACAGATGACGATGTGCCGCTCGTCGCCGGCATGAGGTCTATTCACACACGAGTGTCGGAAATCCTGGATCAACTCGAAGCCGTCGGGATCCTGTAACCGCCCCCGTGGTCGGCGGCCATGATCCGCGGCATGCAGGCCGGAGACGGCAAGCCGGTACGGAAACGTCTGTCGCGCAAAACAAATCGCCCGCACCATCTGCCGGATGGTGCGGGCGAATGCTACTTTGGGTGGAGTGTCAGCCCAGACGCTGCTTGAGCGCCTCGAACTCGTCACGCACGCCGGAAGGCAGCTTGTCACCGACGAACTCGAACCACTCTTCGATCAGCGGGATCTCCTTGCGCCACTCGTCGGCGTTCACGACGAGCGCTTCGTCCACGTCCTTGGGATCGACGTCCAGCCCTTCCAGGTCGAGCTGCGCGGCGGTCGGCACGTTGCCGATCGCGGTCGCCTCGGCGTGGGCGGAACCCTCGATGCGGCCGATGATCCACTCCAGCACGCGGGAGTTCTCACCGAAGCCCGGCCACAGGAAGCGGCCGTCGTCGCCACGGCGGAACCAGTTCACGTAGAAGATCTTGGGCAGCTTGGCCGCGTCGGCGTTCTTGCCGACGTTGATCCAGTGGCCCAGGTAGTCGCCGACGTGGTAGCCCATGAACGGCAGCATGGCCATCGGGTCGCGGCGCACGGTGCCGACCTTGCCCTCGGCGGCCGCGGTCTGCTCGGAGGACAGCGTGGCGCCCATGAACACGCCGTGCTGCCAGTCGAAGGACTCGGTGACCAGCGGAACGGTGGTCTTGCGACGGCCGCCGAACAGGATCGCCGAGATCGGCACGCCCTGCGGGTCGTCCCACTCCGGCGCCAGGATCGGGCACTGCGCCATCGGCGTGCAGTAGCGCGAGTTCGGGTGCGCGGCCAGCGTCTCGGTCTCCCGCCGGTACCAGTCGTTGCCCTTCCAGTCGATCAGGTGATCGGGCTCGCCTTCCAGGCCCTCCCACCAGACGTCGTTGTCGTCGGTCAGCGCGACGTTGGTGTAGACGGTGTTGCCCGCCTCCATGGTGGCCATGGCGTTCGGGTTGGAGCTGCGGTTGGTGCCCGGCGCGACGCCGAAGAAGCCGAACTCGGGGTTCACCGCGTAGAGACGGCCGTCCTTGCCGAAGCGCATCCAGGCGATGTCGTCGCCCAGGGTCTCCGCGCGCCAGCCCGGCACGGTCGGCTGGATCATCGCGAGGTTGGTCTTGCCGCAGGCGCTGGGGAACGCGGCGGCGATGTAGTAGGCCTTGTTCTCCGGCGAGATCAGCTTCAGGATCAGCATGTGCTCGGCCAGCCAGCCCTCGTCGTGGGCCATCGCCGAGGCGATCCGCAGCGAGTAGCACTTCTTGCCGAGCAGCGCGTTGCCGCCGTAGCCGGAGCCGTAGCTCCAGATCTCCCGGTCCTCGGGGAAGTGGGTGATGTACTTGGTGTCGTTGCACGGCCACGGCACGTCGGCCTGACCGTCGGCCAGCGGCGCGCCCACGGAGTGCAGCGCCTTCACGAACGGGCGGTCGGCGCCCAGCTTCTCCAGGGCGGCGGCCCCCATGCGGGTCATCACGCGCATCGACACGACGACGTACTCGGAGTCGGTGATCTCGACGCCCAGCTTCGGGTCCTCGGCGCCCAGCGGACCCATGCAGAACGGCACCACGTACATGGTGCGGCCCTTCATCGACCCGCGGTACAGCTCGGTCATCGTGGCGCGCATCTCGGCCGGGTCGACCCAGTTGTTGGTCGGGCCCGCGTCGGCCTCGGTCTTCGAACAGATGTAGGTGCGCGACTCCACCCGGGCCACGTCGGAAGGATCGGAGAGGGCGAGGAAGGAGTTCGGCTTCTTCTTCTCGTCCAGCCGCTTGAACGTCCCCGCCGCGACGAGCTGCTCGGTGAGCCGCTCCCATTCCTCGTCGGAGCCGTCTGCCCACACCACTCGATCCGGCTGGGTGAGTTCGGCGACTTCTTGTACCCAGGCGAGTAGTTCGCTGTGCTCGGTCGGCGCCTTGCCGTCGGATCCACGAAGACCAGGAATGGTCGCTGACGTCATGAAAACTCTCCTGAGATGGGCGGCTGTTCGATGCTCCGCCGCCTGGCCCTAGGCCCATGACCAGCGCGAATGCACCGAGCGCCACCGTTGGCGGGAAGGCGCCCGTTCCGACCGGTCGAACGCGCACCCCAGGAGGGCGGCAGATCAGGACTTAGCGGACGCCCAAGTTCCTGAATAGAGGTTAACGCGATGTGACGGCCGGTACGGTATCGGGTTCCTCACTGTGTACCCAATCGGTCGTTCGTTTCAACAGGCGAGATCCAGCGATCGAGGATCCGGACGTCGCGCTCGCATGCGGCGAGCTGCGCCGGCTGCTCGGCCGCCATCCGGCGCAATTCGGCCTCCAGCCGGGCCACCGTGCGATCCGTCTCGACCATTCGCGCGGTGCTTGCCTGGACCACGTGATCGGCCAAAGTGGTCTCCGCTTCCACGAGTGCGGTCACCACGCGCTGCTCGAGCTGCGCTTTTACGTTGACCAACGCGTCGGCGACCCATTGCCGGATGTGCGCTCGATCGGCCAGCTGGCGGCGAGCCCGAACCACCCACGCCGCCGCACCGCCGCCGAGCAGCAACGTCACCGGCACGCTCGCGACGTCGAGGGCCGATACGAGGGAGAACGGAGCAACCAGCAAGCGACCCAGACCGACACCGGCCGACGCGCCGAGCGCGATCATAAGGTGATCTTCGACACCCCGGTGGCGTGGCTCGGGATCCGGGCCGACCCTAGGGGCCGGGTCGCGCCGCCGCATCGGCGAACCCCGATCCGTGCTCTCGATCCGGGCGCTCAGTTCGGCGATGCGCTGGTCGATGACGTGGTCGAGGGCGCCGGTCAGTTCGGTGACGGACTGCTGCAGCCGAGCGGGGTAGCCGCCGAGCTCGGCGGGCCGCAGCCGGTCCAGCTCGGCGCGCACGGCGGTGTGCAGCGCCCGGATGCTCGCGCCGATCTCGGTCATCAGGTCCACCCGGGCCAGGTGTAGCTGCCCGCGCAGGGTGGACATCGCGGTGGCGCGCCCCCCGTCGCGACCGGCCAGCAGCAGGGCGCGCTCCTCGCGCAGCCGGGCCGCTTCGGCGCCGGAGCGCAGCACCGCCACCTGTTCGGCCACCCGTCGGCGCGTGTCGGCGAGGACCCGGCCGGTCACCGCGCCCGGCCGGTCACCGCCCGCGGCGGCTGCCGCGGTGAGCCGCGCGTGTAATGCGCCGACACCGGAGCGATCGAGCAGTCCGGCGTCGCCCGCGGTGCGTGCGGCGGCCGCGAGCCGCGCCGAGACCGGCACGATGTCCAGATCGCCCGCGCCCGACGCGGCGAGCAACTCCAGGTCGCGCTCCAGCACGGCGTGCCAGTCCCGGTGGGCGTGGACGCCGTTCATGGCGAGCAGCAGGCGGGCGCCGTCCGCGCGCAATCGATCGACCACCCCGAGCGTGTCCGCGCCGATGATGGTGCCCGCGTCGAGCAGGATCAACGCCACCGCGGGCGGGGCGGACTCCGATACGGCGTCGGCGCGCGGCTCGGACAGCGTGAGGCGCGGTTCGAACCGGGCCAACTCGGTGCGCAACAAGGTCGTGTTGACGTCGGCGGGGCCGATCACCGTGACCGCACGAGCGCCACCGGAGTCGTGCACCGCGCGCAGCAGCGCCATGCCCTGCGGATTCCATCGCTCCACCACGGCCGCGAGCTCGGGGACGAGCGCGGCGGGGCGCTCGGCTTCGCCGTCGGCGGAGTCCACCGCGGCAGCCGCACTCGCCGACGCCGACTCCGGCGGCTCAGAGACCGGCACTGCTCATCCGTTCCCATAGTCGGACGTACCCGTTGTGCACCCGCAACGCGGCGCGGCGGGCGGCCGGGGGCATATCGCTGGTGACGACGGCGTGCCAGCGCGTGGCGCGGGCTAGCGCATCGTCGGCGTCGGAAGGCGCGGGGGCGGGATACCCCGCGGCGAGATGGGCCACTTCGGGCCCCGCCAGGCCCGCGCAGAGCCCGAGCCAGACGGCGTCGTCGCTGTACAGATAGGACTCCAGGAGGTCGCGCGCCCGGCCGCCCTCCTCCGGGACCGCGCGGGCGGCGAGCCGGGCCAGCTCGTCGAGCAGCTCGCCGCCGCGCAGCGCGGACACCTGTTCGTAGCGGCGGTGCAGCAACTGATGGAGCGCGTCGATGCCGCTGGCCGCATGCAAGATCTGCAGCAGCGCCTGCGGAGCGAGATCCGGATCGTGCCGGAGGGCCGTGCACGCGCAGGCCACGCCGTACAGATCCCAGCGGCGCAGCAGTTCCTCGCGCTGGGCGGCATCCGGCCCCGGTGCGACGAACAGGTCCGGCGCGAGGAGCAGCGCGGGGTCGGCTTCGGTGGCGAGTTTGCGCAGCAGGTCCAGCTCCGCGCCGGTCAGCGCGCCCGCCCTGGTGCGCGTCGCGAGCGAGGCGACCACCGGAACCACCGGAATCCGCAGCTGGCTGCCGTACTGCTGGGCCGAGGCCACGGCATCGCCCCAGCGAGAGCCGATCGCGTCGGCTTTGTTCAGCACCGCGATCGTGCGCTGTGGCGGCAGCGTGGCCAGCACCCTTCGATCGGCGGGCGTCGGCGCGGCCGACAGCACGTAGACGACGATGTCGGCGTCGAGGTCGGGGTCGGGCGCATCCGGCCGGTCCACCGGATCGGTCTCCACCGCAGACATGAGCGCGAGCGCGTGCAGCACCGTGGTCCGCCCCGCGTGCGCGCGCCCGGTCACCTGGATGCGCGGCGGTTTGCGCCACGCGCTGACGGCCGCCGCCGCGGCGTACCCGGTCTGCGGATCCCGCCCGGTGCCGAAGCGCAGCTCGGCGAGCAGTTTGTCGAGCTGATCGTGCGCGGACGTCGGCACGCCGCGCTCCCGCAGCGGCCCATCGGAATCAGTGGCTGTCGGCATGCTGCACACACCCCCTTTTACGGTGCGCAATTGTGTCAGAAGTCGGCTCGCCGGGCAGGTTCGACGGGCTCAGCTGCCACTGAAGTATTTGTTGGCGGTGCGCACCATCCAGTTCGGCGCGTATTTCCCCACCGTCGCGAGCACCTTCGCCTGCGTGCCGATCTCGTAGTGCACCTTCGGCAGCCGGGCGCGCTTGCGGGTGGCCTCCCAGATCCCGGCCGCGACGTCGTCGGCGGTCAGCCGCACGCCCAGCGATTTCGTCGTCCCGGTAGTCACGCCGTCCACCATGGCCGTGGCCACGAACAGCGGCCAGATCGCGAGCACCCGGATGTCGTGGCGCTCCCATTCCAGGTCGAGCGCCTCGGTGAAGCTCTTGACGGCGGACTTGGTCGCACCGTAGCTCGCGAGTTCGGCCTGACCGTAGATCGCGGAAGCCGAGCACAGGTTGACCACCTGCGCGCCCGGCGTGTCGCGCAGGTAGCGGAACGCACTGTGTGTCCCGGTGAGCACGCCCACCACGTTGACCTCCACGATCGCCCGATGGGCGGCGATGTCGATCTCCTCGAACGGCCCCGCGCGCAGGATCCCGGCGTTGTTGACCAGGATGTCCAGTCGTCCCGTCGCGGCGTGGAACTCCGCGAGCCGCTCCGCCCATTGCGTGGCGTTCGTCACATCGAGTACACCTGTGTTAACTACGCCACCCTTGGCTGTGATATCACCGGAAAGCCTGGTCAGCCCGACTTCATCGATGTCGTAAGCCCCGACTTGGTATCCCTGCGCAGCGAAAAGCAAGGCCGTGGCCCGCCCGATGCCCGCCGCCGCGCCGGTGATGAATACTGTCGGTCTGCTCATGCCGGGGAGTCTAGTGCCGGGAATGCCGTGTACCGCGGGGTTCCCAGACGCCCGGTCGGTCACTTACCCTGCAGAAGTGGTCGGCACCATAACCGGTGCGCAGCTTGAACTTTCGCATGCGGCAACCGACCTCGAAGATGAGGAGGTTGCGATGACCGCGAATGTCATCGGCGCAGTCGACCGGGAGCCCGCCTGTCCCGCGGACCGCAAGCCCTTGCTGCCCAGCACGGACCCGTTCCATCGACCGCCGAAAGGGTTCGCGGCCAAGGCGCCGGGCACCATCCTGCGCAGCAGGAAGATCGAAGTGGCGCTGTTCGGAATTGTGCCGCAACAGGTCTCGGCCTGGCAGCTACTCTACCGCAGCTCTGATCTGCACGGGGCGCCGGAAGCGGCGATCACCACCGTCCTGCTTCCGATCGGCGCCGAACCGGACGAGGATCGCCCGCTGCTGGCCTTCCAGACCGCGATGGACGCGGTGACCGAGAAATGCTCGCCGTCCTACGCGCTGCGTCACGGCTCGCGGGCGCTCGGTTCGATCACCCAGTTCGAATGGCTCCTGGTCGCGAACGCGCTGCGGCGCGGCTGGGCCGTGAGCATCGCCGACCACGAGGGACCGCACGGGAACTTCGGCGCGCCGCGCGAGCCCGGCTACCGCGCGCTCGACGGCATCCGCGCCGCCCTGCGCTTCGACCCCCTCGGGCTCGGCCCGGAAACCCGCGTCGCGGTGTGGGGCTACTCCGGCGGCGGTATGGCCAGCTCGTGGACGGTCGAGATGGCCCCGACCTACGCCCCCGAACTCGACATCGTCGGCGCGGTGCTCGGCGCCCCGGTCGGCGACCCGCGCCAGGTCTTCGACCGGCTCAACGGCACGCCCTTCGCGGGTCTGCCCGCCATCGTCATCGCCGCCCTGCGCAGGCTGTATCCCGCGTTGAGCTCGCTGATCGACAACGAGCTCAACCCGGACGGCCACCGGTTCGTCGTCCGCGCCGAGAACGCGACGCCGGTCGGCGCGATCCTCGGGCTGGCGGGCAAGAAGGTGGACGACTTCCTCGACCGCCCGCTCGCCGAGGTACTCGACACCCCGGAGCTGCGGGCGATGTTCGACGATCTGCGGCTCGGCAATACGACGCCGGCCTGCCCGCTGCTGGTGGTGCAACCCATTCACGACCAGGTCATCCATATCGAGGGCATCGACGGACAGGTGGCCCGCTACCGTCGCGGCGGCGCCGCGGTGACCTACGTTCGCGACCGGCTCAGCGAGCACTTCTCGCTGCTGCCGCTGTCCACGCCGATCAGCCTGGACTGGCTGGCCGACCGGCTCGCCGGGCAACCGGTGAGCGACGCGGGCGACAGCACCGTGTGGTCGGTCGCGGCCTCACCCTCGGGCGTGCGCGGACTGCTGGAGATGGCGGTGACCGCGGCCAAGGTCGCACTCGGAAGGCCGCTGCGTCAGCAACGGCCGACCGAGCCGAGGATCGCGCCCGCGCGCGCCGCCTGACCTCCTGCTCAGCGGCCCGTGCACGACCGCTTGCCGCACTGGTCGCCGGATGCTGGACAATGGACGCCGTGAACGACGCCGCGAACCATACTGCCGAGTCAGTTCCGGGCCCGCCGTCCACAGCTTCGGCTCCGGCCGAGGGCGGGCCCAGGCACAAGACCGGCTCCCGCCTGTACCCACGAGTCACCAGCTTCCGTTCGCGCAGGGGCGCGCTGACCGCCACCCAGCAGCAATCCTGGAACCGGATGTGGCCCTCGATCGGCCGCGAGGTCGCCGACGAGCCGCTGGACGCCGCCGCCTGGTTCGGCCGCGACGCTCCGCTGGTCATCGAGATCGGCTGTGGCACGGGCACCGCGACGGCCGTCATGGCGCAGGCCGAACCGCACCTGAATCTGATCGGCATCGAGGTGTATCAGCCCGGCCTGGCGCAGTTGGTGCAGCGCGTCGAGCGCGAAGGGATCGAGAACATCCGCCTGCTGCGCGGCGACGCGGTCGACGTACTGGAAAACATGATTGCCGAAGAGTCGCTGACCGGCGTCCGAGTGTTCTTCCCCGACCCGTGGCCGAAGGCGCGCCATCACAAGCGGCGGCTGCTGCAACCCGCGACGGTCGCGCTGATCGCCAACCGCCTGAAGCCGGGCGGTGTGCTGCACGTCGCCACCGACCACGCGGGCTATGCCGAGCACATCCACGCGGTCGGCATGGCGGAGCCCCTGCTCTCGGGTCTCAACGAGGCGACGGGCGGTGTCAGCGCGGAGCATCGCGCCACGGCGCCGATCGGTTTCGAGCGGCCCGTCACGAAATTCGAGGGCAAGGCACATCGCGCCGGTAGCGCCATCACGGAGCTCATATGGGGGAAGATCGACCGATGAGCGTCAGTGAAATGGCCCACGAAGTGGTCGATGTTGCCGGGGAGGTGCACGGCGGCGGAGCGGAAGGTCTGGGCAGCTCGGGGCCGGACGTGCGCCGCGTCCTGTTGGTGTGGGACGCCCCGAACCTCGACATGGGCCTCGGCGCCATTCTGGGCGGTCGTCCGACCGCCGCCTACCGCCCGCGGTTCGACGCGCTCGGCCGCTGGCTGCTGGCCCGGACCGCGGAACTGTCGGTAGGCGCGGTGCATCGGGTGGAACCCGAGGCCACCGTCTTCACCAACATCGCGCCCGGCACCGCCGACGTCGTGCGGCCCTGGGTGGAGGCGCTGCGCAACGTCGGCTACGCGGTCTTCGCCAAACCGAAGATCGACGAGGACTCCGACGTCGACGCCGACATGCTGGCGCACATCGCCTTACGCAGCCGTGGAGCGGGCTTGGCGGGCATCATGGTCGCCTCCGCCGACGGCCAGGCGTTTCGCGAACCGCTGGAGGCGCTCGCCGCCAAAGGAGTGCCGGTTCAGGTGCTCGGCTTCCGCGAGCACGCGAGTTGGGCCGTCACATCCGATACTCTCGAATTCATCGACCTCGAGGACATTCCGGGCGTGTTCCGTGAACCGCTGCCCCGGGTGAGCCTCGACTCGCTGCCCGACGAGGGTGCCTGGCTGCAGCCGTTCCGGCCGCTGTCGGCACTGCTCACCTCTCGCCCCGCCCAAGGAGTCGCTTAGTGTTCACACGCTGGGGCGATCTGGTATACCGGCTGCGATTCGCCGTCATCGGCGTGGTCGTGGCCGGTCTTCTGGCTCTCGGTGGCTACGGCCTCGGGTTGGAGGACCACCTCAGCTCCAGCGGGTGGGATGATCCGACCTCGGAGTCGGCGCGCGCGGCGCGAATCAAAGACGGTGCTTTCGAACGAGATCACAAATCCGACGTCATCGTGTTGTACACGGCGCCGGACGGCAAGACGATCGACGATCCGGAATTCAGCGGCAAGATCCTCGACAATCTGGCGAGTCTGCCTCGCGAGCATCCCGACGAGATCACCCAGATCAACGGTGTCTACTGGCGGAACAACGCGAACATTCCGGTCCAGGCCTCCGTTTTCGGCTCCAAGGACAAGAAGTACGCCTTCGCCTCCATCGCCATCAAGGGCGACAACGACACCGAGATGGTGCGCAACTACCGGAAGGTGAAGAACGTCTTCTTCATTCCCGGCGTGGATGTGCAGGTGACGGGTCTGCAGGCCGTGGCGGGCACGCTGAACGACACCATGGCCGACGACCAGAAGCGCATGGAGATCCTCGCCATTCCGGCGGTGGCCGTGCTGCTGTTCTTCGTCTTCGGCGGCATCGTCGCCGCCGGATTGCCGCTGATCGTCGGCGGTCTCACCGTGATCGGCGCATGGGGCATCGTCCGGTTCATCACCGAGTTCGCCGAGGTGAATTCGTTCGTCTCGCCGGTCGTCTCGATGATCGGCTTGGGGCTGGCCATCGACTACGGCTTGTTCATAGTGAGTCGTTTCCGCGAGGAACTCGCCGAGGGATACGACACCAGAACGGCCGTCCGCCGAACGGTGATGACCTCGGGCCGCACGGTGGTGTTCTCCGCCACGATGATCGTCGCCAGCCTCGGCGGCATGTTGCTGTTTCCACAAGGCTTCCTGAAATCGGTGGCCTACGGCGCCATCGCGACGGTCTCGCTCGCGGCGCTGACCTCGATCACCGTGTTGCCCGCCATGCTGTCGGTGCTGGGCAAGCGGGTCGACCTGCTCGGCCTCAAGCGGTTCCGCCAGACCAAGACCGCGGATGAGGTGGAGAACGGCATTTGGGGGCGCTCCACCCGCTGGGTGATGAAGCACCCGCTCAAGATCGCGATCCCGCTGTGCATCCTCTTGCTGCTGCTGATCATCCCGGTCAAGAATCTGAGCTTCGGCGGTATCAACGAGCGGTATCTGCCGCCGGACAATCCGACCCGCTTGGCGCAGAAAGAGTTCGACACGATCTTTCCGCTGCGCAAATCGGATCCGATCGAACTGGTTTTCTTAGTCGACGATCCCAGCCGCGCTCCCCAGGTAGCCAAGGTGGTGAAGGAGGCGAGCAAAGCGCCCGGGCTGGCCGGCGAATTCGCTTATCCGCCCAGCACGGCTCCCAACGACAAGACCATCTACAACACGTCCGTCACGCTGACCAATTCGCAGGACGCCGATCCGACCATCGATTACCTCCGCTCGCTGGAGTTGCCCGACGGCGTCACCATGCTCGTGGGCGGTCAGCCGACGATCCAGAAGGACAGCATCAACGCGCTGCTGGGCCGGATGCCTTTGATGATCGCGCTCGTCTTGTTCGTGACGACGCTGCTGATGTTCCTGACCTTCGGCTCGCTGGTGTTGCCGATCAAGGCCGCGCTGATGAGCGCCCTCGGTCTCGGGTCCACGCTCGGCATCCTCACCTGGATCTTCATCGACGGCCACGGCGCGGGGCTGTTGAATTTCACTCCGCAGCCGATCATGTCGCCGGTGCTGGTGCTGATCATCGCGATCATCTACGGCCTGTCGACCGACTACGAAGTCTTCCTGATGTCGCGCATGGTCGAGGCGCGCGCCCAAGGCGCGAGCACCACCGAGGCGGTGCGGATCGGCACCGCGCAGACCGGCCGGATCATCACCGCGGCCGCGCTGATCCTGCTCGTCGTCACCGGTGCGTTCGCCTTCTCCGACCTGGTGATGATGCAGTACATCGCCTACGGCATGATCGCCGCGCTGTTCATCGACGCGACCGTGCTGCGCATGCTGCTCGTCCCGGCCACCATGAAGCTCCTGGGCGACGACTGCTGGTGGGCGCCTGCCTGGATGAAGAAGGTGCAGGAGAAGGTCGGGCTCGGTGAGCCCATCCTCGATGACGAGCGCGTCGGCGGTAGCGATGTCGTCGACCTGGTGAAGACCACGCCGATCACCGATCCGGTGACCATGCAGATCCCCGCCGTCACCGCTGCCAACAAAGTGCCGCGCAGGCGCAAGCCGCGCACGGTCGCCGAGATCGAGGCCGAGGCGCCGACCAGGCGGCTGGACCGGGTACCGCCGTCGCTCGCGCCGCCGCCGACCCCCGCGCCGCCGCCGCTCGATCCGGCCAGGCCACGCACGGAACCACCACGGAATCCCACACCCCCGCAGGGTGAACCGATTCGCCCGCGGCGGATTTCGCAGGTTCCGAACGATCCTCGCTCGCCCGGCCAGGCGGAGCAACGGCCGCCGTCACCGCCCGTGCACCCGTCGCGACCGGCGCCGCCCTCCGGCCTGCCGCAGGACCCGAACGCATCGCTCGCCGGTCTGCCGTCGGTGACCCTGCCCGAGCACAGCCCGCGACCCGCCGTCTCACCGATCACGCCACCCGCCCCGCGCCCGACCCACGCACCGGAACCACGCCCGCTTATGGGTATCTCGCAGGAACACACCGTCGATCTCGCACAGCAGCGACCCGACGCGCCCGGTCCGGCGCGCCACCTGCCGCCCGAGGCTCCGGACGCTTCCGACGGCCCCGCGCACCGCGCACCCGAACCCGAGGCCCCCGCGGAGCCGTACAACGGACCGGACACCACCAACCGCAGCAGCATCGAGAGCTGGATGGCCGAACTGCGCTCCTCCCGCCGCCACATCGGCCGGGCCCCCGAGGAAGGCAGGCACCACGGCGGCGACGGCCGCACGGTCAGCGTTAACGAATTATTGCGCCGACGCGACCGGGAGTGAGAAGCGATTGCTCGGAGACCGATTCCCGCCGCCCTGTCCGGGGTTCCTTCTGGATATGAAAGCCCCAATCAGTAAGGAAATCCGCGCTTTTCGTACCTGATGCAGAACCGGCGGTCAGCGGTGAGCCGCGGGCCGCCGGTCGCATAGTGTCTACTAGCCGGTCAGTAGGATCACATAGACTTTGTTTTCCGGACCTCGGCACTCATGTTCCGACTTCGGATTCCCATAGTTAGTGATCCACACCGTACATTCATACGTGTCAACGAGAGGACCTTTAACGGGAATTCCTGGCCGTTCGGCAGATGCCACACCAGCGGCTCCTACAAGTAATGATGCAGCCACTGCGACTAGAAGCGAAAACTTCGCGAACAATTGAACCCTCCACATTAGATGAGTAGAGCTGCGACCAGCGAACTCTTAGATACACCACGCCGCACCCTCGATTGACCAAGCGGTGTTCCGACCCGACGGATGCCGAGTGCATGGCCCTACGCATCCCCCTGGGCTACCGATCTGTACTCCTCCCCTTTCGAGTCCTTCTCCGTCGCTATGTAGGACGCGACACGTCGACGATCGGTTCCAACAAATTTCGAAAACCTTCAAAACTGACCAATTCACCAGGTCGGAACCCTGAACTGCGTCGGCCGGATGCCACCGCTGGGTCGCCAACAGCGCCTTAGTGATGTCGCCGCTCGATCCCTGCGTCGGCGAAGGCGCGGCCGTAGCGGGTGCCTGCCAAGAGCAGCAGAATGCCGACCACGAGGAAGGCGGCGACGCGGACCAAGCCGTCCAGGGTGGCCAGGTCGAAGAGGAACAGTTTGGCCAGTGCGGCTGCCGTGACCAGTAATCCGGAACCCAAGGCGAGTTTGGCGACCGCGGGTGCGTCGGCAAGTTCGCGCAATCCGAACAGGAGAGCGCCGGTCGCGGCTGCCATCCACAGGATGGTCGCGGCGCTGTGGCCGAGGAGGAACCAGTTCGGCGTTCCGGTCGCGACGCCGAGGGAGACCGTCGTCGTGGTCACCGCGTAGAGTCCGGCGACGCTCGCGGCGATCCATGGCCACGCGCTGCCCGCGACAGGTCCGGGCAATCGCCGCGCGCACCACATCGCCACCGCGATCACCGCGAGGGCCAGCGTCGCGCCGAGCACGGTCGCCACGCCGAGGTTCGCCTCCGACCGATGTTGCGAGGCAAGCACTTCCGGGCTCGCGACAGTCAGCAGGGCCACGCCGCCGAGCACCGCGAACGCCGCGCCGAGGCCAGCCGCCGGGCGGGACGTCCGCTGGCCCGCGACGCCGAGGAAGACCAACGCCACCAGCAGCAGAGCCGTGGGCAAGGTCCGCGTCTCGGTAGCGCCGACACATGCCTCGAGCGCAGCGATCGAGCCCACGACGGCGGCCGCGAGGGCCGTGTGCCCCGGGATCCGTACCAACTCGTTGACTTTCGGCGCCATGCTCACCGCGGCGAGGAGCAGGAGCACCGCGGCGGCGATCGACGCTACCGACACCGCGATGTGCCGTTCGGAATACATCCCCGGGACGAGCAGCATCGGCCCGAGCGCTGCCGCCATCGTCAGCGAGGCGGTGAGATCGGCCGGCCGGTGCCGGACGACGACGATCGTCCCGGTGATTCCGACCGACGCGACCGCCACCGCGGCCACGAGCACCCAACTGCGCTCTCCAGCGGCGGGAGTTCCGAGAACCGCACCCGCGACGAACGCGAACGTCGCCAGTGCGGCGGGCAATGTGCGCGTCACGTGCAGGTATGGCCAGTTCCGCGTCAATTGCACCGGCACGCAAGCCAATTGCAACACGATCAGGAACGCGAGCAGTACCACCCGCGTGGTCATCACCGGAGAAAGCGCCGCCGCGGCGAGCACCACCAGGACCGCGAATGGCTGCGAGCGCCACCGCATCGCCAAACCGACGCCCGCGGTGGCGACACCGAAAGCGACGGCGAGCCCGAGTACCGGATGCAGCCAGTGGTAGATGGCGGTCACCGCGACGACATCGAGATAGGCGCCCGCGATGCCGGTGGCCGCCAGTGCGATACCGCCGACCCGCCCTCCGGTCCGCTGGAAGACTCGTACGCCCGCGGCCAACAACCCAGCCGAGAAAATCGCTCCCGCAATCACTCTCGGCACCGGCCCGAAGAATCCCGCCTGCGCGGCCAGAACCAGGAGCATCGCGACGCCGATCAACGTCACCGCGACACCCGCCAGCGCCAAGATCCGGCTGATCACCCCGTCTCGCTGCCACCACGGCGTATGCGGCGCCGGTGGCCCCGCGCGCGGTGGGACAGGCGGGCGAGGCGGCACCGCTCCCGGCATTGTTCCCCGCGCGTTCGGCGGCCACGGAGCGCCACCCCACGCACCGCCGGGCGGTGGGGCGAAACGCGGAACGTATGCGGGCTGCGAAGGGGGAACCGGAACACCGGCCGCGGGCGATTGTCCCGGCCAGGGCGGCGTAATCGGTGGTATCGCACCGGACGCCGCGTGCCCCGAACCCGCGAACCCACCGCTGGCAAACGTATCGGCCGCACGCGACGACCCAGTGAACCCACCGCTGGCGTGTGCATCGGTCTCACGCGACGACAATCCAGCGAACCCACCGCTGACAGGCCCTCCGATTTCGCTCGACGACCCCGCAACCGGGCGGGCGGGCGCACCGGATTCCGTGGCATAGCCGAACGCCTGTCCGCCGGACTCGCCGTATGCCGACGGTCGCGCAATCGAATCGCGCGCCTCGCCGGACGCTGCCCCGCCCGGTACCTCGTTCCCGGGCGCACCCGGCGTGTCGGATGAGGCCGGACGCACCGGGACACCCGCATCCGCGACGACCTGCTCATGTAGCACACGCAGATCCCGGCCGAGCACGCCCAGCTGCGTCCCCAACGTCGCGAACTCGCCGGAGAGACGCGCGAGCAACGCCGGATCAATGGAGGTGGTCATGACTTCATGCTGGTCACCGCGACGCGCGCGAGCATGAGTAGTTACCCCTGGTAGACAGGCGGGTTCTACCCGCCCGACCGGTCCTCACCCGGAGCAGTCGGATGAGGACCGGTCGCGCCAAGTGGTCAGTAGGTGCGCAACCCGACGACCTCGTGCACCGCCTCGATCACCGCGGTGCGCGGCGGCATGCGCAGGACGCCCGGCGCCGGTTCGCCCGCCCAGTGCCAGCCCAGTGCCGAGTCGGAGCTGGGGAGCAGGATGATGCGACCGCCGGGAACCACGGTGACCCCGTGACCGGCGAGACAGCGCCGGACCGCGACCTCGACCGGCCGAGCTGGGCTCGGCGGCGTGACGAGAAAGGTCCACGTGCGCTCGCCCGGATCGGCGATCACGGGTGCGGTGTGGTTACGGTCCAATTGGACGAGCACCTTGCGACCGAGTTCCGGCGGCATGACGATCGCGCCCATGATGGAGCCGGTGGTTATCGTCGGGCGTCCGGCCAGCAACTGAACCGGAAGCCCGTAGGTATGCCGCAGCAGATGCGCGACCTCATGGGGGTCGTGACAGCCCTCGAACATCGCTTTACTCCGCATCGCAGTAGCCGAATTCGGTCGAAACGAGAGGCTTTCGGGGTAGCAACCCGCGCTGGTCGCGCATCCGTGTTCCAGCGTTCGCGGGCAGAGCGCTGACCTGGCGTACCGGTCGAATCGCGCTGTGGCGCGCCGGTCGCGTGGTCTGTGCACCAGGCCGCCACGCGCGATCGGCGCGCCCGGCCTGCAAGGTGTTCTTCGGCATGGTTTTCATTGCCGCCGCCCTTTGTAGTCAAAGTTGCAGAAAGGCAACGGTATTCCAACCAGCAGCGAACGAGTCGTACGCAATGTCCCACTTCGGTAGTCGCAGATAACATAGCGTCGTACTCTGAAACCCAGATTTAACAAAAGGACTTGGGTATGGACGAATCGTCGATCGGAGTTCGGATCCGCCAGTTCCGCGGGAAGGCGCTCACGCAGCGCCAGCTCGCCGATCAGGCGGGGGTCAGCGTGGATCTGGTGCGCAAACTCGAGCAGGGTGGCCGCCAAACCGCCTCCATCGCCAGCTTGCAGAAGATCGCGCGCGCCTTGGACGTGGATATCGCCGACCTGATCGGCAAGCGCCAAGGCGTGCCGTCCACCAATCCGGACGCGGGCATCGTGGCCATCCGCCGCGCGCTGACGCCGGTAGACGACCTGCTCGGCGAGACAAGGGAAGAGGAGGCGGTCAGCCTCGACGACGGACGGCGCTCGGTCGAATACGCTTGGGGCGCTTACTGGTCGGGCCGCTATGAGCTGCTGACCTCGATCCTTCCGCCGGGATTGACCCAGCTGCGCGCCACCGTGCACGCCGCGCGCAACGGTTCGGTCGCACCCGCCAACGAGTTGCTGGCCCGGATGTACTGGGTAACCGGATGCACGCTGGTGCATCTCGGCCAGACCGATCCGGCGTTCCTGGCCATCCGGCAGGCGCTCGCCGCCGCCGAGCTGGGCAACGATCCCCTACTGCTGGCTACCATCCGCGGTTCGGTGGCCTGGCAGTTGCTGGTGCAGGGCCGCTACGACGAGTCGCGCGGCGTCGCGCTGAACGCGGCCGCGACCCTGGAGCCCTCCGGCGACGTCACGCCCGCGCATCTGTCCGCCTACGGCTCGCTGGTGTTGCAGGGCGCGACCGCGGCGGGCCGGGCCCAGGACGTGCACGACGCCTTGTCCCTGGTGGAGGCGGCGAGCGAGGTGGCCCTGCGGATCGGCACGGACCGGCAGGATTACGAGACCTATTTCGGCCCTTCCCAGGTCGTCATGCAGACGGTCGATGTCAACATCTCCTCCGAGCGCTACCCCGAGGCGCTGGCCGCGGCCAAGGACATGCCGGTCAACGGCAGTCTCCCGCAGGCATCCCGGGCGCGGCACCTCGCCGACACGGCGGTCGCGCTGACCCGCACCGGCCGGCACCAGCGCGCGCTGGACGCCTTGCTCACCGCGGAACGGGTGGGCGGCGCGGACTGGCTGAAATACCAGTCGCTGCCGCGCCACATCGTGTCCGAACTGCTCGACCACGACCGCAAGGTGCCGCTGCGCGCGTTCGCCCGCCGGATCGGGGTCAACACCTAGCCCGCCGGTCGTTCCCCGGCTCGTTCGATCACCTCGTCCAGCACCTCGCGCGAGCGCAGGAGATCATTGATGGTGCGGGTGATCCGTTCGCGCTCGGTGTGCAGCTCATCGACCAGCGCGGGTGTGGCGTACTCGTTGGGACCGCCGTCCGCGTCGCGCATGCAGGGCAGGATTCGCGCGATCTTCTTGCTGGTGAGTCCTGCCGCGAGCAACTCTTGGATGTGGATGACCCGGTCCACCGCGCGCTCCGGATAGTCGCGGTGACCGCCGCCCGTGCGGTCGGAGGCCAGCATGCCCTGCTCCTCGTAATAGCGCAGCGACCGTTCACTCACGCCGGTGCGCTCGGCGAGTTCCCCGATTCGCATCCGTCACCTGGCCTTTCGCCTTCGGGCTTGAATCTCACATCGATGTCAAGTTTTACCGTATCAGCATGACGAACGCAGCGGCTTCCGCTCTCTTCCAGCCCGTGGCCCTCGGCTCCCTGATGCTGCCGCACCGCCTCGTGATGGCGCCGATGACCCGTAACCGCGCCGCGGCCGACGGCACACCGTCCCAGATCATGGCGACCTACTACGCGCAGCGCGCGAGCGCCGGCCTGATCATCGCCGAGGCGACCACACCGAACCGGGTGGGTCAGACCTACGCCGACATTCCGGGCATCTACACCGACGCGCACGTGGCGGGCTGGCGAGCGGTGACCGGCGCCGTCGCGGCGGCGGGCGGGCGAATGTTCCTGCAACTCCAGCACGGCGGCCGGGTCGGCCATCCGGACAACAGCGGGCTGCACCCGGTCGCGCCCTCGCCGGTTCCGTTGCCCGAGCCCATCCACACTCCCAGCGGCGCGCAGGATGCCGTCGTTCCGCTGGAGATGACCACCGCCGGTATCGAGGCCACCATTGCCGATTTCGCGTCCGCGGCGGAAAACGCGATCGCGGCGGGATTCGCCGGAGTCGAGGTGCACAGCGCGAACGGCTACCTGCTGCATCAATTCCTGGCGCAGAACACCAACCAGCGCACCGACGCCTACGGCGGGTCGGTGGCCAACCGCATCCGATTCACCGTGGCTGTGGTCGAGGCGATCGCCGACGCGATCGGCGCCGAGCGCGTCGGCGTGCGGATCTCCCCCGGCGTGTCCGTCAACGGCATCGATGAGGGCGACACCGAGGACATCTACCCCGCACTCGTCTCGGCGCTGGCCGACAAGGGCCTCGCTTACTTGCACTACGTCTTCGCCGATCCCGATCAGCCCCTGTTCCAGCGGATTCGGGCGCTGTGGCCGGGGGCCCTCATCGCCAACCCGAATCTGGGCTGGGGCGTCCCGTTGCCCGAGGACGGCGGCCGGAAAGCGGCGCAACACCTGCTCGCGGGCGGAGCGGACGCGATCTCGCTGGGCCGTTCCTTCCTGGCCAACCCCGATCTGATCGAGCGGCTGCGCACCGGCGCACCACTCAACCCGGCGCGCGACGCGCATCTGATGTACGTGGGCGGCGCGGACGGCTACACCGACTACCCGACGCTCGACCTGACTCCCACGGCGGGCTGACCAACCGGTCAGCGTCCCATCAACCGGCGCCACTGCGCGATGAACGGATGCTTCGCGGTGACCGAGCCGAATCGGATCTTGCCGTGCACCACCAGGTGCAGGGCGCCGAGCGGCGGCCCGGTGCGCACCTTGTTGTTCACGCTGGAACCGATCAGCTCCAGCCCGTTCAGGTCGACGGTGGCCTCCGCGGGCACGATCAGATTGATCGAACCGGCGAAGTCGTCGACCCGCAGCTCGACCACCTGGGTCGACATGATCGCCTCGGTGAAGTCCAAGGTGACCCCGGACAGCCAGTTGTTCAGATACAGGGTGGGCGGCACCTGCCACGGGCCGCGACGGCTCACCCCGGACAACCGCGAACGGATCACGTTGCTCGCGCCGTTCGAGCCGGACGTGTGTCTGGTGAAGGCGGGCGAGGAGTTCACGAACGTCGACGGCGGCGCGGCGGGCTGCCCCACCAGGCGGACGCCGGGCAGATCGATGAGGACGGCGTTCAATTCGCCGCGGGTCTTGGCGGCCAGCGCGGTGTCCATCCGCTCGGTGAACTCACCGAGCGAGAGCATGCCGAGGCCGACCGCGCGCTGTAGCAGCTGACCGACGTGTTCTCGCTCGGCGTCCGACACGCGCAGTTCCCGGTCGCCCACCGCGCCGCCGGAGCCGATCGCATTCGATACCGATTCGGGCCCACCCATGCGATCGAGGTTACCCAGCGGACGGCCACGACCGCATCAGGGCGATCCCTGATTCGAGCGCATCCTCCGGACTACTCGAGCCCCTGTTCGATGGCGTAGCGAGTCAATTCGACCCGGTTCGCCAGCTGGAGTTTGCGCAACGTCGCCTGCACATGGTTCTCCACGGTGCGGTGACTCAGTCCCAGCCGCGTCGCGATCTGCTTGGCGGACAGCCCTTTCGCCACCATCCGCAGCACCTCGGTCTCGCGCTCGGTCAGGGCGGGCCGGTGCGGCTCGTCGGGGCGCACCGGCGTGGTCGCCATCCGCCGGTACTCGCCGAGCACGAGTCCGGCCAGCCCCGGTGTGAACACCGCTTGACCGGCCGCGGTGGCGCGCACCGCGTCGATGAGCTCGGCCGCCGACGCGCTCTTGACCAAGTAACCCGAGGCGCCCGCCTTGATGGCGTCGAGCACGTCGTCACGCTCGGCCGATGCCGAGAGCACCAGCACCCGGCTCTGCGGCGACACCCGCAGCACCTCGGCCGTCGCCTGGGCCCCGTTACCGTCGGGCAGCTGCATGTCCATCAGCACCACGTCCGGCCGCACCGCCCCGGCGCGCCTGCTCGCCGCGGCGACACCGTCGGCCGTGGCCGTCACCCGGAATCCGGCTTCGGTGAGATCGCGGGAGACGCCGTCCCGCCACATCGGGTGGTCGTCCACCACCATCACCGAAATGGACCCGGCCGTCTGGTCCGCCATCAGCGCCTCCGTCTTCGCTCGTGCCCGCGCCTCGCCGACGCTCGCTCATCTGGGCACCCGGAATTCCCATTCGGTGCCGAACCCGACCCCGCCGTCGATCTCGGTGAGCAGGTCCGCACTGCCGCCGAGCGCCGCGATCCGCCCCACGATGGACCGGGAAACTCCCATGCGCCCTTCGGCTTCCGCCTCGGCCAGCCTTCCCGGCGGGATGCCGACGCCGTCGTCGCGCACGCTGATCACCACTTCGTCGCCGGTGTCCTCCAGCAACACATATGCTCTCGCATCCGGCCCGGCGTGCAGCTCCACATTGGACAACGCCGTGGCCACGGCCGAGGCGATCTCGTTCGCCATCCAGCGGCCGACCCGCACCGGATCGCCGGGCGTGGACACCGACACCGTCGGCGTGGACTGCGCGGTCAGCAGTGGCCGCAGGTCGACCTCGGCTCCGCCCGCGTCCCGGTGATCGGCCTGCTCGGTGATCAGCACGCGCAGCGCCACCTCCTGCTCACCGGCGCGCAAGGCCAATTCCTCCGTGGGTCCGCCGATTTCGCTGCCCCGGCGCTTGATGTAGCTGAGCACCTGCAACACGCCGTCGTGCACCTCGCGCGACAGCCGTTCGCGCTCCTCGGCCGCGGCGGTCAGGCGCACGGCTTGCTCGAGCTGGTCCTGGGCGCGGCGCGCGGTGTTGGCCGCCAAGCCGAGTGCGAGACCCACCGAGACGAGCACCGGCACCGTAGCGTCCGCCCACACGTCCTCCCCCCACTGATCGCGCACCGTCAGCGACACCGCGGCGATCAAGGCTCCGGACAGCACGCCCGCGAACGGCCCGCGCAGGATCGCCGCGCCGATCACGGCGTTGGTGGCCCACAGCGTGGTGGGCAGCGTCTGGTGCCCGTGATACCAGCCGTAGTCGGCGACCAGGCGGGTCGCGGCCATCAGCCCGATCACGACCACATGATCGCCGATCACCACCCAAGTGCGCAGCCGCGCCACTTCGGGGAAATGCCACTGCGACAGCATGATCGCCGAAGCACCCGACCACACCGCCATCAACGCGATGAGGACCCAGCTCAACCGCTGGTTAGTGTAATACGGCACCGAAGCGATCTGCTGACCGACCGCGTACAGCAGCGTGACCAACCGCAGCGCCTGCGCGGCCCGCCACAGCGGTGTGGTCGCCACGTCGGCCGAGCGCAGCTCAGCCCTTCGCCGTGCCGTCGCCGGCTTGCGCGCCGTCATCGGACTCCGCCTTCCGCTGCGCCGACTCCGTGGCCTGCTTCTTGGTCGCCTCGATCAGCGTCGCGGCCACGTCGAACCGGCCGGGCTCGGGTCGATCCGGTTCGGCCGAATACAGCCCGTGCTGGTCCTCGCCGGTTTGCAGCTCCCCGTACAGTTCCTCGGGGCCTTCCAGCAACGACCGGATCGCCGTGTTCATCACCGCCACGAACGGCACCGCCAGCAGACCGCCCGCGATCCCGCCGATCACCACGCCCGCCGTGATCGCCAGCACCACGGCCAGCGGATGGATGCTGACCGCCCGCCCCAGCAGCAGCGGTTGCAGCACATGGCCCTCGAGCTGCATCACCGCGATGATGATGCCGAGCACGATCAGGGCGGTGACCAGCCCCTTGGTCACCAGCGCGATGAACACCGCGATGAATCCGGCCAGGAACGCGCCGATGATCGGGATGAACGCGCCGATGAACACCAGCGAGGCCAGCGGCAACGCCAAGGGCACACCGAGAATGGCCAGCCCGGCGCCGATACCGATGGCGTCCACCGCGGCGACCACGACGGTCGCGCGGACGAACCCGACCAGCGTGCCGAACCCGAGCCGTCCGGCGGTGCGGACCCGCTCGCGATGGTCGGTGGGCACGATCCTGGTGACGAACTCCCAGATCTGATCGCCGCCGTAGAGGAAGAAGATCAGGATGAACAGCGTCAGGAAGGCGCCGGTCAGCAATTCGCCGATCACGGTCGCGGTGGTGAGCGCCCCGCTGGTCAGGCTGTCCTGATTGGACTGGATCGCCTTGACGATCGCGTCGCCCACGTTGCGGATCTGCTCGTTGCTCAGATGCAGCCTGCCGTTGATCAGCCAGTCCTGGATCTGATGGATGCTGTCGGTGAACTGGTTCGACAGCTGCGGCACACCGGCGACGAACTGTTCCACGACGAAGGTCATGATGCCCGCGACCACGCCGATCGACCCGACCAGCGCGACGAAGACACCCACCGAGCGCGGCACGCCCAATCGCTGCATCCAGTCCACCAGCGGCGCGAGCAGCGCCGCCGCCAACAGAGCGATCGCCAGCGGGATGACCACGGTCGCCAACTTCTGCACGATCGCCGTGACCGCGAGCCCCAGCGCGCACAGCACCAGCAGACGCCAGCCCCACTCCGCCGATACCCGGACGATCGGGTGCACCGTCTCCGCGGCGGGGCGCGACAGCGTGATTTTCCGCTCTGGACTTGGCTTCGGGTCGGTCACCTCCGTGAGCCTAATGGGCGCCGTCGGACGGAGTCCGTCCTCAGCCCGCGCATGGCCGGAGCGAAGGCGGAGGTACGCCTAACGGGCGCTGTCGGACGGAGTCCGTCCTCAGCCCGCGCATGGCCGCAGCGAAGGCGGAGGTACGCCTAACGGGCGCTGTCGGACGGAGTCCGTCCTCAGCCCGCGCATGGCCGGAGCGAAGGCGGAGGTACGCCTAACCGGCCCGGCCGTAGCCTGTCCGCCTTCACCAGCGGCCAGCGCCGCAGACAGGCCGACCGGACCGGAACGCTAGATTGGACCCCGTGTCGGCGCCTCTGGAAGCGGTCAAACAGACCATGCGAACGCGCTGGCCGCTGTACCTGACATCGATGCTGCTGGCGAACGCTTTCGGCGCGGTTCTGGTGTGGGCCTTCATCCAGTACGGACTACCCGTCCCCGAGGGCGAGCCAACCGGTGCCAGGAGCACCGGCCTGCTGATCCCGGCTGTCGTCTTCGTGGCGGGCGGCCTGCTCAGCATGGCCGCGTCCGCGCTGATGCTGCGCCCGGTGATGCGCTGGCAGATGCGCGGCGGACCGCCGAGCCGCCAGGAGCAGATGGCCGCGCTGCACGCACCGCTGCGCCAGGCGATCCTGCACCTCGCGCTGTGGCTGACCGGCGGAGCCGTGCTGGCCGCGCTGATCATCAGGGACACTCCCGCGCTGGCGGGCGCGGTCATCGTCACCGAGTGCATGGCCGCGACCATCGTGTTCGGCTTCACCTACATGCTGGGTGAGCGCATCCTCCGCCCGGTGGCGGCCCAAGCGCTGACCGAGGGCACCTTCGACCACACCCTCACTCCCGGTGTCGGCACCAGGATGGGGATGACCTGGGGTATGGGCACCTTCGCGCCCACCATCGCCATCGTGCTGCTGTGCGTGACCCAGATCTCCTCGGACGTGAAGTTCTCCGCACAGTCGCTGGCCATCTCCATCCTGTTGCTGTGCGGCGTGGTGATCATGCAGGCGCTCGCGCTGTCGATGCTCACCGGTTCGAGCATCTCCGACCCGGTGCGCCAGCTCAGCCAGGCCATCGACCGGGTCCAGGCCGGGGCGCGGGACGTACAGGTCGAGGTCTTCGACGGCAGTGAGATCGGCCTGTTGCAGGTCGGCTTCAACCGGATGATGGAGGAGGCGGCCAAGCGCCGTCAGCTGCAGGAGCTGTTCGGTCAGCACGTCGGCGAAGAGGTGGCGCAGCGAGCGCTGGACTACGGCACCGAACTCGGCGGCGAGACCCGGTTCGTCGCGGTGCTGTTCGTCGACATGGTCGGGTCCACCGCCACCGCGGCCGAGCGGCCGCCAACCGAGGTGGTGAGCCTGCTCAACGAGTTCTTCCGCATCGTGGTCGACGTGATCGACCGCCACCACGGCTTCGTCAACAAATTCGTCGGCGACGCGGCGCTGGCCATCTTCGGCGCGCCGCTGGACCGCCCGGACGCGCCGACCGCCGCGCTCGCCGCCGCGCGCGAACTGCGCGAGACCCTGCGCGAAGTTCCCGGCCTGGACATCGGGATCGGCGTCTCGGCGGGACTGGCCGTCGCGGGGAACATCGGCGCGGCCAACCGCTTCGAGTACACGGTGATCGGAGATCCGGTCAACGAGGCGTCCCGGCTCACCGAGCTGGCCAAAGAACGTCCCGGCCGGACGCTGGCCTCGGGCAGTGCGCTGTATTTCGCCGAGGAGAGCGAGCAGGACCAGTGGGAAACCGGCGACGAGGTACAGCTGCGCGGCAGACGCAGGAAAACGCTTTTGGCCTGGCCACGAGAACGGGCCGACGCGCCCGACGATACCGATGTCGAAACGGCGCGTTCGTTAGGCTGACCGCGTGACGGCCGACGGGGAACGAGCAGACGATCCTGCGCCGCCGCTCACCGCGGGTCCCCGCCGTGGCAGATTCCGCTGGTTGAAATGGGTGCTCGGCGCCGCTCTGCTGGCCCTGCTGATCGCCGAGGGCGTGTACCTCTGGCCGCGACTGCACGAGTCCTGGCGCAAACTCACCGAGATCCACTGGGGTTGGCTGGCGGCCGCGATCTGGCTGCAAGCGCTGTCGATGAGTGGATTCGGCCGGGTGCAGAAGCAGTTGCTCAACGCGGGCGGCGTCGCGGTGAGTCAGCGGAAGTCCGTCGCCGTGGTCTACGGTGCGACGGCGATGTCGGTGACCCTGCCCGCGGGCCAGGTGTTCTCCACCGCGTTCACCTACCGGCAGACCAGACGCTGGGGCGCCAGTCCGGTCGTCGCCTCCTGGCAGCTGGTGTTCTCCGGCGTGGTGGCCGCGGTGGGGCTGGCGCTGCTCGGCGTCGGCGGCACGCTGCTGGCCGGCGGGCAGATCGGCCCGCTGAAGCTGATCCTCTCGCTGGCCGCCGTCGTCGCGCTGGTGTGGGCGGGCAATCACGTCTCACGCAATCCCGGCTCGCTCGACGCGCTGCTGCGCAACCTGCTGGCGCTGGTCAACCGGCTGCGCAAACGCCCGCCCGAGCACGCCGCCGCCAAGATCGAGGACATGCTCGGTCAGCTGGAGTCGGTTGAACTCGGCAAGCGCGACGGCGTCTTGGTCACGCTCTGGGCGCTGATGCATCGTTTCGCCGACGTGGCCTGCCTGGGCGCGGCCTGTTACGCGGTCGGCGCCGATCCGCGCATCGCCGGTCTGCTGCTCGCGTTCGCCGTGGGCAAGGCCGTCGGGTCCATCCCGTTCGCGCCGGGCGGCATCGTCTACGTCGACGCGACGCTGATCTACGGTCTCACCGCCGCCGCGGGCCTGTCCGCCGCGCAAGCGGTGGCCGCGGCGTTCGTCTATCGGATGGTGAGCTTCATCCTGGTCGCCATCGCCGGGTGGATCGTGTTCCTGTTCCTGTTCCGTAGACCGCAGGCCGACGACGCGGAGTTCGAGAAGGAGTTCGAGCAGCGGCGGCTGTGACGGAAGCCGCGTCCTGGCTGCCGTTACGCTGGCCCGCGTGAGGAAACCAGTGCCCTTCGTGGTCGATGCGCTGCTCGTCGTCGTCTTCTGCGCGATCGGCAGGCGCAGCCACGACGAAGCGGTGCTCGCCGGGCTGCTGCGCACCGTGTGGCCGTTCGCGACGGGGTTGGTCGTCGGCTGGCTGGTCGTGGCGCTCCGGTGGCGCGCCGCCGCGGGCAGCGGGCGCTTCGACATCACCCCGCTGTGGCCCGCCGGAGTCGTGATCTGGGCGTGCACCCTGGTCGGGGGCATGCTGCTGCGCGTGGTCAGCGGTCAGGGCACAGCGGTCAGCTTCGTGCTGGTCGCCGGTGTGGTGCTCGCGGTGTTCCTGCTCGGCTGGCGCGCGGTGTACAAAGCCGTGCGGTGATCACGGCTCCGGAGTAGCCAGCGCCTGCAGCATCCTGGCCGCCATCCGCGCGGTCGCGTCCTTGCTGTCCACGTCGTTGATGTGGATCGCGAAGACCAGATCGCCCATCGACCCGATCAGCCACCCGTCCGGACCCGCGGTCGCGGCGAACGCGGCGACGTCGCGGTAGCGGCGTACGCTCGCCAGTTCCGGGGCGTTCGTGGCGTCGCGCAGCATGCCGCGCAGCCGGTCGGCGGTCTGCGGCGGCAGCGGGTCGAGCCGGGCGTCGGTGGCGCTCGGGCGTCCGGCCTCGATCATCGGCGGCGGCACGGCCCCGCGCGCGATCGCGGCCGCGGCGATGGCCATGCCGTACGGGCTGGCCAGGACGGCATCCGAACCACCGCCTTGGAGCACCTGCTCGGCGCTGCGCCCCGCGATGGCCAGGCGACCGGTCACCTCGTCGAGGCCGGGCACCTTGAAGTCGATGCCGACGCCGAGCGCGGTCGCCGCCTCGGCCGCGTCCTGCACCGAGACATCTTGCGGGGCTTTGTTCTTCGCCGACGCCGCGACGGCGCGGAACAGGTCCATGTTGCCGCCCACCGGATACAGTCCGGTGAACGCCACCGAGCCGTGCTCACTGGCCTGGCTGTTCTGCGCGACCGCAACCACCGCCCCCGTGGACGGCTGGATCGCCACGATCGAGGCCTGCGTGGGCACGCTGACCACCGCGTCCTCGGCGGCACGTTGCAGGCGCTGGTCCATCGTGCCCGCGATGTCCGGTCCCGGTGGGCCCTGCTGACCGGCGAGTTGCGTGATGAACCGCCCGTCCTGCTCGAACAGCTGCACGCCCCACCCGGAATGCGCTTCCTGACTCTCCTGCTGCACCTTGCGCAGCGCGTCCAGCATCGGCGACCAGACCCGGCGGTCGGCGGAGATCAGCCGTGGCTGCTTCTCCATCACCACACCGGGTATCGGCGCCATCCGCGGCTCCAGGA
The DNA here is from genome assembly GCF_053601535.1 of Nocardia sp. NPDC004718. Taxonomy (NCBI): domain Bacteria; kingdom Bacillati; phylum Actinomycetota; class Actinomycetes; order Mycobacteriales; family Nocardiaceae; genus Nocardia; species Nocardia sp. NPDC004718. Next base: position 48,441 of record NZ_JBSGCA010000007.1, read on the forward strand.
TCGCGAAATCCCCCTCGCGCAAGTTCACCGCGATAATCGGCTTGCCCTGCGAGGTGGCCAGCTGCTGCATCAGCGCCGGCCCGGTGATCAGCGGCGCGACCGGCTCGATGGCCTTGGCCAGCGCGTCGGTCGACGCGACCGGGTCCGGCATCTTGGCGGGATCGAGCTTGACGACGTTGATGGTCTGCTCGGTCATCAGCGGTTCACCGGCGATGTCGTTGACCCGCGGCGCCGGCGTCGGATAGGTGCGCACCAGCCGCACCGTCCGGTTGTGCGCCAGCTGCGGCATCACGACCGCGGGTTCCCAGGAGATCCGCCAGCCGATGGCGAGTTTGCGGACGTTGCCCTCGAGACTGTAATTCCAGGTCTTGCGCTCGCCGAAGCTCCACTCGACGTCCATGCTGAAGATCGCCGACTGCGCGTCCAGACCGATGAACTGGGTCTTGCGGTAGTCGACCTTGGCGCCCTGCAAGCCCTCGAACATTTGCTTCAGAGTTGCTGTGGCCGCGATGGGGTACGACGTCAGGTCTGCCGCCTTGGTGTAGTCCTGATCGTCGAGCAGGTCCGTGAAGCGCTCCACGACCGCTTCCGCTTCATTCTGCTTCTCGTGTATCCCGCACGACCCGATCCCGAGCGCGAGCGCCGCCACCCCCATGAGTGCCATTGCGCCGCGAACACGAAAGCGGCGGGATCCCCACACGTCCATGTCGCCCACTCTTCACTCTTGTCACTCCAGTAACAAGACCACCGTACCCGAAAAAGACCAGACCGCGATGCCTCCGTAGCGCGGACGTTACCCATGCTCAGCATCCCAATTCTGCCCCGGGATCATGCATCTCGGGGGGCCTTTCATGATCATCGTCCAGCCGGTCGGCGGCAACCGGCGCCGCTACCGTACCGGCCTTCTCGAAAAGTCGCGCGGTTACCACCCGACTCGACGTTTCGTATCAATAAATACCCCCACGGGTGCGGATCGATGCAACCGGACCCTTGTTCGCACTGAGCGCAACTCCCCCGCGTAGTTTGCGACGTAATCTTGTAATCACTGAAAGCAACGCATCACGATAAGTAGGTGACCCGCCATGAGAAACGCACACCGCGGCCGGGGTTTCGGACGAACGGGCGGTTGGCAGCAAGCCGACCTGCCGGACCCGTCGGACGTACCCGATTGGTTCGCCGGAAGATTGCCAAGTGACTGGTTCACCGGTCCGCCGGTGATCGAGATCGACCGGGACGAAATCGTCGTCATCGGTGAGCTGCCGATTCCGCAGCCGGAGAAGAAGCCGGACGCCGACGATTCCGAAGCCTCGACCGAAGAGGTTCCCCGCGCGACCAAGGAAGGAGCGGTCGCCCGGTTCCGCGAGTCCACCCGGCCCGCCCGGATGCAGATCGCGAACGAAGCGCAGCACCGCTACCGGCGCAATGTGGCCTGGGGCGTCTCGGTGGACGGGGAACGGATTCTGTTCACCCACCTCGCCGTGCCCGTGATGACCCGGTTGCGTCAGCCGGAACGCAAAGTGCTCGACACCTTGGTCGACGCGGGCGTCGCCCGTTCCCGCGCCGACGCCCTCGCCTGGACGGTGAAACTGGCGGGCAAGCACGCGGAGACGTGGCTCGAGGAATTGCGCGAAGCCATGCGCAAGGTCGACGACCTGCGTTCGGAAGGCCCGCAGGGGCTGTAGCCGGTCGGGCCCGGTCGGGCGGCGCGGTGTGACGCGGTATCTTGCCGTGCATGGCTGTGACCGCGGACGCGACGCCGGGCCCGATCCTGGTTCTGAACGGCCCGAACCTCAACATGCTCGGCACCAGGCAGCCGGAGGTGTACGGGTCGGCGACGCTGGAGGACGTCGTGGAGTTGTGCGAACGGACCGCGGCGAAGTTCGACCGGAAGATCGTCGCCTTCCAGTCCAACTCCGAAGGCGCGCTGATCGATCGCATCCACCGGGCGCGCGGCGCCGAGTCGGGCATCGTGATCAACCCCGGCGGCCTCACCCACACCTCGGTGGCGCTCCGCGACGCGCTGGTGATCCCGGAACTCCCGATCGTCGAAGTGCACATCAGCAACGTGCACGCACGCGAAGAGTTCCGGCACCACTCCTACATCTCTCCGATCGCGACCGCCGTGGTCGCGGGAATGGGCATCCAGGGTTACGCCGCCGCCATCGAATTCCTGGCCCGCTCGCGCTGAGCTCACTTCAGCTGGAAGACCGGGAACCCCGGCGCGATGGCGGCGAGTTCCGCATCGGTGGCGTCCTTGGTCACGCCCTCGAAGAACTTGCCGACCTCCCAGCCCCACTTCCGCAGGTAGAGGCGCAGCAGCGGCACCTTGTCGGCATCGGGCACCTCGGTGGCGGTGAACACCTCGACCTTGCGGCCGAGCCGCAGCTCGCCCCCGCCCGCCACGCGCAGGTTGCGCACCCACTGCGTGTGCCCGCGCGGCGCGACGAGGAAGCGCTCGCCGTCCTCGCGCACCATCAGGTTCACCATCGTCGTGCGCCATTCCCCGCTCTTGCGCCCGCGCACCGCGAGCAGCCGCGACCCCATCACGCTGATGCCCAGCTTGGGCAGCAGGTTGGCGATCCGGTTGAAGACCGCGTCGAATCCGGCGGGGCCGACGTAGCGGGTGTTGAGGTCCATGACTACTCCTTGTTGTGAGCACTGCTCTCTATAGAGAGAAGTGTTCCACGAAGGGCGCGAGGAAGTCAAGAGCACTGCTCTCTTCGTGTTTCCCGGAGGCCTATGGGGCCGGGAGGGGTTCGCCGGTTTCCAGGAGGGTTTTGAGGTTGGAGAGGATGCTGGGCCAGCAATAGGCAACCACAAGGCTGCATATCAAGCCCTGCGAAAGCAGAAGACGGGTCCTCGCGTCGACAGTGCGAGGACCCGGCCGACTCCGCGACGTCAGGCGGGGTCGCGCAGCAGGGCGTAGGTGGAAATGGGTTTTCCGGCCCGCTCGCTGGCGGCGATGGCCTTGCGCCACAGCCCCTGGGCGGTGTGCGAGAGGACGGCGTCGACGCCGATCTCCTCGCTCGCGTCGATAACGTGCTGCGCGCCCGCGTCCATCATCTTCAGACCGGCCAATGACGCCCAGCCGCCGTTCTTGTTGGCGACCGAGTGCTCCTCCATGAAGTAGGGGAAGGCGGCGGCCGAGCGGATCGCGAACGGAACGAACGCCGCGACGTCGTGACCCGACCGATCGATCATCGCCGTGGCCTGGTCGAAGGCGAGCAACCAGGGATGGAAGATGGTCAGCAGCCCCTGGTAGAAGATCTGCGCCAGGCCGTCGTCCGCGCCGAGGTACTCCTGCGGGCTCAAGGGGCGCAGCAGCTCGGCGTGGGCGTCGAACACCGCACGGGGGCCGCTGTAGAAGATGTAGGACGCCGGATGCGTGATGTTGTCCCCCGCCGACATGACGCCGCCGGAGAGGAACTGCGCGCCGTGCGAGCGGGCCCACGCCGCGCCCTTTCGGGCCTGCTCCGGCGAATCGGAGGACAGATTCGCGATCACCTTGCCGTCGAGGTGGCCGGTCGCCGGACCGAGCACGTCGTACATCGCCGCGTAGTGGGTCAGGCTGAGCACGGTGACTTCGTTGGCATCGAGGGCGGCGGCGACGGTCGCGGCGCGCTTCGCGCCGATCTCGACCATGGCGTCGGCCTTCTCGGGGCTGCGGTTCCACACCGTCACCTCGACGCCCGCGGCCAGGAAGGCCCGGACCATCGCCTGCCCCATCGGCCCGAGGCCGACGACGGAGACAGCGCGGGCGGTGGTCTGTTCGGACATGATGTGTCCCTTCGATTCTCGTCGGTTACTTGCGTCGGCGCCGGAATTCATCGTCGTTCCCGCAGGTAGAGTCGGGAAGACCGAACGTGGAGGTGCGGTTGCTCACCTCGGGGTTCGAAACGAGGTCAGAGGAGCGCGGTGGGCATGAGCAGTGACGCGGATCATGAAGTGTGCGGCATGACGGTCGCGATCGATGTCGTGGGCGGCAAGTGGAAGATGCACCTGATGTGGGTGCTCGGCATCGGGCCCCAGCGCTTCGGCCGGATCCGCAAGCTGCTCGACGGAGTCAGCGAGAAGGTGCTCGCCGAGAACCTGCGTCAGCTCGAGGCCAGCGGTGTGGTGCACCGCGAGGTCTATCCCGAGGTCCCGCCCCGGGTGGAGTACTCGCTCACGCCGCTCGGCGAGGAGTTGGCCGTGGCGCTGCGCCCGCTCGAGGAATGGGGCGACCGGCACAAGCACCAACTGGCCGCCGGCACGCTGGCGTCGGCGAGCTAATCCAGCCGGTCGTCGGCGATCCGCGCGCCGACGCGTCGGAGCAGCGACGCCGCCTCTGCCATCGACCGTTCCGGGTCGGGTTCCAGAGCGGCGAGCGCGTAGCAGTCCGCGAAGCCCGCGGCCCGGATCTCGTCGGGCGTGAGCAGCGTGCGGCCCGCCACGGCTATCACCGGGACGTCGGCCTTACGCGCGGCCGTGCACACGCCGACCGGCGCTTTGCCGTGCAAGCTCTGCCGATCGAGCGATCCCTCACCGGTGACCACGAGGGTGGCGGTAGCGAGCAGGGCGGGGAAATCGAGCAGTTCGAGCACGACCTCGATACCGCTGCGGACCCGCGCGCCGAGCACGGCGAGCGCGCCGAAACCGGTACCGCCCGCCGCGCCCGCGCCGGGCAGCCGCGCGAACTCCGGGCCGACGAGCTGCGCCCAAGTGTCGAGGGCGGATTCGAGGGCATCGACCTCGGCGGGCCCTGCGCCCTTCTGCGGCCCGTACACCGCCGCCGCGCCGGTCGGCCCGAGTAGCGGATTGTCGACGTCACAGGCCAGCGTGAATGTCGTACCGGCGACACCGGGGTGCAAGCCGGAGCGGTCCAGACTCGCGGCCTGGGCCAAAGTCGCTCCACCGCTCGGCAATTCCTGTCCGTCGGCATCCAGGACACGGACGCCGAGCGCCTGCACCATGCCCGCGCCGCCGTCGGTGGAGGCGCTGCCACCGAGACCGAGCACGATGTCGGTCGCGCCGTGCTCCATGGCATGCGCCAACACCACGCCGAGCCCATATGTGCTCGCGCCCAACGGGTCCAGCCGACCCTCTGGCAGAATCGCCAGACCGACCACGGCTGCCAGTTCGACGACCGCGGTCGCACCGTGCCGGGCATAGGATGTGCGACGCGGAACCCCCGTCGGCCCCGGAGCGGTCACCTCCACCCGCGCCCAACCCGCCGCGACGAACGCCTCGACCGTGCCGTCACCGCCGTCTGCGACCGGCAGCTGCCGGATCTCGGTCTCCGGCGCGCTCCGCCGCAAACCGTCAGCCAGCGCCGCCGCCACCTCGGGCGCGGCGAGCGACCCCTTGAACTTGTCCGGAGCGAGGATGACTCGCGCAGCGGGTGTCATCCTCACATTCTCGGACGCGACCGGACCGGTCGCACCACGACACATCAGCCACAGCCGTCGTCGTGGGCCTTCGCCGACCTCGGAGAAGCGCGGATTCCGCACACGAAGCGGTGAACCGGTGTCCGGACCGGCGGATATCGCTGAACTGCGCGACGTGAATCGCACCGGCGTCGACCGGGAACGAACATCCGGAGCTGCACGCCGGTCGCCGCGCTCCGATCGACCCCGCGGGCCGGATCGACAGCGCGCGAGGACAGCGTCGGCGCGATCGAGATGACGAGTTCGCGACCGTGGTGAGGACCACCGGCCGCCGGCGAAAGGCTCGGCCGCCACGGGAGCGAGTGCGGGTTGCCTACCTGGCGGGAGGCGGAGCCGGGCCACGAATTCGGCGCCGAGGCCGCCGACCGGGCTTTCACGCCGCCATGAGTCCCAGTTCGTGATGTCGGACAGCAGTCACGAACCACTTTCGTGGGGGTCGGACTCTCAGCGTGTGGGCAGCGGAGCCTCGTCGGCCCGTGTGACGCCGACCTTCCCGGTGCGCAAGTAGGTGAGCACGGCCTCGTCCACCGCCGGATTGCCGCGACCGAACGTGCCGTGGTCGCCGCCGTCCACGACGACCAGCGCGCCGCCCAGCGCCGTGGCCATGGCCGGGCCGCCTTCGTACTTGGTCAGCGCGTCGTTGCGGCTCTGCAGTACCAGGGGCGGGGTGCGCAGCCCGGCGCCCGTGATCGGCACCGGTTTCGTCACGGGTTTCCAGGAACCACAGGCCATCCCCGAGCGCACCAGGTCGGCGCGCGCGTCCATGGCGTTGCCGCCGGAGGCGATGGTGCCTGCCGCCGCGCCGAGCAGTTCCGGCCTGCCTGCCACGGCGTTCTCGTTACAGGTAATGGCACTGAACACGAACCGCCCGGTGGGGTCGGTCGAGGTAGCGCCCTCGATGGCCCGCAGACGCTGCACGTTCGCCGGGTCGGCAGCGGCGTCGGCCATCGCGCGGGCGAAGGTGGGCCAGAAGGTGCGGGTATAGGTGGCCACGGTGGTGGCGCCGAGCAACGGCACCTGCGCGGAAACACCGCCGCTCATCAAGGTGCGCAACAAATTCTGCAGTTTGCCGAGTTGCTCTACGCTGCCGGTGTAGCCGTCCCGGGCGATCTCCGCCAACGGCTCCGGCAGCACGCCGGGCAGGTCGGCGATGCTCGCGGGCGGCGGGGTCAGGTTGGCGTACCAACCGCCGCCCTGGCCTGCGGCCAGCCGGACCCAGGTGCGGTAGACCTGCAACGCCGTGTCGCCGAGGTGGTATTCGCCGTCGTGGTCGGCGATCCAGGCGAACAGATCGTCCAGGCGCTGTTTGCCCGCGACCTGCTGCTGGGCGAACTCCTCGGTCCACACCCAGTGCGGATTGACGTTGGAGTCCAGGATCATCCGGTCCACGTGGTCGCCGAACAGTGCCGCGTACACCGCGCCGAGGTAGGTGCCGTAGGACGTGCCGAGGTAGGCGATCCGTTCCAGGCCGAGCGCGGAACGCACGGCGTCGAGGTCGCGCGCGGTGCTCTCGGTGGTGATGGTGTCCAGGTAGCCGGGCTGCGCCGCGTCACAGGCTTTCTTGATCTCGTCGCGGTTGCCGCCGCCGAGCGAGACCTGCTGCCCCTCCCCGTTCTTCGTGCTCGTGCCGCATTGCAGCGGTGTCGCCCAACGCAGTCCGCGCGGCTGGACGGCGATCCGGTCGTAATGCTCGGCCAGCGCGGCGGGGAGCACGTCCAACCGGCGCGCCCAATAGTCCAGCGCATCCGCGCCCGGCCCACCGGGATTGGCGAACAGCACACCTTCCCGCTGGCCGGTAGCCGCGATGCGGCTGACCGTCAGCTCGATCTTCGCGCCATCCGGGTCGGCGTAGTTCATCGGCACGCTCACCACGGCGCACTGCACGCCCCGATCGGCGGGCACGGAACCCTCGGGGCACTTGCCGAACGCGACTCCCGGCGCGGCGTCCGCGACGCCTGCGGCGATCGATCCACCGAGCAGGCCCACGGCGACCACGGCGGCCGCGACCCGCGAAACCCGCGGTGTCCTCAACATATTCCGGTACCTCCCCGAGCCTGCCCGCTCGCGCGCGACGACGGACCCGACCAAGAGCATTCTGCGCAGGCCCGCCCGGACAGACAAGTCGGTGGCGGGATTCCGCCCCGCTGTGAGCGTGATTTACCGGGATACCGGCGCACAGAGTAGCGTCGAGCCATGTCGACCGAGGTCAGCAACAACACCGCACTGGAACGTTTCGAGATCTACGTCGACGGTGCGATCGCCGGCTACGCCGAATACCAGGACACGGCCTCCGAGCGCGCGTTCGTGCACACCGAGATCTATCCGCGCTACGAGGGGCAGGGCTATGCGCGGCTGTTGATCGAGACCGCCCTCGACAGCACCCGCGACGACAAGCTCGGCGCGCTGCCCATGTGCCGGGCGGTCCACCACTTCATCGAGACCCGCCCCGAATACCTGGTGATGGTGCCGCACTGGGCGCGCGACCGGCTGAACCTGCCTCAGTAGGCCGCGACAGCGCCGTCGAGCGCCTGCTGCAGATCGGTGCGCACCAGCCGGGCGATGTCGCCGGGCCGGGGCGGCAAATCGAGCACCGGGACATTGAAGTAGAAGCTGGCTCCCTTGGCCTCCTCCTTCGTCGGCTGCACCGCCGGGTCCGTGCGCGGACCGTAGCTCAGCGCCATGGACACCAGCACGGGCTCGGCGCCGAGTTTCATCGCCCGGAAGGCGATGTGCCCGATGCCGCTGCCCACCGCCTGCACGCGGGAGGGGTCCACGTCGTTGCAGGTGCCCTCGGGGAACACCGCGATGCCGTCGCCGCGGGCCATCCGCTCCGCGCAGACGTCCATCATGAGTTGTCCAGCGGCGTTCACCGCGCGAAGGCCGTGGTCCTTGCCACGGAACACCGGGATGCCGCCCATCATGTCGATCTTGCGCCGCTGATCGGGGTCGGCGAACAGTTCGTCCTTGGCCAGCACGCGCACCCGGCCGATCACCCGGCGTAGTCCGCTGCGCCACGCGGCCGCCGCCACGGTGTACGGATCGCTCTCGGAAAGGTGGTTGATCGCGATCAGCAGCGGCCTGTTCTGCCTGATCACCGTGCGGAGCGCTTCGCGCGCGCCCTCGGCGTAGGTGACGCGCGGATGGTAGCGGCGGCCGAGAATGGCGTACGCACCCCATGCCTTCAGACGGTTCTGGCGGTGCTCGCGATAGAAGTCGTACACGGCGGCGTTGTTCTCGAGGCGCACCTCGGGCAGTTCCATGACGTGGACTCTACGATGTGGCGGCGGTGGCGCAACGTGACGTCCGACGCCCGGTCCGCGACCCGTTCGGCAAATCCGGAACACACAAGTGGGCCGCAGAAGGCGCATTGTGGGCGAACAGCTGCGATGATGTCGGAGTGGCACGCGCAGAAGACCCGGACGATCGGAAGACTCGCGGCGGGCACGGCGACCGCAGGCGACGCGATTTCCGGCACGGTGAGCAGGTGGTTCGTGCCGGGACGCTGCTGGTGTCGGCCACCGAACTGGTCGAGCCGACCTTCCGGCGCACCGTCGTCTACATCATCGAGCACAACGAGGCGGGCAGTCTCGGCGTCGTGCTGAACCGCCCGAGCGACACGGCCGTGCACGAGGTGCTGCCGCGCTGGACCGACGCGGTCGCGGCCCCACGCACGCTGTTCATCGGCGGACCGGTGAAACGGGACGCCGCACTGTGCCTGGGCACGGTCCGGGTGGGCGCTCGGATCGACGGCGTCCCCGGGCTGCGCCGCATCGACGGACGCGTCGTCCTGGTCGACCTGGACGCCGACCCCGAGCGGGTCGGCCCGCTGGTCGAGGGCATCCGGATCTTCGCGGGGTACGCGGGCTGGACCTTCGGGCAGCTGGAGGGCGAGTTGGAGAACGACGACTGGATCGTGTTGTCGGCCCTGCCGTCCGATCCGATCAGCACCGGCCGCCCCGACCTGTGGGCGCACGTACTGCGCCGCCAGCCGCTCCCGCTGTCCCTGCTCGCGACACACCCGATTGAACTCGAACGCAACTGAGCACGTGTACTCCTCGAAAGGATCGAAGGAGACACGGCATGAGACACGACAACTGAACCGGCGAAAGCATGGGTGACGCATCGGGTGCGCCCACCGACCGGCCCCGCAACTCGAGCGGAGAGGTATCCAGTTGTGCGCAAGAAACGTGGCGAGACGGGACAGCCCGACGATCAATCCGAATTGATGCGGGCTCTCTATCGCGAACACGCCACCCCCTTGTGGCGGTACACGCTCGGCCTGGTTCGGGACCCGGGACGGGCAGAGGACATCGTGCAGGAAACGTTGCTGCGGGCATGGCAACGCCCGAACGTCCTGGATCAGTCCACCACGTCGGCGCGGGCGTGGTTGTTCACCGTGGCGCGCAATCTCGCCGTGGATGAGCACCGCAGCGCCCGCAGCAGGCGCGAGTTCCGCACCGACAACCCGCCCGAGCGGGCGACCCCGGACCAGTCCGACCGCGCGCTGGACGGCTGGCTGGTCGCCGACGCGCTCGGCAGGCTCAGCGCCGATCATCGCGAGGTGATCGTGCGGGCCTACTACCGGGGACTGTCGACCCACCAGATCGCCGAGGAACTCGACGTTCCCGCGGGCACGGTGAAGTCCCGGATGCATTACGGTATGCGCGCATTGCGCCTGGCATTACAGGAGATGGGGGTGACAAACCAGTGACAGATATCACCGACGATTTCAGCACGTGGGACGCCCCGTACGTGCTCGGGTCGCTGACCCGCCACGAGCGTCTGCAGTACGAGAGCCATCTCTCGAGCTGCCCCGACTGTCGGGCCTCCGTGGCCGAGCTGGCGGGCTTGCCCGGCATGCTCGCCCTCGTGGATGCCGACATCGCGACGACGATGATCGAGCCGCCCGCGCACGCCGCGCCGGAGCCACCGCTACCGCCGATGCCCGAGTTTCCGCCGCCATCGCGGCTGGCCGACGCGGCCGAGCGGCGCCGCAGACGCAGCGGGTGGGCGTCGGTCGGCATCGCGGTGGCCTCGGCCGCGGCCGCGGTGGCGATCGCGGTTCCGATCGCGGTAACGGTGTCCGGAACGCACACCGCGCCGGGGCCGGGCACCAGCGAGCAGGCGTTCGCCGAACGTCAGATGACGCCGGTCGAGCCGACTCCGGTCTCGGCGAGCTTCAAGCTCATCCCGGCGGGTGACCAGACGCGACTCGTGATGACCTGCAGCTATCCCCCCGGCCAGCCATTGCCCTACAACGCGAATCTCGTGCTGTACGCCACCCGGATCAACGGACAGCAGCAGCAGCTCGGCCAGTGGCCCGCGAGCCCCGGCACCGAGCTGACCATCGACCAGACCATCGAGGGCAAGCCCGACCAGGTCCGCTCGGTCGAGATCCGCGCGGCGAATACCGGGAAGGTTCTGCTCACCGGCACGGTCTGAGCAACGAGCGATCCCCCGCCAGGCGCTGCCCGCGGGGGATTTCTGCGTCGGCGACCGGTTCAGCGCGTCTGCCGCCGGAAGATCGAGGACGACCACAGGTACCCGGCCGCCGCCAGCCCGACGCACCAGGCGAGCGAGATGATCCCGTTGGCGCCGATCTCGGTGCCCATCAGCAGGCCACGGATGGTCTCGGTGAACGGCGTGAAGGGCTGGTATTCGGCGAACTGACGCAACCCGGCGGGCATGGTGTCGGTGGCGACCAGGCCGCTGCCGAGGAACGGCAGCATCACCAGCGGAAAGGGCGAGTTGCTCGCGCTTTCGGGGGTCGGCGCGAGCAGGCCGAGCGCCACCGACAGCCAGGTGAGCGCGAACATCACCGACGCGAGCAGCGCGAACACGGCGAGCCACTCGACCGGGTTCGCGTTCGGGCGGAAGCCGATGAGCAGTGCGACGCCCGCCATCGCGGCGATGCCGATCAACGCCTGGATCAGCGCGCCGACCACGTGACCGGTCAGCATGGCCGACTGCGCGATGTCCATGGTGCGGAACCGGTTCACGATGCCCTTGGTCGTGTCGGTGGCGACCGCCACCGCGACCGAGACCGTCATGTACGCCGGAATCATCAGCAGCATGCCCGGCGCGAGATAGTCGATGTAGTTTCCGCCGGACGACTTCTCCAGCGCGCCACCGAATACGAAGTTGAACACCAGCAACAGCACCGTCGGCATCACGATGACGCCGAAGGTCATGCTCGGATAGCGCTTGGCACGCACGAGATTGCGCCGCAGCATGGTCGCCGAGTCGGCGAGGGCGTAGGACATGCTCATCGCACGGGTTCCTTTTCGGTCGTGGGGTGGCCGGTGAGGGTGAGGAAGACGTCGTCGAGGTTGGGGGTGTGCACAGCGAGGCCCTCGACCTCGATTCGCTCGTCGTCGAGCCGGTCCAGCACGGCGCGCAGGGATTTCACGCCGCCGTCGCTGGGCACCGCGAGGGTGAGGTCCTCGTCGTCGTCCGGCGGCGGGGTCACGGCGCCGAGCGCGTCGGCCGCCGCGGTCAAGGCGGCTCGATCGGCGAATTCCAGACGGATGTGGCCGCCCGGCACCAGCCGCTTCAACTCCGCCGCGGTGCCTTCGGCGACGAGCTTGCCTCGGTCGAGCACCGCGATGCGATCGGCGAGCTGGTCGGCCTCCTCCAGATACTGGGTGGTGAGGAAGACCGTGACGCGGTAATCGTCGACCAGCCCACGGATGATGTCCCAGATCGCTCGCCTGCTGCGTGGATCGAGCCCGGTGGTCGGCTCGTCGAGGAAGATGATGCGCGGATCGCCGACCAGCGTCATGGCCAGATCGAGGCGCCTGGTCATGCCGCCGGAATAGGTGGACGCCGTCTTGTCCGCCGCGTCGACCAAGTCGAAGCGCTCCAGCAGATCCGCCGCCAGCCTGCGGTTGTCCCGCCGGGACAGATGATGCAGATCGCCCATCAGCAGCAGGTTCTCCCGGCCGGTGAGCAGTTCGTCGACCGCCGAGAACTGCCCGGTCACGCCGATCCGCGCGCGTACCTGCTTGCGCTCGGCGGTGAGATCATGGCCGCCCACCCGGATTTCGCCCGCGTCGGGATGGATCAGTGTGGTCAGGATCTGCACGGTGGTGGTCTTGCCCGCGCCGTTCGGCCCGAGCAGCGAGAAGACCGTTCCCTCCGGGACGGTGAGGTCTATCCCGTCGAGCACGACCTGCTCGCCGAACGATTTCCGCAGGCCGCGCACCGAGACTGCGGGCACGCGATGGCCGTTCACCATGGCCTTTCCTTTCTGACATAAATTTCACTATGCGCATATGGGCATGTTTTTTCGACACCGCACCCCTTTTGGGGCGCGGCGTCAGTCGATTCGGTTGCGGCGGTTAGATATCCAGATCCTCGATCTTCGGCCCTTCGGCCACGTCGACCACCCGCCGGTAGAGCTTGTCGGGCAGCCGGTCCTTCAACTCGTCGAGGGAGTCCACCACGACGAAGATGAAGTCACCCCAGTCCTGCTGTCCGACGCCGAGCAAACGCCGCCAGCTTTTCGGGTCTCGCCAGTCCTTGAGCCAATTCGTACCCACCTCGGCGGGATACTCGTCCCAGTTCGAATACTGGGCGTGCATCACGAATTTGCCCTTGCGGCTGCGATACACCTGGATGTGCTCGATCCGCGTATCGTTCACCTCGTGCCACTCCCCTAGCAGGGACCCGGAGAAGCGGACCTGTCGCACACCGTCGCGACCGACCTTGAGCACGATCTCGTCATAGCCCTCCAGCCGTCCCTCCTCGAGTTCGATGAACCGGCGCAGCGCCGTGACCACCGCTCCCGAAAGGTTGCCGCCGACCAACTCCTGCGCGCGCTGAAAGAGCGGGAGGTCGTCATCGGCAACGTAGATCGTCTTGTTGGGCATGATCCAACTATACGTAGATGTATACGTACACGCAAGGTTGTTCGGCACATCTTCCGATCCGCGTTGAACCGTTCGGCGACCGGGTCCGTATCACTCGTGTACGCAGTCGAAATTTCGTCAGCGGAAGGGAGTGCGGATGCGGACTCGAGTCGTGGACCATCTGGTGCAAGCGGTTTCGGCGTTGGGCGTGCGCCACATCTTCGGAGTGGACGGCGCAAATATCGAGGACCTGTACGACGCGATCTTCGACGCGCCGGACCACGTCACCGGCGTGGTCGCGAAACACGAGTTCTCCGCGGCGACCATGGCCGACGGATATGCCCGTGGCACAGGCGGATTGGGCGTGGTCGCGGCGACCTCCGGCGGCGGCGCGATGAATCTCGTCGCCGGGCTGGCCGAATCGTTCGCGTCGCGGGTACCGGTACTCGCCCTGGTCGGGCAGCCCCCGACCGCGCTGGAGGGCAACGGCGCCTTCCAGGACACCAGCGGACGCGCGGGCGCCATCGATGCGGTCCGTCTGTTCGGTGCGGTCAGCACCTATTGCGTACGGGTGGAAACCGCTGCCGACCTGGCGGATCGGCTGGATAGAGCGGTGCAGGCCGCCCGCCGGGGCGGCCCGGCGGTGCTGCTGCTGCCCAAAGACGTGCAGCAGGCCGACGCGGGCCCAATAGCGCCGCTCTGTCCCGCCACCAGGACACATCGGTCCGACCGGGCCGGACTCGCTCGTGTTCGCGCCGCGCTCGCCACGGCCCGGCACACCGGGAAAATCGTGATCATCGCGGGCGATCAGGTCGCGCGCGACGACGCGCGCGACGAGCTGGCCCGCCTCGCCACCGCCCTGGACGCCGCGGTGGGCGTCGCGCCGGACGCGAAGGACGTCTACGACAACGCCGATCCGGCCTTCTGCGGCGTCGCGGGCACCATGGGGCACCCGGAACTGGCGGCGGCCATCCGGTCCTCGGCCCTGTGCTTGCTGGTCGGCACCCGATTGCCGGTCACCACTCGCGCCGGCTCGGAGGCCGCGCTCGCCGACAGAACGGTCGCGAGCATCGGCGTGGCGCCACCGTATCTGCCCGCCATCCATGCGACCAGTACCGATCTGTCGCGAACACTCGCCGAGCTCGCCGACGAATTGGACGACGGCAGTACCGGATCCGAACGCGTGCACGCGGCGCAACCGCTGACTTCGCTGCGGGTGCCCGACTCCTCGGGCCCCGGTCTGCGGTACCGGGATGTGGTCGAGACGATCGATGCCGCATTGCCGGAGGGCACCGATGTGTTCGCCGACGCGGGCAACACCGGCGCGTCGGTCGTGCACCACCTCCGGGTGCCGCGTGACGGGCGGTTCGTGGTCGCCCTCGGGATGGGCGGAATGGGTTACGCCTTCGGCGCGGGCATCGGGTCCGCCTTCGCGCGGCACGCGCGGACCGACGGCGTCCGGCGGACGGTGGTCATCGCCGGTGACGGCTCGTTCTACATGCACGGCATGGAGTTGCACACCGCGATCGAGCACGCCCTTCCGGTCACCTTCGTCGTGCTGAACAATAACGCGCACGCCATGTGCGTGACCAGGGAGCAGCTGTATTACCGGGACCGCTACAGCTTCAACCGATTCCGCCCGGCCGACCTGGGTGCGGGTATCGCCGCGATGTTCCCCGGTCTGCCCGCGTTCTCGGTGCGCACCGTCGGCGATCTCGCCGCCACACTGCGTCGCTGCCTGGAAACCGATGGGCCGTCGTTCCTTTCGATCGAATGCGACCCCGACGAGATCCCTCCGTTCCTGCCCTTCATTAACGCCGTGGAGCAATCCCGCGATCTTCGATGAACCCCACGCGGCGGCGCCCGCCGACGCCCACCCGAAGGAGTATCACCGTGACCACCAGTTCCCTCCCCGCCCTCAGCGATATCCCGGAACAGGCCGTGCCCGGCGTGCTCCGCATCGAGAACTCCGACAAGGACGCGACCACGCCGATCATCATGGACATGCTGCGGTCGGTGTATCCGCACGACCAGATCTTCGGCGAATACTGTCCGGTGCAGGCGTACATCGACGCGCCGCCGCGCGAGGTCTACGAATACCTCGCCGATACCCGGTCGCTGGAGGAGTGGACCTACAGCCTGCGCGGGTTCGTGGAGACCGACGAACCCGGACTCTGGCTGGCCTACGACCGGCTGGGCTCGGAGACCGAGATCTTCACCCGCACCGTCGCCAACCCCGACGCCATGACCGTCGACTACCACTGTGCCTGGGATCAGGGACAGCACCTGTGGATGATCTACCTGCTGCGCGTGGTCGACGCGCAACTGGTGTTCAACAAGCCGGGTTCGGTGGTGTTGTGGGTCAACTGCAAGCACCCCTTCTACGACGCCAACCCGTACCCGGAGTCCGCTCCCCCGAACCGGCCGGTGTGGGTCGGCGACTTCTGGGAGATGTTCTCGGCGGGGCATCAGCTGGAGATGGACAACCTCAAAGCCATCTGCGAGTACCGGGCCGCGCACGGCCTGCCGATCAAGCCCGACTGGATGAAGTGAGGCCCGAGTGACCACCACGCAACAACATCTCCCTGAGGTCAGTCTCGTCGACGTGTCCTCGTACCTACCGGGCGAGCCGGTCGGTACCGAATACTTCACCCAGTTCTCCCGCTCGGACCGGATGGCGAAGAACGTCATGTTCCGCTCGCCCAAGGGCCGCCACCACGTCGCGCGCGACGAAACCGCGGTGGACATGGTCGAGCGCGCCGTCGCACCGCTGATCGAACGCAACGGCGCCGACGCGATCGCCGAGGTCGACGTCTTGATCACGCACACCCAACTGCCGGACAACCCGGTGCTCGGCTGCGGGCCCGAGGTGGCGCGACGGCTCGGCATCCGTCCCTCGTACGTCTACGACGTGCACAACGGCGGGTGTGCGGCGTTCGTGCACATGATGGCGATGGCCCGGATGATCCTGCAGACCACGTCCGCCCGCACCGCGCTGATCGCGGCGACCCAGAACTGCGCGGGACCGGTGTTCACCCAGACCGATATCCGCAAGCTGGCGCAGGCTCCGGTGCCCGGTGACGGCTGCGGTGTCGGACTGCTCCGCAAGGACGACAGCGCGCCGATTCTCGACATCGAATGCCGGACCTATCCCGAATTCGCCGGCGACATGGACTTCTCCACCAACGGCGAGCGCAAGTACTGGGAGCCGGGCGAGGGCCAGGGCTGCGTCAGCTTCACCGAGTCCAAGATCACCAAGGTGTTCGCCAGGGGCAATCGGCTCGTTCCGGAAGTCGCCCTCGCGGTGTGCGATCGGATCGGCGTGCGGGGACGCGACGTCGACACGTTCGTCACCAACCAGCCGAACCGGCTGTTCCTGCGCAACTGGCACGACGCGCTGGAACTCCCGCCGCACCGTCACCCCGACACCTTCGATTCCTGCGGAAACCTGTTCGCCGCGGGCATCCCGGTGACCCTGGATGTGGAGAACCGGGCGGGACGGCTGCCCAACGGATCGCTGGTCCTGATGTCGGCGTTCGCGCACGCGGGCGACTTCGCGGGCGCGGCCGCCGTCCGCTGGGGAGCCGCGCGATGAGCGTGCGCGTCGTCGACGGCACCCGGCCGTCGCACCGCTACCGGACGCACCGCGTGCCACCCCGCTTCGACCTCGCCCTGAGCGAGAATCCGTTCCCGCCGCTGCCTTCGGTGTTGCGAGCCGTGCACATGACGCTGGCTCAGGCCAATCGATACCCGGAGTTCCTGCCGCGCCGCCTGCCGACGCTGATCGCCCAGCACCTCGGTGTAGGGGCGGACCAAGTGGTGGTCGGGTCGGGGGCGACCGGCGTGGCACTGCAGATCTTGCAGACCCTGACCACGCCGGGAGACGAGATCGTCTACAGCGCACCGACGTTCGACGGGTATCCGATCATGGCGGAGATGACCGGCGTCACCGCGGTGCCGGTGCCGCTGGATTCGGCGGGAAACCAGGATCTGCGGGCGATGCGGCGGGCCGTCGACCGTCGCACCGCGCTGATCGTGGTGTGCCGTCCGCACAATCCCACCGGGACGGTCGTCCCGGCCGACGAGCTGAAGGCATTCCTGTCCGACGTCCCCAGCCGGGTCCCGGTCGTTCTGGACGAGGCGTACGTCGAATTCCTCGGCGCCACCGCATCCGTCGACCCGCGGGCGCTGATCGCGAAGCATCCCAACCTTGTTGTGCTGCGTACCTTTTCGAAGGCGTACGGCTTGGCCGGGCTGCGCATCGGCTACGCCTTCGGCCGAACCGAGTTGATGGCGAGGATCGGCACACTGCAATTGCCCTTCGGGATGAGCGCGGCGGCGGTGGCCGCGGTCGCCGCCTCGTACGCCGCCGAACCCGAACTCGCCGCGCGCACCCTGCGCATCGCCGAAGGACGCGACGCACTCCGCAGCGCACTACTGGCTCATGGATTCGCGATACCGGAAAGCCACGCGAACTTCCTGTACGTACCGGGCCCGGGTGCGAACACGGCGCTGCGGCGCGCGGGCATAGCCGCGAAGTCCTACGCCGACGGCAGCGCCCGCATCGCCGTCGGCGACCCGGCGTCCGACGACGCGGTACTCCAGGCTCTCACTGCGGAGGGCACCCTTCGCGAAAGGTTTGTCTGAGTTCACCGGCCGTCGGCCCGTTTGCGGCGCTGCTGTGTCAGCCGTCGTAGATCGGGGGACGGACGACTCATCCGAGCAGCTATCGGAACTCCGCGGAGGAGGGATGGTTCGATCGAAGCGTGTGGTCCGATTTCGAGGTGAACGCGGCGCCCGCTCATGGGACGGCCAGTAGGGTCCTGTTCCGGTTCGCGCTGGGACGGTGGGCGGTCGTGCTGCGCCAGACGCTCATCGAGCCGGGCGGCAGCAGCGGGTGGCACTACCACGACGGGACATTGTTCGTGCTGGTCGCGCGGGGGACGCTGGATCATCCCGGTGCGGACTGCGCTCCGGTCACCTACCGGCGCCCGCGGATCTTCCGGGAACCGAGCGGGCCGCGCTACCCGCACGTGGCGCGCAATCTCGGAACGGTGCCGGTATTGCTGTGCGTGCTCTACGTCACGCCGGTCGACAGTCCGTTGTCGCGCAGCGTCCCGCCGCCGGAGTGCGCCGACGCGGGGTGATGGGCCTCAGCTCGCGGATCGGCAGGCGTCGCGGAGTGGGCGGACGCGGGCCATCCGCCTCGACGCATGGCCGACAGACATCGCGGAGTGCGCGGACGCGGGGTGAGCGGCCTCAGCTCGCGGGCTGGCAGGCATCGCGGAGTGAGCAGGCGCCGCACGAGTTGCCGCAACCACCGGTCTGCGGCGGCGGGGCGATGGCTTCGGCCGCCTGCGCGGCGGCGTTCGCACCGGCGCCGAGGGTGAACAGCGCGACGACGGCGGCGCAGGCCGCGACGGCCAGCGCGACGAAGCCACCCGCGGCCAGCCCGACGAGACCACCGGCGAACAGCAGCGCACCGGCCGCGATCGAGGTGGGCGCGGCGACCCGGTTGGCGACGCGGAACGTCTCGTCCGTGGACAGCGCGGCC
The DNA here is from genome assembly GCF_053601535.1 of Nocardia sp. NPDC004718. NCBI lineage: Bacteria > Bacillati > Actinomycetota > Actinomycetes > Mycobacteriales > Nocardiaceae > Nocardia > Nocardia sp. NPDC004718. The sequence continues at coordinate 67,271 of NZ_JBSGCA010000007.1, forward strand.
TCGGTGTGGACACCGAAGAAACGATTCCGGGGCAACCGGCCGGTCAGCCCGAGTGCTCCGGTTGTGACGGCCACGACAGCCAGCACGAACAGGACGAGAGCGACGACGAACACCCATGCAGGCTAGCGCATCGGTGCTCCGGGCCCGCCGACGGGCGCCTCGTCCGGCGAACCCGGCCGCAACCGCAGGCCAGCCCGATTTTCGGTCCTGCCGATGCGACGTTCTACCCTGATAGACGAAGTTTGTCGGGGATCGGCGACCACAAGAAGGCAGGACCGTGCAAGACACACGTGCAACCGAAAGCGATGTACCTGAGCACCGGTACAACGCGGAGCTTGCCGGCCGCATCGAGAGCCGGTGGCAGCGGACGTGGGACGAACGCGGAACCTTCCACGCGCCGAACCCGGTAGGACCGCTGGCCGGTCCGACACCGGCCGACAAGCTGTTCATCCAGGACATGTTCCCGTACCCGTCCGGCGCGGGCCTGCACGTCGGGCATCCGCTCGGCTACATCGCCACGGACGTCTTCGCCCGCTACCACCGCATGCACGGGCGCAACGTGCTGCACGCCCTCGGCTACGACGCGTTCGGCCTGCCCGCCGAGCAGTACGCGGTGCAGACCGGCGCGCACCCGCGCGACACCACCGAGTCGAACATCGCCACGATGCAGCGTCAGCTGGACCGCCTCGGGCTCGGCCACGACCGGCGTCGCTCGTTCTCGACCACCGATCCGGAGTACTACCGCTGGACGCAGTGGATCTTCCTGCGGATCTACAACGCTTGGTACGACACGGAGCTGAACCGGGCCCGCCCGATCGCCGAGCTGGCGGCCGAGTTCGCCTCCGGCGCGCGGGCCGTTCCGGACGGCAAGTCCTGGGACACGATGCCGCCCGCCGAGCGCGGCGCGCTGCTGGACTCGTATCGCCTGGTGTACCAGACCGATTCGATGGTCAACTGGTGCCCTGGCCTGGGTACCGTGCTGGCCAACGAGGAGGTCACCGCCGACGGCCGCAGCGAGCGCGGCAACTTCCCGGTGTTCCGTAAGCACTTGCGGCAGTGGATGATGCGCATCACCGCCTATTCCGATCGCCTGGTCGACGACCTGGATCGGTTGGACTGGCCGGAGAACGTCAAGGCCATGCAGCGCAACTGGATCGGACGATCCCGGGGCGCGCAGGTGAAGTTCGACGCCGACGGCGAGCAGATCGAGGTCTTCACCACCCGCCCCGACACCCTGTTCGGCGCCACCTACGTGGTGCTCGCGCCGGAACACGAGCTGGTCGACAAGCTGACCGCCGCCGCGTGGCCTGCGGGCACCGACCCCAGGTGGACCAACGAGGGCGCCGCCACACCGGCGGAGGCCGTGGCGGCCTACCGCAAGTCGATCGCGGCCAAATCGGATCTGGAGCGTCAGGAGAACAAGGAGAAGACCGGCGTCTTCCTGGGCAATCACGCGATCAACCCGGCCAACGGCGCGGCCGTGCCGATCTTCATCGCCGACTACGTGCTCAGCGGCTACGGCACCGGCGCCATCATGGCCGTTCCCGGGCACGACCACCGCGACTGGGAATTCGCGTCCGTCCTCGGGTTGCCGATCGTCGAGGTGATCAGCGGCGGCGACCTGGAGCAGGGCGCGCACGCGGGCGAAGGCGTGCTGGTGAACTCCGATTACCTCGACGGCATGTCCGTCGAGGAGGCCAAAGCGGCGATGATCGCCCGGCTCGAGGCCGATGGACACGGCAAGGGCACCATCCAATACAAGCTGCGCGACTGGTTGTTCGCGCGCCAGCGCTATTGGGGCGAGCCTTTCCCGATCGTGTACGACGAGCAGGGCGCACCCCACGCGCTGCCGGAATCCATGCTGCCGGTGGTGCTGCCGGAGCTGGACGATTTCGCCCCGGTGACCTTCGATCCGGACGACGCGAACTCCGAACCCTCCCCGCCGCTGGCCAAGGCGACCGACTGGGTGGAAGTCGAACTGGATCTCGGTGACGGGCTGAAGCGCTACCGCCGCGACACCAATGTCATGCCGCAGTGGGCGGGCAGTTCCTGGTACGAGATCCGCTACGCCGACCCGACGAACACCGAGACGTTCTGTGCCAAGGAGAACGAGGCGTACTGGCTGGGCCCGCGCGCCGATGTCGGCGGGCCGAACGACCCGGGCGGCGTGGACCTGTACGTCGGCGGCGTCGAGCACGCGGTTCTGCACCTGCTGTACGCCCGCTTCTGGCAGAAGGTGCTGTTCGATCTGGGTGACGTGTCCGCGAGCGAGCCGTACCGGCGGCTGTTCAACCAGGGCTACATCCAGGCGCACGCCTACACCGACGAGCGCGGCGCGTACGTGCCCGCCGCCGAGGTGGTCGAGCGCGACGGCAAGTTCTTCTGGACCGACCCCACCGGCGCCGAGATCGAGGTGCGCCAGGAGTACGGCAAGATCGGCAAGTCGCTGAAGAACGCCATCTCCCCGGACGAGATGTGCGATCTGTACGGCGCGGACACCTTCCGCTTCTACGAGATGGCGATGGGTCCGCTGGACACCTCGCGCCCGTGGGCGACCAAGGACGTCGTCGGCGCGCACCGGTTCCTGCAGCGCGCCTGGCGTCTGGTGGTGAACGAGGAGACCGGCGCGGTGCGGGTCACCGACGCCGCCGCGAGCGAGGAGACGCTGCGCCTGCTGCACAAGACGATCGCGGGCGTGGACGAGGATTTCGCCGCGCTGCGCGACAACACGGCGGGCGCCAAGCTGATCGAGCTGACCAACCACCTGACCAAGAGCTACCCGGACGGCGCGCCGCGCTCGGTGGTGGAGCCGCTGGTGTTGATGCTGGCGCCGCTGGCCCCGCACATCGCCGAGGAACTGTGGGACCGCCTGGGTCACACCGCCTCGCTGGCGCACGGCCCGTTCCCGGTCGCCGATCCGGCGCTGCTGGTCGAGGAGTCGGTGGAATACCCGATCCAGGTGAACGGCAAGGTGCGCAGCCGGATTCAGGTGGCGGCCGACGCGGACAACGCGGCGATCGAGGCGGCGGCGCTGGCCGACGAGAAGATCGACGCGCTGCTCAACGGGAAGGCGCCGCGCAAGCTGATCGTGGTGCCGGGGCGCCTGGTGAACATCGTCGCCTGACGGCGGATCAGCGCGGCGGGAGCAGCACGTCGTCGAGCGTGACCATGGACAGGTTGCGCTCCTTGATGATGTCGACCAGCTGTCCGTAGCAGTGAGTGACCGCGGGTGCGTTGGCGTGCCCGATGACGATCGTCTGCGGCTGGAAATACTGCCGCGCGCATTCGATCAGATACTGCTCGGTGATCACACCGGAATCCGACAGTGAGCCGTACCACATGGTGGGCACGGTGTAGCCGAGGTCGGCGGCCACTCGGTCGACCGTGGCGTTGTGCCTGCCGAACGGCGGGCGGAAGTACGGGGTGCCGTCCACCCCGAAGTTCTGGCGCAGGTAGGTCTTCGCACGCTCCAGCTGCCCGGCGACGGCCGACGCGGACAGCTTGGTCAGATCCGGGTGATCCCAGGTGTGGTTGCCGAGCTGGATCTGCCCGGATTCGACCAAGGGCCGCAAGGCGTCCCGGTGGATCGCCCACGAGTCGTAGTAGGCGGTCACGAAGAAGGTGAACCGCGCGCCGGTGTCCTTGGCGAATCGGATGTAGGCGCCGACGACCTCGGGACTGGCTCCGTCGTCCACGGTGAGCGCCATGCTGCTGCCCGGCCCCGGCAGCGCTGTGATCGCGCCCGCCCGGATCGGCGTCTTCGGTCCGCCGGGCGGAGGCGGCAGCAACGGCGGTGCGGGCGGCCGGGGCACGCCGCCCGCGGAACCGCTGTCGATCGGGTCGCCCTCGGCCACCGCGCATCCGGTCAGCGCGACCGCCGCGCCCGCTGTCAGCAACGCCAGCATGCGACGTCTGTCCACAACCCGATCCCTCTTGCTCGCTCGAACCTCCCCGCGACCAACCCTCGGGGATGGGGCCGGACGCTAACAAGCGAACTTGACGGGAACCTGAACCCGCGTGGTCGGTTGGGGAAATCACAGTGACGAGAGCACGGCGGTGAGCGACAGCGCATCATCAGGTCGGTGGCCGCCCGCCTCCACGTCGAGAGCTGGATTCCGGTCAGCAGGTCGATCGCACGGGCGACAAGCCGATCGGCGACGTGCGTGCGACAGTCGCGAGGGGAACGCGTGGGCCGATACAGCGCCGTCGGACCCGTACGGGATCAGTACCGACGGAACAAGCCATCGGCGACGTGCGCGCCGACAGCCGAGCGAGCGCTTCGGCCGAAGGAGCGCCGCCGGGTGACTCCGGGCTCAGTACGGCCGGAGCACGACCTCGGTGGGGTGCGCGTCGCGCGGGGTGTCGATGGCGGAACGCACCGTGTACGCCACGGTCTCGGGCGTGAGGAAGTCCTCGGCCCGGTACTCGCGCCCCTCACCCGCGATGATCGCCCGCTGCATATCGGTGTCGATTCGGCCCGGATGGATCGAGGTCACCCGCAGCTGCGGCTCCTCTTGGCGCAACGCGTCGCCGAAGGCGCGCAAACCGAACTTGCTCGCCGCGTAAGAGGCCCAGCCGGCGTTGGCGCGCAACCCCGCCCCCGAGTTGATCAGCACCACGTGACCCGCGCCCGCCCGCAGGGCGGGCAGCAGCAACCTGGTGAGTTCGGCGACCGCGACCACATTGGCCTCCAACGTGTTTCGCCACTGCTCGACGGTGGAGTCCGCGATCGTGCCGAGATCGGCGATGCCCGCGTTGTGCACCAGCACGTTCAGGCTCCGGATCGGCTCGACCGCCCGGGCGACGGCCGCGTAGTCGGTCAACTCGACCGGCCAGCCCCGCGCGTCGGGCAACTCCGCCAGGATGCCGCGCAGCGATTCCGCCGACCGCGCGCCGAGCAGCAGGTCGTGGGTCGGCGCGAGCTCCCTGGCGATCGCGGCGCCGAGGCCGCGACTGGCGCCGGTGATCAACGCGGTCGGTTTCGTGGTCGCGGCGGAAGTCATGGGCCCCACCGTAACCGGCTGGGTGAAGAAGGCGTAAAAACCCGTAGCACTGGACAAACGACTAGCGATGCAGGCTGGTTCGGGGCGAGAATCTCGAGCAGCGAATCACGGACGGGGCATGCGAAAGTGAGAACCGCCGAACACGAAGCGGCCACAGGCCGATCGGATGGAGACGAAACGGACACCGCTGAGCGGGCATATCTGCGGGTGACATCGCAGAATAGGGGGATGGCACATCCGGGCTTCACCCCCACTCAGCTCGCGGCCCGCGCTGCCTACCTGCTGCGCGGCAACGACCTGGGCACCATGACCAGCGCGGCGCCCCGGCTGTACCCGCACATGTGGAGCTGGGACGCGGCATTCGTCGCGGTCGGGCTCGCGCCGCTGAGCGTGGAGCGAGCCGTGGTCGAGCTGGACACCCTGCTGTCCGCGCAGTGGAAGAACGGCATGATCCCGCACATCGTCTTCGCCAACGGCGTGGACGGTTACTTCCCCGGCCCGGCCCGCTGGGAGTGCCGCAAGCTGGCGGCCAACGCGCCGGACGGCCCGGACACCTCGGGGATCACCCAGCCGCCCGTGCACGCCATCGCGGTGCAGCGGATCCTGGATCATTCCCGCAGGCACGGCCGCAGCACCAGGTCCGTGGCCGAGGAGTTCCTCAACCGGCGCTGGCCGGATCTGGTGCGCTGGCACCGGTGGCTGGCGCATGCCCGCGACCCCAAGGAGACCGGCCGCATCACGCTGTATCACGGCTGGGAGTCCGGTATGGACAACTCGCCGCGCTGGGATCGCGCCTACGAGCACGTGGTCCCCGGCGATCTGCCGCCCTATCGCCGTGAGGACGTGCTGGTGGTCTCCGATCCGACCCAGCGCCCCACCGACCGCGAGTACGACCGCTATCTGTGGCTGGTCGAGCAGATGCGCCGAGCGGGTTATGACGACTATCAGCTCGCCTCGACCATGAGCTTCGCCGTCGAGGACGTGTTCGTCACCGGAATCTTCGCGCTGGCCTGCGAGGTGCTGGCCAATATCGGCGAGGAGTACAAGCAACCCCACGCCGACGTGCGCGATCTCTACGCGTGGGCCGACCGGTTCCGCGCGGGCGTCGTCGCGACGGCCGACGCCCGCACCGGCGCGGCCCGCGATTTCGACGTGCGGTTGCAGCGATGGATCAACACCGAGACGCTCTCGATGTTCGCGCCGCTGCTGTGCGGCGGCCTTCCCCGCGACACCGAGCGCGCCCTGCTGCGCCTGTTCGAGGGTCCGCGTTTCTGCGGCCATCCGGATCTGCGCTACGCGCTGCCGCCCTCGACCTCGCCCGTGTCCAAGGACTTCCGTTCCCGCGAGTACTGGCGCGGACCGGTGTGGCCGGTGATGAGCTGGCTGTTCTCCTGGGTCTTCGCCCGGCGCGGCTGGGCCGAGCGCTCGTTCATGCTGCGCGCCGAGGGCTTGCGCCAGGCCAGCGACGGCAGCTTCGCCGAGTACTACGAGCCGTTCACCGGCGAACCGCTCGGCAGTATGCAGCAGTCGTGGACAGCGGCGTCCGTACTGGATTGGATGGGGTGAAAGCTCAGAACAGTTCTGACACCCCAGCTGTCACACTGGTAACAGCCAGAGCGAATGGCTATCGTCCTCCGGCATGGGCATCTGGAGGTCGACCACTCGCCGCGGCGCGGCGCTGTCACTGATCACGCTGTCCGGCATCTTCGCCGCCACGCTACCCGCGACCGCCGCGCCGACCGGTCCGGACGTCTCCTCGTGGCAGCACACCGACGCAACCGTGATCGACTGGTTCGCGGTCAAACGCTCCGGCCACGACTTCGCCATGGTCAAGGCTACCGAGGGGCTCAGCTACATCAACCCGTACTTCGTGCCCGACAGCCTGCTGATGCGCGCGGCCGGAATGGCTCGGGGCACCTACCACTACGCCCGGCCCAACCTGCCGCCCGAACCACAGGCCGCGCTGTACGCGGCGGTGGCGCTGGGACAGAATGGGCCGCTCGATCTGCCGCCGGTGCTGGACCTGGAAAGCACCGGGGGTCTCGGCCCCGCGGCGTTGATCGACTGGACCCGCCGCTATCTGAACACTGTGGAAATGCTCACCGGCCGCGTCCCGATCGTCTACACCTACCCCAACTTCTGGCGTACCGCGATGGCCGACACCGACGAGTTCGCCGAGTACCCGCTGTGGATCGCCGACTACCGGGGCAACCCCCAACCCGAGGTCCCCGGCGGCTGGTCCACCTGGACGTTCTGGCAGACCACCGACAGCGGCACCATTCCGGGCATCGCGGGCCGCGTCGACCTCAACGTCTACAGCGGCGCCCAGGGCAATTTCGCCGGTTACGCCAACATGAGCGGCACCGGCAGCGGATAGGAGCGGAGCCGCTACCCGCCCAGTCGAGTAGCGGCTCCACTCGTGGGAAAAGCCGCGGAGGGTGGCCGTGGTTGCAGGGGGCCGGGGTGCCGCGGCTGTGGTATCAGACCCCGATGCGGCCGCCGGCCTTCTTCCAGACCGCCACCACCGAGGGGCGGGGCTGGGCCGTGCCACCGTCGGGCCAGTGCGACAACGGGTTCTCCGGAGTGGCGTCGTCGGCCTCGCCGGGATGCTGCACACACACCATGACCCGCGCCTCGCTGACCACCGGACCGCAGGTCTCCGCACCGCGCGGCACGGTGAGGAATTGCTTGGTCTGGCCGCGATTCGGGCCGTCGAGCACCACGGAGAACAATCCGTCGTTCGACTTCGACGCGTTGCCGTCGGTGGCGATCCACAAGTTGCCGTACGGGTCGAAGGCCAGGTTGTCCGGGCAGGAGATCGGGCTGACCTTGGATTTGTCGTACCCGGCGAAGTAGGTGTCGGCCGCCGCGGGATCGCCGCAGACCAGCAGCAGCGACCAGGTGAACGTGGTGCCGGTGTGGTTGTCGTCGATCTCCAGGATCTGGCCGTTCTTGTTCAGCTTGCGCGGGTTCGCCTCGTCCGGACCCTGCTTGCCGTCCGCGCCGCGGTTGTCGTTGTTGGTCAGCGCCACGTACACCTTGCCGGTGTAGGGGTTGGCCTCGAAGTCCTCCGGGCGGTCCATCTTGGTCGCGCCCACCTTGTCGGCGGCCAGGCGGGTGAAGACCGCCACCTCTTCCGCGCTCATGCCCTCGACCAGCGACTTGCCCTTGCCGTCCGCGCCGGTCTCCAGCAGCGGGATCCACTGGCCGGTGCCGGTGAAGCCCTTGTCGGACGGCTTGGCGCCGGTGCCGTCGATCCTGTCCGCGTGATCGCCCGCGAGCTTGGCGACGTACAGCGTGCCCGCGTCCAGGATGGTCAAGTTCTGCCGCATGCTCGCCGCGCCGGTGCCCGGCTGGATCTTGCGCGAGGACACGAACTTGTACATGTACTCGAACTTCTCGTCGTCACCGGTGTAGGAGACGACGTCGCCGTTCTTGGTGACGTAGATGGTGGCGGCCTCGTGCTTCACCCGGCCCATCGCGGTGTGCTTGATCGGCGTCGAGTTCGGATCCCACGGGTCCACCTCGATGACGTACCCGAATCGGTTGGCCTCGTTGGGTTCCTGCGCCAGATCGAAACGCTTGTCCGCGCGCTCCCACAGGTTGGTGGTCTTGCCCGCGGCGAAACCGTAGCGCTTCAGCCGCGCCGCGGCGGCCGACTCGGTCACCTTGTCCGCGTTGGCGAAGTAGCCGTGGAAGTTCTCCTCGCCGGACAGCACGGTGCCCCACGGCGTCAGGCCGCCCGAACAGTTGGCGAAGGTGCCGAGCACCTTGGTGCCGGTCGGATCGGCCGAAGTCTTCACGAACTCGCTGCCCGCGGCCGGACCGGTGAGCTTGAACTCGGTGCTCGCGGTGATCCGGCGGTTGTACTTGCCGAAGGCGGGAACGAGCTTGCCGGAACCGGCTTCGCCTTTCACCTCGACCACGGTCAAGCCGTGCGCGGCCATGGTGACCGCGATCTGCTCGTCGGTCGGCGCGTCTTTGTTGTAGCCGCGGAACATGTGCGGGCTGGTGGTGTACTCGTGATTGACCACCAGCAGGTAGCCGTTGGCCTGGCCCTCGATCGGCAGCAGGGCGGCGAAGTCGTTGTTGTAGCCGAATTGCTCGGCCTGCGCGGCGGCGGTCTGCTTGTCGAAGTCGAAGGCGGGCGCGTCCGGGAACAGCGGGTCGCCCCAGCGGATCACGACGGACTGCTCGTAGCCGTCCGGGATCACCACGGCGTCTTCCTTGTTCGGTGCGACGGCGGCGAAGTCGGTGCCGGTTCCGGGCGGCCCCGCGGGCGAGGTGGAGCCCACTGTGGTCGGCTCGCTGTCGTCGCCGCAGGCCGCGAGGACGCCGCCCGCACCCACCGCGAGTACGGCGGCCGCACCGCCCTTGATCAGTCCGCGCCGGTTCAGGGAGCTGACGATGTCACCGAAGTAGGAGCCCGAGGAGGTGTTCGGCGCCTCGTGGAAGCACGCGTTCGCGCACTTGTACTCACATGTCACGGCAGCGCGCGACGACTGTCCGTCGTGCTTCACGAAAAGGGCGAGTGGCTGAAGACTCACGGTGACTCCTGGGTTTTGGCCGATGGCCGCACGGTAAACCATCCGGACAATCCGGAAGGGACGGCAAAGTGAACAACCGCCCAATTAGGGAACCCTCAAATTGCCGGGCCGCCAGACCTGGGAACAAACGAATGCCGCGCCGATTCGATGATCTCGAATCGACGCGGCATCGGTGTCGAAAGGCGGCTTTGCCCGGCTCACCCATCAGGCGTTCACCGGAAGGGCGATGACGACCTCGCTTTCGTTCTCGGGAAGGTAGTGCGCCCGCAGTACCCGGCCCACCTGCACGTGGCCGACGCTGGCCGGTGCGAGGAACTTCGTCACCCGGGTCGCGAAGCTCGAGCCATCCGGCCGGGTGACGACCAGTCCGAGTTCGACCTCGGAGTGACCGTCGCGGATATTGCCGGTGACCGACAGCGACTGCACCACCGCCTGGGTGGCGATGCCGCGCTCGGCGATGTCGAGCTTGTGCCGCGTGGTGATGCCCTTGCGGATCAGGGACTCGTTCATCGCGTGCTGCGCGGCGGACGCGTCGCCGGACAGGTCGACCTCGACCTTGTCGGTCCGGCCGGGCAGGTAACGCACGGGCAGCACCACCCCGGCACGCAGCAGGGCCAGTTCGGTGAGCGGCACGATCATCTTCGCGGAGGAATGGAAGATCTTGCCGTCCGCGCCTTCCACGCTGAACTCGACGTGGACCTGCGGCTGGTCGTTGACGGTGACGCCGGTCTGCCGCACCGACCGGACGGTGCCGAGGCCGGTGAGCCCGTCGCGGAACTCCGCGCTGTTGCGGCCGGTCAGCGCGCTCAGGATGCCTTCGCCGGTGAACGCGAAGACGATGGGGATCAGGGTGAGCGCGATGATCGGCAGCGCCATTTCGACGCCCAGCCAACCCATTCCGGCGGGCTCCCATTCGCTGGTGGGGACGTAGGTGACGGCGTGGTAGACGTAGTAGCCGATCGCGGCGGCGCCGAGGGCGAGGGCGGTCGAACGGATCTTGTTCATAGCATTTCCTTTGTGAGAGTCGAGATTTCACCGCACCCCGTCATCCCGGTGGGTCGGCCGGGATGACGGGGCCGGATCGGAGGGCACGCGGCGATCAGGCGCCGACGATGGACGAGCAGGCGAAGGTGATGTCGAACTTCGACGTCTTCGGCCCGGCCAGCGGGTTGGTCAGGTCGGGGGCGCCCACGCCCTCGCCGGTGACCTTGAACGTGTTGCCGTCCTTGACGACCTTGGCGGACCCGCCCGGCATGCCGTTGCCGAAGCCGACCGCGTAGGGCAGGCCGTTGTCACCGCCCTTGCTGCCCGCGATCGCGACCGCCTGCACGGTGTTCGCGTCGGTGATGGTCGCGCTCACCGAAAGGTTGCCGTAGGCGGAGTTCGCGGTGTCGGTCAGCGCGAGCGCCAGGGTGCCGCCCTGCTTGGCGCAGGTGGTGTCGAACTTCGCATCGAAGGCCTTGCCGTCGACCGAAGCGACCGACTTGCCCGCCGGGGCCGCAGGCTGCGCCGAGGAGGGCGCGGCGGGCGAACTGCCCTTGCTGTCACCGCATCCGGTGAGCACGCCGACTGCGGCGGCAGCGGCGATAGCGGCGGCGGCGATGCGGAGCGAAGTGGTGTTCATGGTGTGTGTCCTTGTCGTCAGCGGGGCGGCGCCCCTGGTTCTGTTCCTCCGGCCCTCCTGCGGGGCCGTTGAGAAAAAGGTAGGAACGATCCGCGCCCTACCGATCCCAGGTTTTCCGCGTTTGCGCAGGTAGGTGGTGCTGACGAGTGGCACATGGCTGCGGCATTTCGCGAGAAGAGCTCTCCACCATGTGCCGCTGATCTTGATGCTCGATAGACACAACAAAATGGCCCGGTCCCTGTCCATCTCAGGACAGCGGACCGGGCCGGGGTAATTGCTACTACGGGCGCTCGAACTCGCCGTCGGTCACGCCAGCGGTGAACGCGTCCCACTCGCCGGGGGTGAACATCAGGGCGGGGCCGGTCGGGTTCTTCGAGTCGCGGACGCCGACCATGCCGCCTTCGAGGTGGGCGACCTCGACACAATCCTTAGTCCTGCTACGGGTGCTCTTGAACCACACCGCGCCGGATAGATCAACGTTCACCGTTCATACTCCTTCGCAACCTGGAGGACGACAGTTCGGCTCGCAGCCCGGTCCAGTGCCAGGCGGTCCAGCTCGGCAGCGACTTGACGGTACTGCCGCACCTCGTCGGTTTTCTCGAGGTACAGGTCGCCGAGGTGATCCCCGGCGACACGACCGGCCTACGGCGGTTGCCGAACGAGCGCCTCTACGACGGACCATGAGCGCTCAACGCCAACAGGAAGAGGCCCGGCGAGTGGCACATGGTGGAGAGGGCTTCTCGGGCTTTGCCGCAACCATGTGCCACTCGTGGTCTTTCGATGGCGTCCAGATGGGGTAGAGCACACGCCATGTCCCTTCGAATGGCGAGGTAGCCGGGCCCTCTGCCCTATGGTTCCGAAGATGGGCGCTGTCCTGGGTGATCTGTTGCCGCTCGCGGTAGGGGTCGCGATCTCACCGATTCCGATCATCGCGGCGATCTTGATGATTCTGTCCGCCCACGCGGGCGGAGCCGGTCGCGGGTTCGCGCTCGGCTGGGTCGTCGGCATCCTCGCGGCGACAACGCTTGTGGCGCTGCTGTCCGGGTCGCTGGGTGGTTCGGCTGATCGGCAACCGTCGACGGCGGGCGCATGGGTCAAGATCGTGCTCGGGATACTGCTCCTCGCGCTGGCCGTGGCACAGTGGCGGTCGCGCACCGATACCGAGGTACCCGGGTGGATGCGCGCGGTCGACCGACTCACCGTCGCCAGGGCCACCGGGCTGGGGATCTTGTTGTCGGCCGTGAACCCGAAGAATCTGCTGCTGTGCCTGTCGGCAGGCGTGATCATCGGCTCCAGCAACACCAGCATCGGCGGCCGAGTGGTCGCCGTCGCCGTCTTCACTCTGCTCGCCGCCTCCAGCGTGCTGGCCGTGATTCTCGGCTACACCCTCGCCGCCGACCGGCTACGCACCCCGCTCGAACGCCTGCGCGATCGGCTCCAGGCCAACAGCCACCTGGTGTTGGCCATCGTGCTGCTCATCATGGGCACCGTCGTCCTCGGCAAGGGTCTGCGCGGCCTCTGATTCCGCCCCCGCTCTACTTCCAGTTCGCGGTGTCTGGGTCGATGTTGTGGGTGCGCGCGCTGGCGTCGATGATTCGACGGAACCACGCGGCAAGGCCCGCGCGGATGCCGTCGTAGTGGGCGGCGAATCCCGGATCCGTCTCGTACCTGCGACCGAGACAGACCTGCATCTGCCTGGTGAGGGGAAAGTACGAAGCGAAAACTTCGCGGTGCCGCTCGACGAGCTGATTCGCTTCCGGGCTCCCAGGCGTGACCCCGGCCTCCATCGCATCCCCGAGGGCACGGTCGAGGTCGGCCATGGCGTCGGCGATGGCCTGCCATTCTTCCGGGCCGCGAGACGCCGAGCGTTCCGCGTACTGCTGCCATTGCGTCGTGTCTCCGTAGCGCTGACGGGCTCGGGCGGGCCAGTCCGGGTCCCACTGGGGGCCGAAGATCGCGCCCTGCTGTTCCACGGTCAGCAGCAGGCCGCGCTCGTGGGCGTCGATCATCCGATCCAGTCCGGCGCCGAGTCGCTGGAGCCGGTCGATCCGTTCGGCGATCTGGGTGCGCTGCGCGCGCAATGCGCCGGGCACGTCTGCGGACGAATCGTCCAAGATGGCCCGGATCCTGTTCAGGCCGAGACCGAGCTCCCGGTAGACGACGATGCGGTGCAGGCGTTCCAGATCACCTGCGGTGTAGAGCCGGTATCCGGCAACGGTGCGTAGCGACGGGCGCGCCAGACCGATCTCATCCCAGTGGTGTAGCGCGCGGACCGTCACGCCCAGACGCGTCGAGACCTGACCGACAGTCAAGCCATCGGCGTCAGTGGCATCAGGCATGCTCAACATTGTCGCCGCGACCGACACCCGGTGGGGTGATCCCGACGGCCTCGAGATTCCGCGCCTCCTGACTGGCCGGATCGAAGGGCTTCGCCGCGGTGAAAACGATCCGCGCGTTCTCGGGGGTGATCACCTCCACGTCACGGGTGTTCCACGGGGTATCCCGTGGACCTTCGACCGAGTTCGGGCGCAACGCACGACAGTTCTCAACAAGGGAATCGACCTGGCTGAGCACGCACGCGAAACTGAAGTTCACCGCTGGCGCCTGCTCCGGAACGCTCCCCGCCGGGACAAGGAGTACGTCCTGAAAGGCCCACCGGCGCAGATGCACAACTCTGCCGGGAATGCTGAACAGCTCGAAGAACCCGAGCCCACGAATCCAGAAATCCACCGACGCCGCCAAATCGCTCGTGGGGATAGTCGCGAACGCGGGCATTCCATAAATGCCACGGAACAGCTCCGGCGGGACCGCGTCCGGGCCGGGAGCGGGCACGGGACTGATCTCGAACGCGTTGTAGTAATCACTCATGCACCCCACCCTCCGGCCTCACGCTGCGTGAGGGTCAAGCCGTCAGGCGGCGCCGCCACCGCGATTGCCTCGGACACACTCCGTTGGTGCGCCGCCGACGGCGAGGGCGCGCCCGACCAGTGGGGAACGAGGCTCTACGGCCCGGATATGGCGGGCTCACGCGATCGTCGCAACACTCCCGATTCGGGAGGTTGCGACGATCGCCCCACTCGCACACCCGCTACGCCGATCGGCACTCCTGGCTACTCGGCGCGGCGACTGGTGAAGTCGAAGGGTCCGCCGTCGATGCCCCAGGAGATGACCCGTTCGGGGTGAATTCGGATGATCGCGCGTTCCTGGGGGTGGAACGGTGGCTCCTCGTCATCGAGCGCCTCGGCGGTGCCGCGTACCTCGATGCCGCGAATCACGTATGGCTCCACTGAAACCTGTTGGTCGACGACGAACGAGACCCGGCTGCCTGCCTCGACATTGCGGTACTTTCGACTGGCGCGCATCCGCATGCCGCCGATGTCGATCGTGCCGTCGGCGTTCACCCGATAGCTGGTCGGGTTGTTCTGCACGACGCCGTCGGGCGACACCGTGGCCAGCCGGCCGATCCCGGCCTCCGCGAGGAACTGCTGTTCGTTGATGGTGAAGGTCATGTCGGTTACTCCCTGGTGGATTCGATATCGGATGTGTGCCCGGGATCAGCTGTGAGTTGCCGGGTGCGGGAAGCGCAAGCTATTGCCTGCCGCGTGCTCTGAGGTCAGAACAGGATCAGCGCGGCGCACAGACCGGCGAGGGCGATGAACTGCAGGGTGACCCGGTACTTCAGAATGCTGTCCCACTTGTCCTGCAGGGCGCGGGCATTGGGCGGGATGATGCCGCTTCGCGCGGCGGCGGTCTGCTGGGAATTGATCGGCTTGGCGATGCCGACGTAGAAAGCGAGCCAGGTGAGCAGGGCCGCCACCGTGATCCCCGCCGCGACAGCGGCGCCGATCTGACCGGCCCACAGCGCGATCAGCAGCGTGAGTACCGCGCTGACCACACCGACCACGCCGACAACCGGCATGCGCCTGTCGCCGTAGTAGTGACCCCAGCCCGCGCTCATGGTCACGGTCGCGTCATCGAGCTTGCGGTAGACCGATCGGGTGATCATGGCCACGGAGACATCGGTGCCATAGACGATGGCATTGGAGACAACGGCGGCGGCGGCGATGATCTGGCCGGTGACGATGAGCATTCTCGGCTCCCTTTCCAAATTCTAGCATTGTTAGGAACTGGAGCAACGGTAACATCCGCTCGCTATCTTGTCTAGCTTTGCTAGATTTCAGATCGCTACCGCAGGGTCCCGCTCGGATCAGCAAGCCGCACATGCGCGTTGCGACCGAGCGGACACCGTCGCCCGGCAAGCCGGTCACCGAACGTCGGTAGGTCTTCGGCCTGCGGGATCACTAGAAGCTCCTTACGGCCCCGCCCCTCGGCGACCGGGTCGCGGACAGCCCGACCGCGTCGGGGTCGGCGATCGACGGCACCCGACACGCCCCCACCTCGACGCCGGTGAGCCGACCTGCTGCCCGGCGACGCCGCCGCAGCTCAGGCGGGCGGCATCACGGCCGCACACCGGGGCCACCCGCAGAGAGCACTCAATGCCGCATACCGCGCGATGCGATGGAACAAAAATGGTCGTTTCCGGCCCGACCTGGATTCGGCGCACCGGAGACGGAAAACCGCGGCTCGCCGAAACCGCGAATCGGGTCACCACCCGTGTGCGGAACTACGCGACGAAATCCGGAATGTCAGAGTCTTCGGAGGCAATAGTTCTGGGCATGACTCGGTTCAAATACGCGCGGGCCGGGCCAGGAATGACGACTCCCGGATCGGCCCGCTCACCACGGCAGAGCTCTACCGGGTCCACTGGTCGATCAACACCGCCAGACGGGCATCCCGCTGAGCCGGTCGCAGACGTCCGCCGCGATCCAGGGTCGCCAAGCCGTGCAGGGCGCTCCAGCCGACCTCGGTGAAGGTCTCCGGATCGTGCTCGCCCGCGAACGGTGAGAAGGCGGCGAACATGACGGCGAACGCGTCCCGCAGCGGCTGCGAGGCATTCTCGCCGAACGCGAGGTTCACCTTCATCAGGAACATCGCGTCGTAGAGCGCGGGCCGCGCGGCCGCGAACTCGAGGTAGGACCGCGCCACCGCCGCCAACGCCGCGCGCGGCTCGCCGCTCGCGGACTCCAACGCCGCGCGGCTCCACGCGGCCATCTCCGCGATACCGTCCTCGGCGACCGCCGACACGATCTCGTCCTTACCCGCGAAATGCGAATACAGCACAGGCTGGCTGTATTCGATCCGTTCCGCCAACCTACGCACAGTCACCGCGTCCCACCCCTGCGACTCGGCCAACTCCCGAGCGGTGTCGATGATCAGCCGGTGCCGCTCGGCGCGTTCGCGTTCTCGTCGCGTCTGGATCCCCATAGCCCGACTATAGCATCGCTTGACAATCTAGTGTCACTAGATTTGGTGGCAACGGCACAACACGGGCGTCACCTGGATTCTCAATACCTTATGCTGCCACGGCGAGTGTGAGGCGGTGGTTCTCGTGGCTGTCCGCGTTCGTCGAGGTGATTGGCGGATAGCCTGCCCCACGCAGGTTGCTACGAGCCCTTCCGTCGTGCACCGCTGGTTGATCGCCTTCCCGGTTGGCCACCAGCAGCGCCTTGTCAAGTTCCGGACGGAGGCGAGCTTGCCGGAAACCTTGTCGAGGAAGATCTGCTCGCACCCGGCCGCGGTGAGCGCGGCGTGCTGGGCCCCGGATGCTGGTCGCGGGTGGATACCCGCCCGTAGCCGATTCTCATGCACGGAATGTATCGGTAACCCCCGACAGGTTGACGTTGCCGCGTACACGGGATGCTTTACACATTCAGCATGCGGAAACATGTTGCGGGGCAGCGTGTCTCGTGAACAATCGTTCACGAGACACCTCGGCCGCGCGGTCTCCGAGAAGAAACTACGGCTAAGCTGGCCGGACTTCGCTTGCCTTGCGGTACTTTCCGTGTCCGCCTTCGCCGATGGACCATGTCACCGGCATGCCCGGGGTAATGAGTTGTTCGTCGCCTTTGTACTCCCACAGGCAGAACCACACGTCGCCGGAGTGGCTGGCAATGAGCCCGTCGGAATGGCGGGGCAGCCACCACCGGACCACACCGTCGAGGTCCGGATCGGGATCCTTCGCTGCCTCGACCTGCCCGAACGGTGTCGAGCCGCCCTGTCCGCACCATCCGTCAAGGGTGGGCAGCAACGGCTGGTCCCCACCCGCAGGGTCGGCGGGCCAGATCTTCCCGCTGCGGGACAGGACGTCGTCGTGGATATGCCAGGCGAGCTCGCATGCCACACCGCTGGGCGTGAACTCGCCGGGGCTGGTGCCGACGAAGACGTTCAGTGCCGGGACGCTGAACTCGATCCACCAGGCCGGTGCAAAAGACATCCGGCGCCGATGCTCGGGGATCGTTTCGTCGATGTGTACCTCGAAGCCGAGAGCCGACTCGATGTCGGCCGCCAGCAGGTCGGCGCCGGCTCTCGAAATCTCCTGATCCACGCCCTTATCTTCCCGCATAGGGGATGGTGCAACGGTCCGCGGGCGACCGGCCGTGTCGAGTCGGCCGCTATCTCACCTGCCCTGGTTGGCGACAAACGCCTGTACGGCGTCGAGAAACTCCGGGCCGCCCATGGCGTATCCGCCGATGGTTCCACCGATCAGCGCGCCGATGGGGATGCTGACTCCCCACACCAGGATCACGCACGCTCCGAGGAGCCCGCCCACGATGGCACCGGCGACGACGCCGGGCAGGTTCTTGTTGATCTGTTCCTTGAGCCGGTCGTAGGAGCTGATGTCCTTCAGTTGCGCGGTATCTTCTGCGGTCGGTGTCGAGGTCAGGGTGCGGCCGTCCGCGCCGATGTGCTGCGCGATCGCGATCGAATGCCCGTCGACGGCGTACTGTTGCGGCACCTCGGTCACTGCCGCTCCGTCGCCGGACTCGAGCACCACCGCACCGTTCTGCGCGATCTCGAACCTGCTGTTTTCGACGGTAGTGGTAACGACGCCGTCGACTGGCGAAACAGTGATCCGGTAGGGAATTCCCTGATCCACACCGGAAGTTGTGTACCCCGCAGTCGGCTGCTCCGTTACGGCCGGCTCCGCATGGGCGGTCGCCGCGGTGATACCCACGGCCGAGACGGCCAGGAAAACGGCAGCGGTGATCTTCTCGAACTTCATCTTCGAATCCCTCCACTCAGCTGCCCCCGATGGGCGGACCGAGTCAGACCTTAGGCCCCGGATTCAATGGTGTGTGGTAAGCCACACCCAGTTCGAAGTCACACCACTTCGAGACAGAACCTAACCGCGATAAATCTCGACGTAAGCGTTGGTCGCCACCGCCACCACACCGGGACCCATTCCCGTGCATCCCGTGGTGACGCGCTGGCCGCTCGGCGTGAAGGGGTAGCTGAGCGCTTGGTAGGAGCCGACACCATACTGCGGGAACGGCCCGCTGGCGTAGAGGCCGAAGCAGTCGACGTGCAAGACGTAGTTGCTTCCTCCGTCGGGTTGGCAACTCGCCGACGCACCGAAAAGGTCTCGCTCGACGACGCAATCCTGCGGCGCCGCTTGGGCGGTCCCGGAACCGACAATCGCGACGAATGCCAAACCTGAAACACCGGCCGCCGCGACGCGTACAGCAGTAGTAAACACTTTCTTCATAGAATCTCCTCCTGTTCAGGGTTCTCTTCGGCCGTCAGCGGCTGGATGTTACGACTGGCAGATCTGAAACCAACAGTGAGTGCAGACAATTCGGCTTCCGATACGAAACGTCCGTTCCTGGTGGTGACGGCTTACCTCGGAGCCCTTGACTGCTTGCGGCGCCGGTTCGTATACGACCGACGCCGAGGAATCCGTCGTGAGGTTGCCGTGCACCCGCCGGGACGAGAGTCGCGGCAATACACTGCACGCATGCGACGACCGCGCGCCATGGTGCTCGATGAGGTGTGGCGCAGGCTCGAGGGTGTCGAACCGCTGAGCGGCCCGCACGGGGGTCCGCTGCGGCGGACGGTGAAGCTCGTGCTCGATCCATTGGTGATCCGGCCCGTGCAGCATCCGTTGTGCGCGGGGCCGATCCTGACGGCGGATGGCGCGGTGTTGCTGGAGGCGCGCATTCAGGCGGCGGCCGATGTACTGCGTGCGACGGCGGCCTGGTTCACGGTGCTCAAGCAGGTGCGGCGGACGCTGCGGATCACCGAGGGGCACCCGCAGGACCTGTATTTCCAGCGCTGTTTCGAGCTGGCGACCACCTCGGGTATGCCGGATCCGGCGCGGGCGCGCGGAGTCGCGGAGGACGCACTGCGCGAGATCCACGAGTACACCGCCGGACGCACCACGCAGGCGCTGAAGGAATACCTCATCGACCGCGAGCGGGAACGGGAGCTGGCCGGTCTGCTCGAGCTGGCCTGGCGGCGGCGTCCGCTCACCGGACCGCCGGGCGGTGACCACGAGGCGGAGGTGGACGAGCTGCTGGAAGCCAGTGCGGCCGCACGACTCGGCGAAGACGCCGACGGACAGGAGACCCTGGACCGGCTGATCGCCGCCCATGCGGGTACGCACACGGGGATCCGGCTGTGGCAGGACGCGTCCGCTCAGGAACTCGGGTTGACCACGCATCCGGTGCCGCCGCGCCCCTCGATCGGCTCTTCGGCCTCGAAATCGACCCTCGGACTCCCGTTCGATCGCACCGTGTACGAGCGGGTGTTCACCGTGCTCCAGGCATCCACCGAGCGCGCGGAGCTGCCGCCGATCCCCGAGCTGGTCGACGCCGAGATCGCGCGGAGTTGTGCACCGTGGGCGCTGCTGGACGAGTCGCTGCGCGTAACAGCGACGGCGGGGACCGCGCTGGCGACCGGTTTGGCGCCCATCGAGCACCGTCGTGAACAGTCGACGGGCCGACCGCGTCTACGTCTGGCCGAAACAGAGACGGAAACAACGCAATCCACGGCGCATCAGGTGGTGAACAGCCGCTGGCAGCGGGAAGCATACGTGTTGCAGGCGCGGCGGCTGGTGGTGTCCGCCGAGCGGCCCACCGGTCCGCTGGCCGCCATCGCCGCCGAGCTGAGCACGCCGTGGCAGCCGTACCTGCGGCGCTTGTGGGTCCGGTTGCACGGCAGAGATGTCCGGGAGTTCGCCGTCCACGATCCGGACGAGCTGTGGGATCTGCTCGACGGTGTGGCGCGTTCGGTGATCCTGGACCATCGCACGCGGGTCAAGCGGGCGCTGAGCGTGCGGGCGAACGCGGGCGAGCCGGACGCGGCGGAAACGAAGGCGAGCTGATGACGACCGTACGCATCCGCCGCCGCGACGGCCTGTGGATCATCGCGCCGGACGACGCTCCGACCGTCGTGGACGGCACGGCCGCGGTGGACGTGCTCGTGCTCGAGGTGGCGGGCGGGCATCTGACGTGGAGCCTGCTCAGCGGGCAGACGACCCCGGCGGCGGTACTCGACGACCTCGACCTCGCACAGGAGTGGATCTGGGCGGTGTACGGCCCAGAGGTGGCCATCGCTCTCGACGAAACGAGCGGCAGTGAAGGGGAGTACACCGCCGAGCCCGCCCTGCCCGACCTCGCCGCGCGCGCCTGGCGGCTCGGCTACGCCCGCTGGGCGGCACGCTGGTGGCCCGCGTCGACTCTGGACGGCATCGCCCCGCTGGACGAAGACCTGCTGGAAGACGAGATAGCCACGCTGAGCGAGGAATGCGATCTGATCGTCGACGGCGCCGACGCGGCTCTCGAAGATCGCACGGCCGCAACGACGCTCGGCCGCGCCGAGGACTACGCGCTCGCCGCCGGACCGGCCGCCATCGTCGCGCCCGGCGCTCTCGTCCTGGCCAGGGGCAGCGCGGGCTGGGACTGGCATCGCTGCCCGCCGGGCCTGGTCGACGCCTCGGAACGCGCCGTGTCCTGGGAAGTGGTGCGCGCGGCGGGGACCACGATAGTGCGGGTGAGCGCGGTCGCCGCCCCACTTTCGCCAACGGACATACCGCCGCACCTGCATCCCAGGGCCGGAATTCGCACTCAGGCAGACGCCGCAGACCTGCCGCTGGTCCGCGACGGCGAGCTCTGGCGGGCCGAGAGCACGGCCCCGGCCGGAGCGGAAGCGGGCGTGACCGTGCACATCTACGTCCCGGGCGTCGGCGTGGACGAACACGAGCCGGACGCGGCGACCCGCCGAGCGCGGATTCGCGACCTGGTCACAACGCGGCTGCACCGCGCGGACGAAGCATCCGGCAACCCCGCCGACTCGCTCCTGCTGGCGGAAATCGCCGCCGCCGCATCGGATTCGGACTTCTGATATGCCCGAGGCGATTCCGGATGACGGCCGGGAACTGCTCGCCGCGGGCGCCGCCGCATACACCCGCGGTGACCCCGCCGAGGCGAAACGCCTGTTCGAGGACGCCGCTGAACGAACAGCCGGCGATATCCGGCTCGGCGCGATCATCAACGCCGCGAGCATGGCCGACGAACTCGGCGACCACGCCGCCTCGCTCGCCCTCTACCGCTCGGCGTTGGCCGAGATGCCCGAACACGCGCCGCGATTGCGCCCGAATGCCCTGGTCAACATGTCGCAAGCGCTTCAGCATCTTGGCGATCTCGACGCGGCGCAGGCGGCGCTGGAGCAAGCACGCGCCTTGCTCGCCGACAACACCGACACCGATCTCGGTGTGCTGCGGGTGGCATGCCTGCTCTCCCTGACCGCCGTCGCACTGCACCGGCAGAACTGGGCCTATGCCGCCGAGATCGCCACCGAATCACTCGATGCGGCACGGCGTTTCGCGCCGCAACTGGCCGGCCATCCGCTGATGAATCTCGCCGCCATCTACTTCGAGACCGGACGCCGCGACCTGGCCGTCGATTTCACGCGGCAAGCGCTCGCCGCGTTCGAGTCCGCGGGCGACCGCAATGCGGTCGCGGAGACCGAACAGAATCTCGCCACCATGCTCGTCCGCCTCGAGCGGTACGACGAGGCCGACGCGCCGCTGCGATCCAGTCAGGCCTATTTCGAGCAGGCCGGGCTGGGGTATCGGGCCGGAGTCGGACTCAAGACCATGGGATTTCTCGCCGAGGGCCGCGGCGATCTGGCGGACGCCCAGGACCTCTACGGGCGGAGCCTCTCGTATTTCGTCATCTCTGGCGCCGTACTGGACGCCGCCGACCTGCGCATTCGTTCCGCCACCGTGGCGTTCAAGTCCGGGCGGGCCGGAGAGTGCGAGGAATTGCTCGCCGCCGCGTTCGCGGTCTATGCCGAGCGTGGCCTCGGCCTGCACTGCGCCCAGCTCGATTTCTGGCACGCGACGCTGCTGGAAGGCGCGATCGACGCGTCCGAGTCGCCGCCCGCGGAGTTGCTCGGGCGCGCCATGGGGATCGCCGTTCCCGCCGCCCTGGCCATCGACGCCGTGCGCCACACCTTGCCGAACGGTACTCAGCGCGAGCAGTGGAACCGGCAGATCGCCGACCCCGCGATGCGGCTGGCGTTCCGCTTCGCCTACCTTTCCGGCAACGGTGTCCTCGTCGCCGACTTGGTCGAAACGCAGTGCGCTGGGGCAGCTTTGGCACTCGATCGCACCGAACGGGCGACTCCCACACGGCTTCCGCTCGATCTGCTCGACCCGCCAGGGGACTGCACCGATCATCCCGGCAACGCCGCCCTGCAACTGGGCGCCGCCTTGGCAGAGGTCGCGGCCGGAGCGGGTCTGCCGATCGCTCCGCCACCACGCCTGGCACTTGCCGCGGAAGGCCGAATCGCGCTCGCGCCGTTCATCGCCGCCGCCGAACAGCGCTACGGCCGGGTGATCCGCGACGATCGGGTGCTGACGGTATGACGCGACCGACGGTGCTGGTCCGCATGGCGGACGCGGGAGACATCTACGTGTCGTGGCGATGGGTCGACCACAGCGCGCCTCGCGGCGCGGGCGTGCTCCCGGAAGACGCGGCGATGCGGGCGGTCGGACTGCTCGCCGACGCGCTGCCGCGTCCCGCCGAGCCCGGCGGTCTCGAGCGGGCGCTCACCACCGGCGCGTTCGCCGACTACGAGCGGGAATATGCCGTCGCGCAGGCGCTTTCGCGAGCGCTGTTGCCTCATGGCCTGGCCGCACAGCTCTACGAGCTGTGGCAGCGCGGCGTGCGCGCGCATATCCGGCTGCAACCGTCACCGCGTGTCGCCCAGGTGCCGTGGGAACTCATCGCGCCGGATCGCGACGTCCGGCTGATCGACATCGCCGACGTCAGCCTGCTCGCGCCTGCCAGCGTCGTGCAAGCGCCCGGACGGGTCGCCCGCACCTGGACCGAGGCCGCCGCGCGGCCGGTCGTCGCGGTGCTGGATCCGCGCATTCCCGGCTTCCGCGCCGATTCGACGCTCGGCTCGGTGCTGGGCCGGATGACCGCTGAAGCCCCGCTCGCACAACGAATGGCGATTTACACCGCGAACGACCGCTTGCGCCCCGCGGTAGCGAACCCGATCGAGGCCTTCCGGCGCACGGATGTCGATCGCGACTGGCTCGGCTCCGTCCTGCGCGCGGGCGCGAGCCGCTTGCTCTACGTCGGGCACGTCACCGCCGCCGCGCCCGAATCGGGCCGCAGTGAGGACGCCGAACTGCATCTCGCCTGCACCGCCGATGCCGTCGGCTTCGCGGAACCGTCCCGCACCCACCGGCCGCTCTCGGCCAAAGACCTCCTACTCGGAACGCACACCATCGAATCGGAACCTGTTGCCGGGCAACGCCTGTGGCCGATGCCGAGCCGGGTCGCGCTGATCGCCTGTGAGAGCGGCGGCGACCTGCGGTTCAGCGAAGCGCTCGGCTTGACCGCCGCGATGATCACCGGCGGCGCGGAACTGATCACCGCCAGCCGGTGGCCGCTGCCCACCGATTTCGCCTTTCAGCGCGTCGCGGGCGCACCGGCCCAGGCCCATCCGCTCCAGGAGACGATCTGCGCCATCGACGAGGCGCACGAGCGACCCGACCCCGTGACCGCCATCGCCGCATGGCAGCGCGACCGTCTCACCGCATGGCGCGACACCGGCCGGATCGAGCATTCCCCGGTGCTCTGGGCGGCCTTCGCCACCGTGTGCGCCTAACTCGGGCAAACCATCCCGCGCGGTCTCCATATACCGGTCTACGTGCGGCGATGCCGCGGGAAACGCGCGAAAATGGGTAACGCAACTAGTGCGCAAACCGACACCCAGCTTCGAACGTGTGGATAAGCTCGAACGCCGTCACCCATCACGATTCGCGATCAGGAGAACCAGCAAGACCAGTCGGATGACCGCCTCGACCGGCCTCTGAGGAGCCCACCAATGCGCTACTACGCCGTCTACGACAACGACGGAAACCTCGCCACCATCCTCGGACAACCCGACGACGCGCCGCCGCTGCGCCCCGCCGCCTTCCACCGGGGCCAACGGCTCACCGAACTGGCTCTACCGGAAGGCGCCGTGGACCCCACCGACCCCGACAATCTGACCGCCCTGCTCGACCTGGTCGCCGATCGGCGAGTCGACGCGGCCGACACGCGTGCCCGCCGCTAGTCCGGCGCTCGTCACGCGCGCGTGAGGGCGACCACCGGGATGACCCGGGGCGTCTGCATCTCGTGTTCGGCGAAGAACGGGTAGGTGTTCTTCAGCATCGCCCAGGTGCGGGCACGGTCGTCGCCGGTCAACGGGGCGGCCAGCGCCGGATAGCTCTCCTCGCCCACTTCGACGGTGACGCGTGGGTTCTCCCGCAGGTTCGCGTACCAGTCGGGATGCTTCGGCGCACCGACGTTGGAAGCGACGACGAGCAGGCGGTCGCCGTCGTGGTGGAACATCAGCGGGGTGGTGTACGGGGCGCCGGTTCTGCGGCCGATCGTCGTCAGCAAGATCAGACGGTCGTGTTGCATACCTTCGATCTCGCCGCCCGCTCGGAACTGGGCGATGGTTCGCCGATTGACTTCCTTGACGTCCACGGTTCACCTCCCTTGCTGTCGGTGGACGAGACCCAGCTTTCCCTCCGTCCGCACACCGTGTGCGGGGAACGGCGGAACAAACAGCGCCGCCGAGGCATTCACCCGCGATGGGCGAGCAGGTGCTGGATCAGCAGGCGGGTCAGCGCCTCGGGCGCCTCTTCCGGAACCCAGTGCGAGACGTCCTCGAGCATCTCGAATCGGTACGGGCCGGAGACGTACTTTCCGGTGGCCAGCGCCGCGGTGGAGCCGAAGGTCGCGTCCTCGGTGCCCCATACGTACAAGGTGGGAACGCACGCCGGGCCGGTCGGACCGGCGAGGTCCATGGCGCGATACCAGTTCAGCGCGGCGGTGAGCGCGCCGGGCTGCGACAACCGGCCCACGTAATCCTCGACGCGTTCCTCCGGGATCTTCCACTCGAAGATCCGGCGCAGCGCGGCGGCGTCGTCGGCGAGCAAAGCCCGCTCCGCGGTGCGCGGCTGCCGAAGGGCGATCACATGGTGGGACCGCAACGCTTGATCCTCGTCCTCGGCTATCGCCTGCTGGAGCGCGGAAGGATGCGGATGCGACACCGCGCTGAACGTGCGGACGCGCTCCGGCAGCTCCGCCGCCATTGCCCATCCGACCCGCGCGCCGCAGCCGTGGCCGATCAGGTCGAAGCGCTCCCACCCCAGCGCGTCGGCTATCGCGACCACGTCGCCGACCAGTTCCTCGAGCCGATAGTCGGCGGCTCGCTCCGGCCGCACTCCCGGCGAGTACCCGCGCTGGTCGGGCGCGACCGCGCGGCACCCGCCGCCGCCGAGCACGCGGAGCTGGAACTCCCACTCCCGTGCGCCTTGGGGGAACTCGTGCAGCAGCAGCACTTCCCGTCCGCCGGGAGCGCCGGCGGCCAGTACGTCGAAGGTTCCCGCCCCGGTACGAATCTCGAGTTCTTCGATCACCCTCCCGACTCTAGAACCGGAGACCGACGCGAATCAGTGCTCGTCGAAGTGACCGTCGTGGGCGGCGTGACGATGGCCGTCGTGCAGGTAGTCGACGTGGTCGCCGTGCTGGACGGCCTCGTGGCCGCAGTTCGGACCGTGCCGGTGCGGGTGATCGCGGCACTCGCAGTGCTCGGACTGCTCGCATTCGTCGTAGTGACCCGCGTGTTCGCGATGCAGATGACCATCGTGGGCGTAGTCGATGTGATCGCCGTGCTGGAACGCCGTGTGCCCGCAGTCCGGGCCGTGCACATGATCGTGGCCGGTGTGCTGGGCGTGTGCTGTGGTCATCGAATTTCCCTCTTTCCTCGCGCGGATAGCTGGAATCGTGATGACAAATACATTAGCAGATGCGCATCAATGAAAGTTGCTCCGAGTGTGCTACCGACTCAGAGCACCTGGGCGAGGAACCTCTGCAAACGCGGGGTCCGCGCGTCGTCGAACAAAGCGTCGGGCGTGCCGGTCTCCACGACCTGCCCCTGATCCATGAACACCACGCTGTCGGACACCGTGCGGGCGAAGCCCATCTCGTGGGTGACCACGACCATCGACATGCCGCCGGAGGCGAGGTCGGTCATCAGACCGAGCACGCCCTTCACCAGCTCGGGATCCAGCGCCGAGGTGGCCTCGTCGAAGAACATGAGCTCCGGTTGCATCGCCAGCGCCCGCGCGATGGCCACGCGCTGCTGCTGCCCGCCGGAGAGGTTCCCGGGACGGGAATCGGCCTTGTCGGCCAGACCGACGATCTCCAACTGCTCGACGGCCAGTGCTCGCGCTTGATCCTTGGACAGGCCGCGCAGCTTGCGCGGGCCCAGCGCGACGTTCTCCGCGACGGTCTTGTGCGGGAACAGATTGAAATGCTGGAACACCATGCCGATGCGCTGCCGCAGCCGGTCCGGATTCTCGGTGAGCACGGACTTGCCGTCCAGCAGCACGTCACCCTGATCGGGCTCGTACAACCGGTTCAGCACGCGCAGCAGGGTCGACTTGCCCGACCCGGACGGCCCGATGACGGTGACGGTCTTGCCCGCGTCGACGTGAATGTCGATCCCGCGCAGCACGTGGTTGTGCCCGAGCGTCAGATGCAGTCCGGTACCGGTGAGGGAGGCACTCATCTATCCGCGCCCTTCCGTGATCGTGGCCGCCTCCACCTGGTCGATCGGCCGGTCGGGTCGGCCGGTCCGCATCCGGCGGTCGATGTAGTTCACCAGGTGGGTGAGCGGGATGGTGAGCAGCAGATAGACCAGACCGGCGGCCACCAGCGGCGAGAGATTGCCGGTCTGCGCGTTGAGATCGCGGCCGACGGCGAACAGCTCGCGCTGGGTGGCGAGCAGGCCGAGGAAGTAGATCAGCGAGGAATCCTTGATGAGGGCGATGAACTGGTTCATCAGAGCCGGGAGCACCCGGCGCACGCCCTGCGGGATCACCACCAGCGTCATAGCCTGGCGGTAACCGAAACCGATGGCGCGCGCCGCCTCCAACTGCCCGGCCTCGACCGATTGGATGCCGGAGCGGAAGATCTCACCGATGTAGGCCGAGGCGAGCAACGCCAGCGCGACCGCACCGAGCCAGTAGGGGTTGTTGCCGGTGAGGTTGCGCACCACCGGCCCGACGCCGAGACCGATCAGCAGGATGATCACCACGGCGGGCAAACCGCGGAAGATGTCGGTGTAAACCCGCGCGGGCCAGCGCAACCAGCGGGTCCGCGAAATACCGGCGACCGCGAGCAGCATGCCGATCACGGTGCCGAGCGCACCCGAGACCACCGCGAGAATCAAGGTATTGGGCAGGCCGGTCTTCAACAGATCGGGAAATGCCTTGCGGTACAACGACCAGTCGAAGAACGTCTCCCGCAACTGCTGCACCGTGGATTTCGGCGCGTTCTGCTCCGTCTCGTCCTTTTTCTTGCCCGCCGCGAGTGCAGCGAAGTCGGGCAGCTGCGGCGCGGGCGCGGCCCGCGAGCCCGGCTTCCAGCCCGGCGGCAGCTCCCGTGGCACCCAGTCGGTGTAGAGCTTGGCGTAGGTGCCGTCCGCGATCACCGCGTCCAGGCCGCTGTTGAGCGCGTCGATCAGCGGCTGGTTGTTCTTGGCGACTGCGTAACCGACGAAGTTGTCCAGGCTGAAGGTGTTCTGCGACACGGATGTTCCGTCGCCCGGCTTGATCGCGCCTTCCGCTTGAGCGGACGGCGCCACCCAGGCGTCCACCTGGCCGGACTTCAAGTTGGCGTAGGCGGTGTTGTAGTCGGGGAACTTCACCGGGTCCAGATGCAACTGGTTCACGACGAACTCGTCCTGCACGGTGCCCTGCACCACCGCGATCCGTGTGCTCCGGTTCAGGTCGGCGAACCCCTTGATGGCGCTGCCGCTCGGCACCACAAGGGAGAAGTAGCCGAAGTCGTAGCCGTTGGTGAAGCCGACCAGCTGGCGGCGCGCGTCGGTAGTGGTGATGTTGGACGAGCCCACGTCGAAGCGGCCGCCGGACACCTGGGCGAGCAGCCCGGCGAACTCGGTGCCGGAGAATTCCACCTGGAGGCCGAGCTTCGCGCCGATCGCCTTCAGCAGCTCGTTGTCGAAGCCGGTGAACGTGCCCTGCCGATCGACGCAGATGCTCGGCGGCGCGTCCGAGAGTGTGCCGACGCTGAGCTTGCCGGGCGTGATCAAGCCGAGCTTCGAGACGTCGATCGAGGTCAGCGGCGCGGTGGTCGCGGTGGTGTAGCGATCGCTGCCCGCGGCGGCCGAGGAGGACAGGTTGGTCGGCGCGGCGGAGGCGGCGGCCGGGCCGGGCGGTGCGCAGAGGTTGCGCCCGGTACTCGCGTCGTCGGAGCCGGAACCGCACGCCGTCGCGCTGAGACCGACGGCAAGCAATATCACGGCGATCAACGCACGAGACCGAACAGCGGGCAGAACAGCCATGACGGACAACCTTAACTGCGGAATTCTGCTAACCCACGGCTACCCCAAGGCCGGAATTGCCGGAATCCATGCCGCCACGGCGGTCCAGAGTTCCGATCACGGTGATTCGAACTCCACACCGCCCTCGCGCAACAGTCGCCGGGCGACCCGGATCAGGCCAGCCCGCTCACCGGTTCCGGGTTGACCTCGTCGCGCCATCGCACGGCCTTCGCGACCTCGCTCAGGTCGTAATCCGGTCCGCTGGCCCCGATGGTGAAGGTGGTCACCCCCGCCTCGACGAAAGCGGGCGCCTTCTCCAGTCCCGGCCACTGCACCGAGCGCTCGATGCGCGCTTGATCGGTGCCGACGGCGGCGCAGTGCTCGGCGAGCACTTTGTTCTTGCGCGCGAGCACGTCCAGGTCGGCGAAGGTGTGCCACATGTCGGCGTACTGCGCGACCAGCCGCAAGGTCTTCTTCTCGCCACCGCCGCCGATCAGGATCGGCAGGTCACGAGTCGGGCGCGGATTGAGCTTCGGCAGCCGGGCGCTGATCCGGGCGAGGGCCTCCTTCAGCAACTCGAGCCTGCTGCCCGGGGTGCCGAATTCGTAGCCGTACTCGTCGTAGTCCTTCTCGAACCAGCCCGCGCCGATGCCGAGGATGAGCCGGCCGCCGCTGATGTGGTCGACGGTGCGCGCCATATCGGCCAGCAGATCCGGATTGCGGTAGCCGCCGCCGGTGACCAGCGCGCCGATCTCCACCCGTTCGGTCTGCTCGGCGAACGCGCCCAGCATCGTCCAGCACTCGAAGTGCGCGCCGTCCGGATCGCCGGTGAGCGGGTAGAAATGGTCCCAGTTGAACACGATGTCGACGCCGGCGTCCTCGCACCGCAACACCGCGTCACGGATGAGCCGGTACTCCGGCGCGTGCTGCGGTTGTAGCTGAACTCCGATACGAACTGGACGACTCATGGCATTACTCCTCGTCGCTCGGCCCGCCCCCGCCCCGAGGCTACCGGCGCGGTGGGGTTCCCGCAGGTAGCCGCACGATGCTTTCGACGCGTCCGGAGCGGGCTAGGTTGAGACCCGATGCCGAGCCCGGCGAAGGGAGGTGTCGGAGTGGCCGACGGCGAGAATGAAGTGGTTCGCGCGGTCGTCTCGACGATGCTGCGCGGTCGCGATCAGCTGATCGCCGAGCTGTCGGCGGTGATGCGCGCGCAAGTCTCGGCGCTCGACCTGGATACCCGGCTGCGGGGCCTGTTCGAGGCGGGCACCACCGACAATCTGATGTCCGTCCTCGACTTCGTGCAGAACGACGCCGCCGAGCACGACGTGCACGCCCCGGCGCGGGCGCTGGTGTACGCGCGCACGCTCGCGCAGCGCGACGTCCCGCTGTCGGCACTGATGCGGGCCTACCGGGTGGGGCATGCCGGGTTCCTCGACATCGCGATGCGCTACGCGGTGGAACTGGGTGGCTCCGACAGCGCGGCGGCGATCATCCGGATCGTCCATCGCTCCGCGGTGTACATCGACCGGGTGTGCGAGCACGTCGGCGTCGCCTACGAGCAGGAACGCGACCGGTGGGTGGGCAGTCGCGGCGGCCTGCGTCAGGAATGGGTGGCGCGGGTGCTCGACGGCTCGGCCGACGACATCGGCCAGGCCGAGCAAGTGCTGGACTATCCGTTGTCGGGCCGGCACGTCGCGGTGAACGCCTGGACCGAACCGCAGCTGTCCGCACGGGCCGCGGTGGATGTCCTGGACGCCGGGCGCGCGGCGCTGGTTCCGCTGCTCGGCCATCCCCGCCGGGCGCTGCTGGTGCCGACCGACGAACGCGAAGTGCGGCTGTGGTTCTCGATCGCCCGGGACACGACCATCGATGCCGAGGCCATCGAGCGTGCCCTGTCGGCACTGGCGTTGCCGGTGCGCGTGGCGGTGGGCGGGCGCGGCTCCGGCGTCGCGGGATTCCGCCGCAGCCTGCGGCAAGCCGATCGGGTGCGCGAACTCGTGCTGCTGGCAGGTCCCGACGCGCCCCGCGCGGTGTCGCACGACCAGGTGGCGGCCGTCGCGCTGCTGGGCGGCGACATCGAGGAACTGCGCCAGTACGTGGCCGACTGCCTGGGTGAACTCGCGACCGGCAATCAGCGCAATCTCTGGCTGCGCGAAACCCTGCGCGTCTTCCTGGCGAACAACCGCAGCTACGCCGCGGCCGCGCAGGAGTTGGCCGTGCACCGCAATACCGTCCAGTACCGGGTGCGGCAGGCACTCGACCTGACCGGCCACGACTTCGACGATCACGATCGCACGCTGCACCTGCATCTGGCGTTGCAAGCCGCCCGCTGGTTCGGACCGGCGGTGCTGCAACCGTGCCCGGCGGCCTGAGCCGCGTCCTTCTGTGCGATGCGCACGAAAGTTGTACGAAGATTCAGCGCTGGAGAATATGGCCCACCTCACATATCGGTTCGTACGATTCCTACGAATGCGCAGCTCAGATGAGGAGAAATCGCTGTGTCAACGCTGGAAACCGTGCGCGGGCCGATCGATTCCGCCGAGCTCGGAGTGACACTCATGCACGAGCACGTCTTCGTGCTGACCGGGGACGTCCAGCAGAACTACCCGGCCGAATGGGGCTCCGAGGACGAACGCATCGCCGATGCCGTGCGACGGTTGCGGGTCGCCTACGACGCCGGGGTGCGGACGATCATCGACCCGACAGTGGTCGGGCTGGGCCGCTACATCCCACGGATCCAGCGGATCGCCGAGCAGGTGCCGCTGAACCTGGTGGTCGCCACCGGCATCTACACCTACGGGGATGTCCCGTTCTTCTTCCACTACCGCGGACCCGCGTTGAACGAGATCGTCGGCGCGCAGGTCCCCGACCCGATGGTCGACATGTTCGTCGGCGACATCCGCGACGGCATCGCGGGCACCGGGGTCAAGGCGGGCATGCTCAAGTGCGCGATCGACAAGCAAGGGCTGACCGCGGGCGTCGAACGGGTCATGCGCGCGGTCGCCAAGGCCCATCTCGAGACCGGCGTTCCGATCACGGTGCACACCCATCCGGAGTCGCGCGCCGGGCTCGACGTGAAGCGTGTGATGTGCGACGAGGAAGGCGTCGACCCGGGTCGCATCGTGCTCGGGCACAGCGGCGACACCACCGACTGCGATCACCTCACCGAACTCGCCGACGCCGGATTCGTGCTCGGCATGGACCGCTTCGGCATCAACCTCGACACCACCTTCGAAGCCCGCGCCGACACCCTGATAGAGATGGTCCGCCGCGGCTACACCGACCGGATGGTGCTGTCCCAGGACGCGAGCTGCTATATCGACTGGATCGAGCCCGCCGCCATGGCCGCCCTGCCGCAGTGGCACTACACCCACCTGTTCGACGACGTGTTCCCCTACGTGCTCGAACGCGGCGTCACCGAGGAGCAGATCGACACCATGCTCGTCGACGTCCCGCGCGCGTTCTTCGAGGCGCGCACCCACTGACGTGGCCCGTCGCCGGCCCGCCCGATAGGATCGCCGCACCCTTACTCGGATCGTCCGGCACGTTCCTGCCGGGATGGGATGTGAATTCGTCATGGCCACTGTGACCTTCGACAACGCGACGCGGCTCTACCCCGGATCCGCCAAACCCGCGGTGGATCGGCTGAACCTGGAGATCGAGGACGGCGAGTTCCTCGTCCTGGTCGGCCCCTCCGGCTGCGGGAAATCGACCTCGTTGCGCATGCTCGCCGGGCTGGAGGAGGTCAACGGCGGACGCATCCTGATCGGCGAGAACGACGTCACGCACGCCGAGCCGAAGGAACGCGATATCGCCATGGTGTTCCAGAACTACGCGCTCTACCCGCACATGACCGTCGCGGAGAACATGGGCTTCGCGCTGAAGCTGGCCAAGGTGGCCAAGGCGGAGAAGGAGAAGCGGGTCCTGGAGGCGGCCAAGCTGCTGGATCTGGAGCCCTTCCTGGACCGCAAGCCGAAGGCGCTGTCCGGCGGCCAGCGTCAGCGGGTGGCGATGGGCCGCGCGATCGTGCGCCAACCGCAGGTGTTCCTGATGGACGAGCCGCTGTCCAACCTGGACGCCAAGCTGCGCGTGCAGACCCGCACCCAGATCGCGCAGTTGCAGCGCAGGCTCGGCACCACCACGGTGTATGTCACCCACGACCAGGTCGAGGCGATGACCATGGGCGATCGGGTCGCCGTGCTGAAGGACGGCCTGTTGCAGCAGTGCGCCACTCCGCGCGACCTCTACCGCGATCCGGCCAACGTGTTCGTCGCGGGGTTCATGGGTTCGCCTGCCATGAACCTGTTCACGCTTCCGGTCACCGATAGCCGGGTGGAGCTGGGCGGGCACGCTATCGCGCTGCCGCGCACGGTCGCGGACGAGGCGGGGAACACCGTGACCGTCGGCATCCGCCCGGAGCATTTCGAACTGGGTAATGGCTCCGGCATCGAGATGGAAGTCGACGTGGTGGAGGAACTCGGTTCCGACGCCTACATCTACGGCCGCACCGCCGCCGAAGGCGGGACCGACGGCGCCGGGGAAACCATCGTCTCGCGCGCGGATTGGCGCAATCCGCCTGCGAAGGGCGCCCGGCTGCGGCTGACCACCGCGCCGGAGCACATCTACTTCTTCGATACCGAAGGACGCAGGCTCAACTGAACAAGCCGCCGAGTGGGCCGCACGGCTTCGGCTCTCGGCTCGATCCACCGCGAGGCGCGGCGGCTCGGCAGGCATTCGCGGCTCGGGTGCGGTCGCGGCATCGCCGGTTGACGGCCCGCTCGGCACAGCGCCGCGAGCAGGCATCAGTCTGTCGCGTCCACCCGACGGCGCTCGCGCCGCTGCTGGGCGTACTCCTCGTTGAGCCGTACGCCCAGTTCCTCGAGTTCGATCTCGCGGCCGGACTCGCTGCGCACCTGCACCCGCACCGGGGCGCCGGTCGACTCCTCGACCAAGAGCAGTGGGGCAGGCCCCGGCTGCAAGTAGGCGTCGCCCCACTGCATGAGCGCCAGCACGGCGGGCAGTAGATCTCGTCCCATCCGGGTGAGCACGTATTCGTGCCTGGTGCGCTTGCCTTCCTCTTGGTACGGCCGTTTCGCCAGCAAGCCCGCCTCGGTGAGCTTGCGCAACTGGGCCGCGGCCGCCGCGTCGGTGATGCCGACCCGGCTGGCGAACCCGTCGAACCGCCGGGTCCCGTAGTACGCCTCGCGCAGGATCAGCACCGCCGAGCGCGTACCGACGATGTCCATCGCCTTGGCGATCGAGCATTCCTCGGCCTTCCACGCGCTGAGATCGGCCAACGGTCCTTCCATCACTGCTGCCATGACCAACATCATACCGATGCTGACTTGTGTCAACTATTGCCAGGTGTAATCTGACTATGTGTTGATAGAGCCAGGCATGGCGGCCCGGCTCTCGGTCCGGAAGGAAGCACCATGAGAGACGCGGTGATCGTCGAAGCGGTACGCACGCCGATCGGCAAAGGGAAGCCGAACGGAGCACTGCACGACGTCAATGCGGTTGATCTGCTGGCCCACAGCCTGCGCGAGGTGGTGGACCGCAGCGGCATCGATCCCGCCCTCATCGACGACGTCATCGGCGGCGTCGTCACCCAGTTCGGCGAGCAGGGGGCGAATATGACACGGCGGGCCGCGCTGGCCGCCGGATATCCCGAATCGGTTCCGGCCACCACCGTCGACCGGCAGTGCGGCAGCAGCCAGCAGGCGATCCACTTCGCCGCGCAAGGCGTGATCGCGGGCGCCTACGACATCGTGGTCGCCGCGGGCGTGGAGTCGATGGGCCGGATTCCCATGGGCGCCAATCTGGTCGGTTCGGACGACATCTCCGGCGTCGGCTTCGCCGAGCGCTACCCGGAAGGCCTGGTGCCGCAGGGCATCAGCGCGGAGCTGATCGCGGCGAAATGGGGACTCACCCGCACCCAGCTGGACGAGTTCGCGCTCGCCAGCCACGAGAAGGCCGCGCTCGCCACCAAGAACGGCCTGTTCGCGCGGGAACTGGCGCCGATCAACGGACTGGCCACCGATGAGGGCATCCGGGTCGGTAGCACGCTGGAGACGCTGGGCGCACTCCGTCCCGCCTACTACGACCCGGCCATGGCCGCCCGCTTCCCGCAGATCGGCTGGACGATCACGGCCGCGAGCGCGAGCCAGGTCAGCGACGGCAGCGCGGCGGTGCTCATCATGACCAGCGAGCGCGCGAAGGAACTCGGGCTGAAGCCGCTCGCTCGGCTGCACAGTTTCGCGGTGGCCGGCGACGACCCGCTGCTGATGCTCACCGCGGTGATCCCGGCGACCGGAAAAGTCTTGCGGCGGGCCGGTTTGCAGCTGTCGGACATCGACCTGATCGAGATCAACGAAGCGTTCTCGCCGGTGGTCCTGGCCTGGGCGCACGACACCGGTGCGGACCTGGCGAAGGTCAACGTCAACGGCGGCGCGATCGCGATCGGGCACCCGCTCGGCGCGTCCGGCGCACGCCTGATGACCACGCTGGTCCACGCCATGCAGGACCGCGGTGCCCGCTACGGCCTGCAAACCATGTGCGAGGCAGGTGGTCTGGCCAACGCCACCATCGTGGAGCGGCTGGGCTGATTCGCTTCTGTCCCACCCGAGTCCACGGGCGGATCTGCGGGTAGCGCATCAACCGGTACCCCTCCGCTCGAAAACTGCTCACACCTGGGCAGATTCGAACTCGGAGCAGCGGCAGATCAATAGGAGACCAGCACGACCGCGATCAGGAAGCCGACCAGCCAGGATTCGAGGATCAGTGGCACCGCGATCAGCGGAGTCCAGGCGATCGGCCTCCGGTCGCGCAGCTTCTCCAGGGCCGAGACGACCGCCGCGAGCACCGACGCCACGATGCCCGCCCAGGCGATGACCTGCGCCCACGGCAGGTACCCGACGCCTCGGCCCTCGTGTCCGTCGCGCAGGAGCACCTCGTAGAGCGGGACGAAAGCGGCCATCACCCAGCCGAATCCGAGGACGATCACCGACCCCAGCGCCACGCGCAAGGCATCGGCCGTTCGCCGCCGGATGTGCCACGCCATTGCTTCAGCATGACCGGTTCACGGGCGCAGAGCATCTCGAGCGCCTGTGTAGACCTGGGAAGCCAGCGCGACGCCACCGGCGAACGACAGGACGATGAGCGCCATCGCCAGCACCGGCCAGTACCACATGTACCGACGCTTGATCAACGATCCCGTCTCGCGCGGCGGGCCGACTCCGGGAAACTACTCGAGTCCGCATGCGCAATCCCGCGATCGGCCGCCGCAGCCGCATAAGCTGGTCGGCGATGAGCGACTCCGCAGCGCAGAACGTCGTCTACGCCATTCCGATGCGCACCCGCTTCCGTGGCATCACGGTGCGCGAGGGCATGCTGATCCACGGGCCGCTCGGCTGGGGCGAGTTCTGTCCGTTTCCCGAATACGACGACCGGGAGGCCGCCGCCTGGCTGACCACCGCCGTGGAGCAGGTGACCACCGGCTGGCCCGAACCGGTGCGGGATCGCATTCCGATCAATTGCACCGTGCCCGCCGTCGACCCGCGGCAGGCGCACGCGATCGTGGCCCGATCCGGCTGCCGCACCGCCAAGGTGAAGATCGCCGACCACCCGGAATCGCTCGCCGAGGATCTGGCCAGGGTGGAGGCGGTGCGCGACGCGCTCGGTCCGAATGGTGCGATCCGGGTCGACGCCAACGCGGTATGGGATGTCGACACGGCGGTGCGCCACATCCAGCAGCTCGACAAGGCCGCCGGCGGACTCGAGTACGTCGAACAGCCGTGCCCGACCATCGAGGAACTCGCCGCGGTGCGCCGCCGCGTCGACGTGCGCATCGCCGCCGACGAATCCATCCGCCGCGCCGAGGACCCGATGCGGGTCGCGGTCGCCGGGGCCGCCGACATCGCCGTCCTCAAATGCACGCCGCTCGGCGGAGTCCGCCGCGCCCTGCAGGTGGCCGAGGCGGCCGGGCTGCCCTGCGTCGTCTCCTCCGCCTTGGAGACCAGCGTCGGCCTCGCCGCCCAGCTGGCGTTGGCCGGGGCGCTACCCGAACTCGACTTCGCTTGCGGGCTGGGCACGCTGAGCCTGCTCACCGGGGACGTGACGCGCGGATCCCTGCGTGCGGTCGACGGCTACCTCCCGGTTCTGCGCACCCCACCCGAGCCGGAACCGGAACTGCTGGAACGCCATCGGCAGCCGGATGCCGGTCGCACCGCGTGGTGGCAGGATCGATTCGCGCGGGTCGCTGCCCTGGTCTCGCCCGGGCAATAGCGTGAGAACCGTTGCGTTCCGCGACCGAGTGGGCACCCGTCTGCCCACACCATGCGCAATGTCCTGACGACCGCAGGCGGGTGAGCGCCGTTCCCAGTGATCCGTACCCGCTGTCGCGGCACTCGGGCAGCCCCGAGTTTGCCCCTGTCAGCACTTCTACCCGGCACCATGAGCGTCGTGGATCCGATCGCGAACCGCGGCGGACACCATCGCCGCACGCAGGGCGCGACGACACCCGGCCGACGGCACTTCACTCGCTGTTCGCACGGTGAGCGGCGGGCTCACCCGATCCGCACACCGCAGCCGAGCATCGTGGTACGCAGCAGCAATGCCGCTTCCGGGCCGACGACGCCGTCGACCAGTTCCACATAGCGGTCGCAGAATTCCGGGCCGTGCGCGGCCACCGACCCGTGGTCGGATTCCAGGTGATGCGCCAGTTCGTGCAGGATCACCAGTTCCCGCAGCGCCCACGCGGTGCCGCCGGTGTGCAGCGGAACCGCCAGAACGTTCCCGGCCGCCTCGTAGTGCGCGGCCGTTGTTCCGGCGCGAGAACGGACGCGCACCGCCACGGCGGCCCGCTCCCAGCGCGCCCGCACCCAATTGAGCGCCAGCACCTTGTCCGTATAACTCTGTACGGATTCCACCGAGGCGAAGCGGCGCTCGATCGGCAACGTGAGCTGCGAACCATAGAGTTCGACGGTGCGCACACCGTGCTCGTCCGCGCGATCGAACACTCCCCGTACCAACTGCTCGGCGTCGTAGACCTTGGCACGCTGGTTGTCACGGACGGTCATCGCCGCGCGGCCGATCCCACGGGCGGCATCGGCCGGTCGCCGAGTTGCGCAGACCGAAGCGCGGCAGCCGCTCGCCCGGTTCGGCCCGTGACGTCCACGCCGGTCAACCGCCCTCGGAAGAGTTCAACTTCTTACGTGCGGCGGGCAGTTCGGGCGAATTGCCGATCCGTGCGGCCCGCCCCGCGCGGTCCCCCGCCGCCCGCGCCGCCGCCGAATGCCCCGCCGACTCCTGCGGCCCGCGCCAGGTGCCGCGCGCCTCCGACGTCTTCGCGTAGAAGTCTGTGAGCTCGATCTCCTTGTTCCGCAATGCCAGCGCTGTCCCGGACACCTCGGCGTCGTGTGGCAACACTTCGGCTTCGACCTCCGCCTTGACCTCCGACAGCCGCCGCCCGATCCGCGCGGCGAACGCCATCTGGAAATTCAGCCGCGCCGTCACACCCGCCACCGGCGCCTGCACCCGGCGCCGCACCTGGCGACCCCACCGCTTCTCCACCACGATCTTCTCGACGGTGGCCGATCGGTAGGCCCCGGACTTGATGTACTGGTCGGACGCGCGCACCATCTGCACGAGCAGACTGGCGTAGAGCGCCTCACAGGTATCGATGTCGGAGTCGAACCCGTAGGCGTAGACCTGCGTCGAAGTCCGGGCGACGTCGCAGCGCACGTCGTTCGCGGCCGCGATCGCGACGAACAGCTGGACATAGGTGCGCAATCCGCGTTTACCGGGCTCGCCGAT
The DNA here is from genome assembly GCF_053601535.1 of Nocardia sp. NPDC004718. Classification (NCBI taxonomy): domain Bacteria; kingdom Bacillati; phylum Actinomycetota; class Actinomycetes; order Mycobacteriales; family Nocardiaceae; genus Nocardia; species Nocardia sp. NPDC004718. The sequence goes on from NZ_JBSGCA010000007.1 coordinate 106,018, forward strand.
CGGAATGATCCGCTGCACCGGTGTGGGCCTGCGCTCGCGTCCCGCGATGTGCGCCCGCGCCACGGCGAGGTCGATCGACGACTTCGTGGCCAGCCGCTGGGCGGCGGCGAGAAACGCCTCGGCCTCGTGTTCGTTGTCCGTGGACTCCGCCTTGCGCAGCAGCCCACCGATGCGCGTGAGCATCCGATCGGGAACCGCGTTCGGCGAAGACATCGCGCCCCAGCCTAGTGGGCGAGTTCCAGCCACTGTCCCGCACGCCGGATCGGCACCATGTATCTTGCCTTGTGCACCGGCAGGGTGTGCTGCCGCTCACGAACGATCCTGGAGTGTTTGCGATGGCTGTGAAGAAGGTGACGTTCCTACGTTCGTCGCTCGTACCGCGGGCCGCGGTGGCCCTCGCGTCGATCGGGCTGCTGACCGCGACGTTCACCAGCGCCTGCTCCAGCGACAGCAGCGGGAGCCCGATCAGCCAGAATCTCACCGGTCGCGGCCCGATCACCTACGTCGAGGGCAAGGACACCACCGAGACCGGCGCGGTCAAGCAGCTGATCGAGCGCTGGAACGCCGCGCACCCGGACGAGCAGGTGACGTTCAAGGAGCAGTCGAACGACGCCTCGCAGCAGTACGACGACCTGGTCGAGCACATGCGTTCCAAGCAGTCCAACTACGACGTGGTCGCCTTGGACGTGCCGTGGACCGCCGAGTTCGCCGCCAAGGGCTGGATCCAGCCGCTGAAGGACTCCTTCGCCATCGACACCAGCGCGCTGCTGTCCCCGCCGGTCGCCAGCGCCACCTACAACAACACGCTGTACGCCGCGCCGCGCAACACCAACGGCGGCCTGCTGTTCTACCGCAAGGATTTGGTGCCGAACCCGCCAAAGACCTGGAACGAGCTGCTGGCCCAGTGCCCGATCGCGCGCCAGCAGAACATCGGTTGCTATGCGGGTCAGTTCGCGCCCTACGAGGGTCTGACCGTGAATGCGGCCGAGGTGATCAACGCCTACGGCGGCAGCTTCGTCGGCGCCGACGGCAAGACCCCCACGGTGAACAGCCCGCAGTCCCGCGCCGGACTGAAGGTCCTGGTCGACGCCTACAACAACGGCGACATCCCCAAAGAGGCCATCACCTTCAAGGAACCCGAGTCCAGCAACGCCTTCGCGACGGGCAAGCTGATGTTCCTGCGCTCGTGGCCGTCCACCTTCGGTGACGTCGGCGGCGAGGCCTCCGCCGTGAAGGACAAGTTCGCGGTCGCCCCCCTGCCAGGGGAGAACGGCGTCGGCGCCTCCACCCTCGGCGGCTACAACGCGGCGATCAGCGCGTACTCCAAGAACAAGGCCACCGCGCTGGACTTCCTGCGCTTCCTGATCAGCGAGGACGCGCAGCACATCGTCGCCGCCGGCGCGCTGCCCTCGGTGCGCGCGTCCATGTACGACGACCCGGCGCTGATCGCGAAGATGCCGTACCTGCCCGCGCTCAAGGACTCCATCGCCAGCGCCGTGCCGCGCCCGGTGACGCCGTTCTACCCCGCCGTGAGCAAGGCCATCCAGGACAACGCCTATGCTGCGTTGAACGGAACCAAGTCCGTCGACGACGCGATCACCGGTATGCAAAAGGGCATCGAGACCGCTGGATCGTGAGCGGTTGAACGCAACGGACCCGACGAACCCGCAGGAGAGAAACGGTGTCGGATCCTTCGGGAACGGCGACTAGCGTGCCGAAAGACGAATTCGTTCCGGCCAGGCGCGGCTTCGCTGCCGGACTGGCCTCGGAGCTGCGTCGCTCCGGGAAAGCCTGGCTGTTCGTCACCCCCGTCCTGATCGCGCTCGCGGTCGTCATCGGTTATCCCGTGTTCCGGGCGCTGTGGATGTCCTTCCAGAAGGACTCCGGGCTCGACCCGGCGACCGGCATGTTCGTCGAAGGCGGCAACGCCGGGTTCGCCAACTACACGCACTGGCTGCTGCAACAGTGCCAGATCGCGACCGGCGAGACGGTGCCGTGCCCGACCGGCAATCTCGGCTCGCAATTCTGGCTGGCCATCGGGGTCACGCTGTTCTTCACGGTCGTCACCGTCGCGCTGGAGGCCACGCTCGGCCTCGGCATGGCCATGGTGATGGGCAAGACCTTCCGCGGCCGGGCGTTGCTGCGCGCGGCCGTGCTGATCCCGTGGGCCATCCCGACCGCCGTCACCGCGCGGTTGTGGGAATTCATGTTCCAGTACGACGGCGTCGTGAACCGCGTGCTCGGCACGCACATCCTGTGGACTTCGGACCCGTGGCCGGCCCGGATCGCGGTGATCGCGGCCGACGTCTGGAAGACCACGCCGTTCATGGCGCTGCTGTTGCTGGCAGGCCTGCAAGTCATTCCGGCCGACGTGTACGAGGCGGCCCGCGTCGACGGCGCGTCGGCCTGGCAGCGGTTCACCCAGATCACGCTGCCGCTGCTGAAACCGGCCCTGCTGGTCGCGGTGCTGTTCCGGACCATGGACGCGCTGCGGATGTACGACCTGCCCGCGATCATGACGCTGGGCAATCCGTCCACCCGCACGGTGTCGATCCTGGTGGTCGATCAGGTCCGGCAAGGCCCCAACAGCGCGGCCGCGTTGTCCACGATCACCTTCCTTTTGATCTTCGCCGTGGCGTTCGTGCTGGTGAAGATCCTGGGCGCCAACGCGGTTCGTACCCAGGAAGAACAGCGGGAGGCGCACTGATGTCCGTGCAGACGGCGGAGCAGGCCGTGACGAGCGAATCCGCCGCGGCGCCGGTGCCGTGGACCAAACGCATCGGCTCGGTACGGCTGTACCTGGGCGCGCTGATCGTGCTGGTGTGGGGGCTCGCGCCGTTCTACTGGATGGCGGTCACCGCGTTCCGCGATCCCGACTACACCTTCGACAACACCCCGTGGCCGACCCACGTGACGCTGGAGAACTTCCGCAACGCGTTCGACACCAGCCGCGGCAACGACTTCGGCAAGGCTCTGGTCAACAGCCTCATCATCGGCTCCATCACGACGGTGATCGCGCTGGTGATCGGCGTGCTGGCCGCGTACGCGCTGGCCCGGCTCACCTTCCACGGCAAGTACGTGGTGTCCGGACTGATTCTCAGCGCCTCGATGTTCCCGGTGGTCGTCCTGGTGACCCCGCTGTTCCAGCTCTTCACCAACCTCGGCTGGATCGGCGAATACCAGGCGATGATCATTCCGAACATCTCGTTCGTACTGCCGATGACGGTCTACATCCTCGCGTCCTTCTTCACCGAACTGCCATGGGAACTCGAAGAAGCCGCGCGGATCGACGGCGCCACCAAACTGCAGGCCTTCCGTTTGGTGATGCTGCCCCTGGCCGCTCCCGCCGTATTCACCACCGCGATCCTCGCGTTCATCGCGGCGGTCAACGAATACCTGCTCGCCCGTTTGCTTTCCAGCGACAAGACCGAGCCGGTCACCGTCGCCATCGCTCGCTTCTCCGGCAACAACCCGCTGGTGCAGCCGTACGCGGCGATCATGGCGGCAGGCACGATCGTCACCATCCCGCTGGTCGTCATGGTCCTGATCTTCCAGCGCCGGATCATCTCCGGCCTCACCGCGGGCGGCGTGAAGAGCTGAGTCGTCTGGCCGCGACTTCGTCGCGGCGTGTTCGCGGCATGCTCGGTCTCGCTTCGCTCGAAACCCGTGGTCGAGCTGGTGTGGTGGCGTTGGCGGGATCGCTAGGGACAGATAGTTCGCCGCTTCGCGCAGCACGCTTATGGTCTGCGTGCACCGCTGTGTCAACGGCCCGAGAAGTGGAAACCCGGTTGTGAACGTACGCGGTAAACTCGGCCTTTCGATGCTCTTTTCCGTCCGTTCGTGCAGGTGAGTTCGTCCGACGCTCCGGGAGGAGATGATCGTGAGCTCGTTCCGCAAACCGCGTGAACGCAGGCGTGGCGCCAAAGGGGGTCCTCCGACCGCACCGTATGCCTCGATCGCGGGCTGGACGCAGCGGCCGGATGCGGCGAAACGGAACGCGCGGGAGCGGCGCGAGCGCGCGGCGGCTCGCCGGAAATCGCGACCGACCGCGCCACGCCCCACGGAGCCGGATCGTCCACCGCGCAGCCGGGGCGAGCGCATCCGCCGCCTGCTGCTGGCCTTGTTCATCATCTTCGGCGTGGTGCCCGCGCTGCTGTCGGTCCTGGCGTACTGGAGCGCCGAGATCCCGGATCCGAATGCGGTGCAGACGAATCAGATCGCGACCGTCTTCGCCGCCGACGGCAGCACCGTGCTCGCGAAAATTGTCCCGCCGGATGGGAATCGGACGCCGGTCCCGTTGTCCGATGTGCCGCGGCCGGTGCGCGACGCGGTGCTGTCGGCGGAGGACCGCAATTTCTACACCAACCCCGGTTATTCGACTTCCGGCTTCCTGCGCGCCGCGCGAGACAATCTGCTCGGCAAGGACAACGCGGGCGGCGGCTCCACGATCACCCAGCAGTATGTGAAGAACGCCTTTCTCGGCTCCGAGCGCACGGTCACCCGCAAGATGCGCGAGCTGATCATCGCGGCGAAGATGGCACGGCAGTGGAGCAAAGACGACATCCTCGCCGCCTACCTCAACACCATCTACTACGGCCGGGGGTCGTACGGCATCGGCGCGGCGGCCAAGGTCTACTTCGACAAGCAAGTGAATCAGCTGACCCTGGCGGAGGGCGCGGTGCTCGCGGCGCTGATCCGGACGCCTTCGATCCTGGACCCGGAAACCCATCTCGCGGACCTGAAGGCGCGCTGGCGGTACGTGATCGACGGAATGGTCGAGATGGGCGCGCTCGCGCCGGGCGATCGGGACGCGACCACCTTCCCGCCGATCATCCCGCTCAGCCAGATCCCGGACGAGAACGTGGCTCGCGGCCCCGAGGGCCTGATCCGCAACCAGGTCGTGCGCGAGCTGCGCGACTCCGGCATCAGCGAGCGCGACTTGAACAAGGGCGCGCTGCAGATCACCACCACCATCGACGCCAGAGCGCAGCACGCGGTACTGGGCGCGGTGCGCGACCGGCTCGGTGCGCAGCCACCGGAGCTGCGCGCCGCGGTGGTGTCGATCGATCCGCGTTCCGGCGCGGTGCGCGCGTACTTCGGCGGCTACGACGGCATCGGCTTCGATTTCGCCCAGGCGCCGTTGCAGACCGGCTCGGCGTTCAAGGTCTTCGCGGCGATCGCCGCGCAACAGCAGAGCATTCCGCTCTCCCGCGTGCTGGACAGCTCCCCCGTGACCGACCGCGGTACCCGGATCACCAACGTGGACGGCGAATCGTGCGGCAAGTGCACCATGGCCGAGGCGCTCAAACGCTCGCTGAACACCAGCTTCTACCGGCTGACCATGACGATGTCCGACGGTCCTCAGTCCATCGCGGACGCGGCGCACGCGGCGGGCATTCCGGAGGAGCTGCCCGGCGTTGCGGGCAAGACCCTTACCGAGGACGGCGGGAAACCGCTGAACGGAATCGTCCTCGGGCAGTATTCGGTCCGGCCGATCGATATGGCCTCGGCGTATGCGACGATCGGCGCGTCGGGCGTCTACCACCGGCCGTACTTCGTGCAGCGCGTGGTGACCGGTGACGGGCGGGTGCTGCTGGATCGCGGCGAGCAAAAGGTCGGCGACCAGCTGCCCGCGGGTCAACAGCGCATCTCCAAGACGATCGCGGAGAACACCGTCGAGGCGATGCTCCCGATCGCGGCCTACTCCAACGGGCACGCGCTGAAGAACAACCGTCCATCGGCCGCCAAGACGGGTACCACGCAGTTCGGCGCGAGCGAGTCGAACAAAGACGCGTGGATGATCGGCTTCACCCCGTCGCTGTCCACGGCGGTGTGGGTCGGAACCGATCAGCCACAACCGATCCGCACCGCACGCGGAGCCGACATCTACGGCTCCGGCCTGCCCGCCGACATCTGGAAACAGGTCATGGACGACGCACTCGACGGCGCTCCGATCGAACAGTTCCCTGGTGCGCAGGCTCCGGGCGCGCAGGCCCCGGCCCGGCCGAATCCGAGCAAGCCGCCCTCCGGCGGTCCCTACGACATCCTGAACCCACCGCAGCCGTCATCGCAGCGCGAGCCCGTCGTCATCATCCCGCCCAGCCCGCAACCGCCCAGCGAGGTCGAGATTTTCCCGGGACTGAGCATCCCGGTTCCTGGATAGCGATGATGCTGTGACCTTCCGTGGCCCGGCGGAACGCATGACATGGCAGCATCGTTTGCCAGAGTGAGAGCGAACAGCGAGTGCGTCGGAACGGGCCGACGCCGGAACCGCGAAAACGATGCGGAAGGATATGCGCCCGAGCGACGACAGCGCGGCGCGAGCGACGGGCCCGGAGGCGGTAGCCTGCGTCACCACGGAGGGCACCGGGACCGACGCCAATTGAGGACAGACGAGACATAGGGGCTACGCCGGTGGATTTCAATGTCGTTGACCAACCCGAGACGCTGGTGGCGGGAACAGTGCTTCGCAGCCCCGCGCTCGCGGTCGAGGGGCCGCGCCGCGCGAAAGTCGAAGAGGCGTGGAAGCGCAACCTGGCCCGCAAGCTGCCCGGACCGCCGACCACGGCGTACGTCGACCACGCGCCGGAGATCAATTCGTACCTGACCCATATCGTCGGCTACCGCTGTCACAGCTTGGCCGACCTGCAGCCCGGAGACGTGCTCGCCCGAGTGCCCGCCGGGCGCTTCGCCCGGTTCATCGCCAGTGGAGACAATCTCGGCGACACCATCGTGAGCATCTGGCGAGCTGTGTGGGACGCGGAGGCCGCGGGGCGGCTCATTCGCGCTTATACCGGCGACTGGGAACACTATCCGGACGCACGGACGGTGGAAGTTTTCGTGGCAGTGGCAGACGATCAGGGCAACGGGTAGGAACAGACAGTGGACTTCGAGATCGTCACATTGCCGCAGAGCATGGTCGCGGGCCTGACCGTGCCGCTGGCCGGCCGGGAGGTGACCGCGCGTGACCTCGACCTGGTGAACTTCACCTGGGATCGCTATCTGGCGCGGGAGAAGAACGTGCCGCGGGTGGCGGCCTACATCGGTCAGAACGACCATGCCGTCGCCGTACTCGGCTACGAGATCGGCGCGATGGACGAGCTGGACTCCGGCGACGTGCTCACCATCATCCCGCAGGGCCGCTACGCCAAGTTCGTCGTCTCCGACAAGCCCTACGACCTGCTGCGCACCGCCTGGGCACAGGTGGCGAAGGCGGAGAACGCGGGAACCATCACCCGCTCCCACACCGCCGAGGTGGAGCGCTACACCGGCCCGGCGTCGGTGGAGGTCTACGTCTCGCTGGACTGACCTGACAGCCGAGTGTGTACACGACGGCGTGTACACTTTCGGTATGTCGGAGATCAGCATCCGGGAGCTGCGCGCCAACCTGGCCGCTCACATCCGCGAAGCGGAAGGCGGTGAGCAGGTGATCATCTTGCGAGACGGCGCGCCCGCCGCCGCTCTGGTGCCGCTGTCCATGGTGGAGGCCTTCGACGCGGCCGAGGACGAAATCCTTGCCCGCGAAGCCGAGGCAAGGCTGGCGACCGACGAGCCGACCTTCACCATCGCGGAGGTGCTGGCCGACCTCTTCGAAGACGACGCGAAGTGAAGTACCGCTTCCGATTCCTGGAGTCCGCGCGCCGAGAACTGCGGGCCGTCGAGCGGCCGGATGCGATGCGAATTCTCACCGCGCTCACGGCGCTCGGTGAGGATCCTTACGCTCCGGGCCTGGACGTGAAGAAGTTGTCGGGCCACCAAGACCTGTTTCGTCTGCGCGTCGGCAGGTACCGGGTCGCATACCGGGTGGACAACGGCGTGCTGGTGATCCTCGTAGTGAAGGTCCGCTGGCGGAAAGACGTCTACCGGGGCCTGTAGTCGGAAGCAGGTCGGCCGAGGGCATTTCGCCGTCGGCCGACCTCATGCCGGTGCGGTGCCTATTCCGCGCCGATGATGAAGGCTTCCAGCTGGGCGCGCGCGATGTCGTCGGCGAGCTGCTGCGGCGGGGACTTCATCAGGTAGGCCGAGGCGGGGATGACCGGTCCGCCGATGCCGCGGTCCTTGGCGATCTTCGCCGCGCGCACGGCGTCGATGATGATGCCCGCGGAGTTCGGCGAGTCCCACACCTCGAGCTTGTACTCCAGGTTCAGCGGCACGTCACCGAAGGCGCGGCCTTCCAGGCGGACGTAGGCCCACTTGCGGTCGTCGAGCCAGCCCACGTGGTCGGACGGGCCGATGTGCACGTCGTTGGCGCCGAGTTCCTTCTTGAGGTTGCTGGTGACGGCTTGGGTCTTGGAGATCTTCTTCGACTCCAGGCGCTCGCGCTCGAGCATGTTCTTGAAGTCCATGTTGCCGCCGACGTTCAGCTGCATGGTGCGGTCGAGCTGCACACCGCGATCCTCGAACAGCTTGGCCATCACACGGTGGGTGATGGTCGCGCCGACCTGGCTCTTGATGTCGTCACCGACGATGGGGACACCGGCCTCGGTGAACTTGGCCGCCCAGACCGGGTCGGAGGCGATGAACACCGGCAACGCGTTGACGAACGCGACACCCGCGTCGATCGCGCACTGCGCGTAGAACTTGTCGGCCTCCTCGGAGCCCACCGGCAGGTAGGACACCAGCACGTCGACCTTGTTGTCCTTCAGCACCCGCACCACGTCGACCGGCTCGGCCTCGGACAGCTCGATGGTCTGCGCGTAGTACTTGCCGATCCCGTCGAGGGTCGGCCCGCGCTGCACGACGACGTCGCTGGGCGGCACGTCGGAGATCTTGATCGTGTTGTTCTCGCTGGCGAAGATCGCCTCGGCCAAGTCGAAGCCGACCTTCTTGGCGTCCACGTCGAACGCGGCGACGAACTTGACATCGCGGACGTGGTACGGCCCGAACCGCACGTGCATCAGGCCGGGGACGGTCGCGGATTCGTCCGCGTCCTTGTAGTACTGCACGCCCTGGACCAGCGAGGAGGCGCAGTTGCCCACACCCACGATGGCGACGCGAACCTCTGTGGCATTGTCAGCCTTCTTGACGTCACTCATGGCCGATATTTCCCTCTTTCTGTGGTGCCGCCTTCGTCGATTGCTCCGCCGCAATCAACTCGTTGAGCCAGCGCACTTCGCGCTCGCTTGATTCGAGTCCGAGTTGATGGAGCTGCCGGGTGTAGCGATCCAGCGACCCGCTGGCCTTCTTGATCGCCTCCCGGAGCCCCTCTCGGCGCTCCTCGACCTGACGCCGCCTGCCCTCCAGGATCCGCATCCGCGCTTCCGCGGGAGTGCGGCTGAAGAAAGCCAGATGAACGCCGAAGCCGTCGTCGGTGTAGTTCTGCGGTCCGGTGTCGGCGAGCAACTCGCTGAACCGCTCCCGCCCGGCCGGGGTCAATTGATAGACCCGTCGCGCGCGGCGTGTCGTCGCGCCCGCGGGGATCTCCTCGGCGATCAACCCGTCCGCCTGCATGCGGCGCAGTGTCGGGTAGAGCGATCCGTAGGAGAAGGCACGGAAGGCCCCGAGCAGGCCCGTCAACCGCTTGCGCAGCTCGTACCCGTGCATGGGCGCTTCCAGGAGCAGCCCGAGGATTGCCAGTTCGAGCACCGGGCTTCACCCCCTGACTGTGTACAGAACCTAACCGATGGATGCGACTTTCCACTATATCGGAGCGATACATCTATGCACAGCCGTAGACCCGGTCCGGGCGAACTCGCGGTTCAGCGAGAGGGTGGGAAGACCGCGAGCGGCTCGCCCGCGAAAGTGGTCGTCAGGTAGCCGGACGAGCCGTCCTTGCCCGTGACGTGGATCTCCACGACGGCGCCGCGATCGTATGGACCGTGCGTATCGAACTGCACGATGACCAGGGTGATCACGCCGTCCGGGCACTTCACCGTCCGCGGCGCACCGGCCAGCAGGCCTGCGATGGCGGGCACGTCGATGGTGGCCAGGTCGAAGCTGCGGGCCCCGCGTTCCCGCTGGGAGGTGCCGGAGGTGCGGAAGTCGCCGTTGTAGTAGTAGTCGCCGGTCTCGTTGGCACTACCGGGCTTCTGCCGGTCCACAACCGCATACTTCGGATAGAACGTGACCTCGTCGGCGTTCATATCGCCGAATTCGGCCCGGTACTCCGCGAGGAAATAGGCCAGCCCCGCGCCGGTGGTCAAGTCGGGAACGTCCTCCCCGAAGCCGGGCAGATCGACGCCGCAACGGCTGATCCCCCCGACCATCGCGCCTGCCACCAAGGCCGCGACGACCACCGACACCGGCGCCAGCCAGCGGCGCGGACGCCGCCGGTCGACCCGGACCACCGGGGCATTCGCCAGCCCGTCGGGGATCTGCAGATCATCGATCAACGCCTCGAGCTCGCCGAAGGACTTCGCGCGCATGGCTTGGGCGGTACGCGCGGCGTGCTCCTCGGCGGTGAGCTGGCCGTCAGCGAGCGCGGCGTCCAACAGCCCGCACACGTCGGCGCGGTCGGTGTCGCGGGCCCGGACGTCGCTGTATCGGGTGGTCGCCATCGCTCATCCTCCGAACGGCCATACGCGGCGCACCTCGCCCGTCGGGGTCAGCATGAAGTGGCCGCTCTCTTTCACCGCGTTGCTCACGTAGACCTCGATGACGGGTTGCCCGGCAGCAACGCCGTACCCGGGGGACAGACCGTTCACGCCCACCTTGAAATGCGTGACGACGCCGCCGGGCACTCGGGTCATGGTGGCCGCGTCGGCGAGAGCCCGGCCGATCGCCTCCACATTCAGCCCGGCCAGATCCACCGACGGCGTGTCCGCCTTGCGTGTCTCGATCTGCATGGACTGGGCGAAACCACCGCGGTAGTCGTACTGGACCTTCCGGTTCGGCTGGCCGGGCACAGCCCGGGTGAGCGAGGCGTGATCACCGTGCATATACAGCTCGTCCACCTGGAGGTCGCCGAATTTCCGCTGGTAGTTGCGCAGGAAAATGGCGATCCCCTCGGTGGTGACCAGACTCGGCGTCGGGACCACTACGGGCTGCACCGCCCCTACGTCCACGACCGGCGGGGCTTGCGCCGTGGATCGCGGTTCCGCCTCCCCGGTGACCGCGAGAAAACCGGCGCAGGCGGCCAGCGCCGCTGCCACAGCGACCGCGGCCCGATACCACTGGGGTCGATGCGACCGCGGCGGTCGCGGCGTGGGGGCGACGTCGCGTGGCCGCTGGAGATCCGCGACCAGATCGTGCAGATCTCCCAGGGTGCGCGCTTCCGCGGCGAGTTCGGTGAGGATGTCGTGCTCGTCTTCGGACAGCTGGCCGTCGGCACGGGCGCGGTCGAGCAGTTCGCGCGTAGTGGCGCGATCGGCATCGCGCGCCCTGGTGTGACCGGGATAACTGCCGCCGGAACCGGAGCGGCGCAATACTTTTCGCGCGACCGACGGGCGCCGCGCGGCGAACCCGCGCGCAGCGGCCGGGGTTTGCAGGTCGGCGGTGAGCGCGGCCAATTCGCCGAGCGTCTTCGCCGCCGCGGCCTGCGCGATCCGGTCGTGGTACTCGTCGGCGCCGAGCTGCCCCTCGGCGTAGGCGGCATCCAGAAGACCGGACGCGTCGGCGCGGTCCAGATCACGCGCTCGCATGCGCCCGGATGCTGCGGTGGACACAGACGGATCGTAGTCCGGGTAACGGCGCGACGCGCTGGATCGGCCCGGTCGGGGACGGTCAATCCGCAGCAGCCCGGGGCGGCCCGATTCCATCCCCGCTACTCTGGTTCTCGTGCGAATTCAGCGGCAAGTTGTCGACTACGCCCTGCGGCGCCGGTCGCTGCTGGCTGACGTCTATGCGGGCCGGGTCGATGTCGCCGAGGTGTGTGATGCGAATCCTTATCTCTTGCGTGCGGCGAAGTTCCATGGCCGCGGGAGCGAGGTCACATGCCCCATCTGCCGGAAGGAACAGCTGACCCTCGTATCCTGGGTCTTCGGCGACGGCCTCGGGCCGGTCGCCGGATCGGCTCGCACACCCGAGGAGCTTGCGCGACTCGCCGAGACGCGCGAAGAATTCTCGGTTCATGTCGTCGAGGTATGCCGGACCTGCAGCTGGAATCATCTGGTGCAGTCCTATGTCCTCGGTTCCGCGCCGGCACCGCCGCGACGCCGCTCCGGGACACGCGCGAACCGGCGCACCGCCGCCGAATGAAGTGCCTGGGTCGTCCCCGGCGGGTGACTCGCGGAGCCGGCATGCGTCCGCCGCGGTGACGACTACCGCTGATTGCCACCTGGACCGCTACGAGTTATGGAGATCTTGTCAGTGAATTCGCCCTACGAGCCCTACGGCGATGAGCCACATGGCGGTCGTCCTCCGCAGAGTTCACGTCCAAGTCCCAACCCGTATCAGAATCCCCGTCCCGGACCACCCCCCGGAGCCCGCCCCGGCCCACCGCCCGGTGCGCGTCCCCTCCCTGGTGAGCCGCGCGGCCCCCAGCCGCCGCGCCGTCCCGGCCCTCCGCCGAACGGTCTTCCTCCGCAGGGCGGCCGTCCGCCCCAGCCGGGCCGGCCGCCACAGCCCAACCGAGGCGCGCCCAATGGTGGCGCTCCCGGCCCTCAGCCTGCCCAGCGGCCGGGTTCCCTGACCGAGGCGGTGAACGAGCGCGACAGGCGCGGCCCCGCCACCGGACCGCGTCCGGCCACCGGCGCGCGTCCGGCGGTGGACCGTGACGGACGTCGCGTCCCCGGTAGCGGCCCCGCGACCGGCGAACGCAGGCAGGCCGCGGGCGGTCCGCCGTCGGGCCCGCCGCCGCGCCGTGGCGGCAGCGGCGGCTCCGACGGGCCGGGAAGGCGGCAGCCCGCGCAGCAGAAGAAATTTCCCTGGCGGATCGTGCGCCGCACCCTCTACGTGCTGATCGCGTTGGCCATTCTGCTGCCCAGCGGCATCTTCCTGGCCGCGTACACCACGGTGTCGGTGCCGCAGCCGGGCGACCTGAAGTCGAACCAGGTGGCGACCATCTTCGCCTCCGACGGCACCTCGGTGATCAGCAAAGTGGTTCCGCCGGAAGGCAACCGGACCGACGTCACCATCGACCAGATTCCGCCGCACGTGCGCAACGCGGTGATGGCTGCCGAGGACCGCGACTTCTACACCAACCCCGGCTTCTCGATCTCCGGCTTCGCGCGCGCGGCCAGGGACAACGTTCTCGGCCGGGAGAGCGCGGGCGGTGGCTCGACCATCACCCAGCAGTACGTGAAGAACGCGCTGGTCGGTGACGAGCACTCGCTGACCCGCAAGATGCACGAGCTGGTCATCTCGGCCAAGATGGCGCGGCAGTGGAGCAAGGACGAGATCCTCGCCGCGTACCTGAACACCATCTATTTCGGTCGCGGCGCGTACGGCATCGACGCGGCGGCCAAGGCGTACTTCGGCAAGCCGGTTTCGGAACTCACCGTCGCCGAGGGCGCGGTGCTCGCCGCCACCATCCAGCTGCCGTCCAGCCTGGACCCGGAGAAGAACCCCGAGGGCGCGAAGACCCGCTGGAACTACGTGCTCGACGGCATGGTCTCCGGCGGCAACCTGAACGCGACCGAGCGACAGGGCCTGCAGTACCCGCGGGTCGTCCCGCTCTCCTCGACTCGGGACAAGGCGCAGGACTCCGGCCCCGAGGGCCTGATCAAGACCCAGGTGCTCAAGGAACTCGGCGCGGCGGGCATCAGCGAGCAGCAGCTGAACACCGCGGGCTTGCAGATCACGACCACGATCGATCCGAAGGCCCAGCAGGCCGCCCTCGACGCGGTGAACAAGAACATGGACGGTGAGCCGGAGAACTTGCGCACCGCAGTGGTCTCCGTCGATCCACACACCGGTGCGGTACGCGCCTACTACGGCGGCAGCGACGGCCAGGGCTACGACTTCGCCAATGCCGGTTTGCAGACCGGTTCGTCGTTCAAGGTCATCGGCCTCGCGGCCAATCTGGAGCTGGGCATCCCGCTGTCGCAGATGTACGACAGCTCACCGGTCACGGTGAACGGCATCAAGATCACCAACGTCGAAGGCGAGCAGTGCGGAACGTGCACCATCGCCGAGGCATTGAAGCGATCGCTGAACACCAGCTTCTACCGGATGGAGCTGGACATGCAGAACGGCCCGCGCAAGATCGCCGACATGGCGTACAAGCTCGGCATGCCGGACACCATCGCGGGAGTCGGCAAGACGCTCACCGAGTCGGACGGCTCCGGACCCAACAACGGCATCGTGCTCGGCCAGTACCAGGCACGGCCGCTCGACATGGCGTCCATGTACGCGACGCTGGCCGCCTCCGGCGTCTACCACGCGCCGCATTTCGTATCGAAGGTCGTGACCGCCGACGGTCAGGTCCTGCTCGACCGTGGCGAGGTGGCTGGGGAACAGCGCGTCTCCGCGGCGGTGGCCGACAACGTCACCGCTGCGATGAAGCCCATCGCCGCCTATTCGCGCAACCACGGCTTGGCCGGCGGTCGCGAGTCGGCGACGAAGACCGGAACCGCCCAGCTCGGGGATACCGGCGAAAACCGGGACGCCTGGATGGTCGGTTACACCCCTTCGCTGTCGACTGCTGTGTGGGTGGGAACAGAGCAGGGTGACCGACTGCGCAACGCAAGTGGCGGCATGATCTACGGGTCGGGCCTGCCATCCGACATCTGGAAGGCCACGATGGACGGGGCTCTGAAGGGGACCCCGAACGAGAACTTCCCGAAGCCGGCTCCGATCAAGGGACAGGCCGGTGTCCCGGAATGGTCGGCGCCGTACACCCCTCCGTCCACAGTCGATTCCCCGCTGTTGCCCCCGGTGGTGGTCGCACCGACCCAGGTGGAGATCCTGCCCGGCATCACGATCCCTGTCCCCGGCGTTCAACCTGCCCCGCAGCAGCAACGGCCGCAGCAGCAACGTCAGCAGGACTCGGGTCCGTTGCCCGGCCAGCCGGTCGCGCCGACAGATGGCTCATCGCCATCGGCTACCGGTTCGCCACGCCCCGGCAACCAACGCAGTGACAACTCTGGTCAAGAAGACAACTCGAACGGAACGCCGTCGACACGTAGCAGATAGTCGACAAAAAGTCGGGCCCGGCCACATCGTGGCCGGGCCCGACTTTGCTCGTAAGCAAGATGGTCCGTTCGAGTCGATTCGGCACAATTTCCCTACAGCAGGACTATCACTCGGACGAACGTTCCCGGCTCAGCTGGTACGCCTTGGCGGAACGCCGGAATTACCGATTGGGTGTCTTATACCAAAAGCCGTTCGGATCCTGATAGCAGTCCTCGAAGACCCCTTTGTCGCTCAAGCAGTCGGTGAACTTCCAGTAGCCCCGCAGCACCACCCAGGTACCATCCGAGATCTGCACACACTTGTCGGCGATCCCCTTCCCACCGAGGCACGCCGCATAGGACGGATGCCCCGCGCTCGCGTTACCCGCGAATCCGACCAATGCAGCGCCGGCAACAATCGCCGAGACTAACAATTTCTTGAACATTTCCACCCCTGTCTCCCAGATCAGCGCGTCCTCCAAGCACGCCGACGGATCCTCACCCTAACAACCGACGAGCGATTGCCAAAGGAAATATGCGTTCACGACTGCCCTGTCGGCGCCTGCGATCCCGAACGAACGCGTATCGAGTCGGCCCCGACCTCGAGCCGATCGCAGGGTAGCCTCGGGTTCCGTGACCGATCAGCAGCTGGTGGAGCCACGGAGGAATGGGAGGGCACCGCTGTCGGACCAGAAGGCGCCCGGTGGGGCGTACTACGCCGCCCCTGCTCCGCTCGCCTCTGATCTCCGATCGGCGGACGCGCGGGATCGGCCGAGTCGCAATGATTCGCTCGCCGCGCAATTGTCGACGGTGATCGGTGGGCCGGTCGGTGATCATGCGCTGATCGGGCGGGTGCGGTTCTGGACGCCCATGCGGGTGCTGATGGCGTTCGCCCTGGTTTTCCTGGCGCTCGGCTGGTTCGGCAAGGCGGGATGCATCCAGCAGACCACCGGCGCGGACGGTCCCACGCTCGACTGGAACAACGGCCGCCAGTACGTGGCGATGTGCTACTCGGACACCGTGCCGCTCTACGGGGCCGAGCGCCTGAACGAAGGCGCCTTCCCGTACAAGAAGCAGTGGACCGAACAGACTCCCGACGGTGGGCGGGAGACGCGGTACATGGAATATCCCGTGCTCTCGGGCCTGTACCAGTACCTTTCGATGCGGATTGCGAAGAGCTGGGACGCTTCGCCGCTGCCCGGCGCGCTCCAAGTGGTGATCTATTTCAACGTCGTCGCGGTCGGTCTCGCCATGGCCTGGCTGATCACCGTCTGGGCGTCGGCGTTGCTGTCCGGCCGCCGGATCTGGGACGCGGCGCTGATCGCCTGTTCGCCGTTGGTGATCGTGCACGCCTTCACCAATTTCGACGCGCTCGCGACGGCCTTCGCCGCGACCGGCCTGCTCGCCTGGGCCCGGCGCAAACCCGTGGTGGCGGGAGTGCTGCTCGGTCTGGGCGGCGCCGCCAAACTGTATCCGCTGTTGCTGCTCGGGCCGATCCTCGTGCTGTGCCTGCGTACCGAGACGATGCAACGCACGCTGCGCACGCACCTCGGCCTGCGGATTCGCGACATCGACGGCTGGCCGACCTTCCTGGCGTGGGTGCGGGAGACGCCCTACCGCATCCAATTCCTCAGCGCTCGCCCGATCGGCGCCGCGTCCGTCGCGATGTCCGCCGCGCTGGCGACGTGGCTGGTGGTGAACCTTCCGATCGCCGCGCTGTTCCCGAACGGCTGGCAGGAATTCTTCCGGCTCAACACCACCCGGCACGCCGACCCGGACTCGATCTACAACGTGATCTCCTCGTTCACCGGCTGGCGCGGCTTCGACGGCGCGCTGACCTACGGGGAGCAGCCCGCGATCCTGAACGCCGTCTCACTGCTCGCGTTCGTCGCGGCCTGCGCGGTGATCGCCTACATCGGTTTCACCGCGCCTCGACGGCCGCGGCTGGCGCAACTGTGCTTCCTCGTGGTCGCGGCGTTCCTGCTGACGAACAAGGTGTGGAGTCCGCAGTACTCGTTGTGGCTGGTGCCGCTTGCCGTCCTGGCGCTGCCGCACCGCCGCATCCTGCTGACTTGGATGACCGTCGACGCGCTGGTCTGGGTGCCGCGAATGTTCTACTACCTCGGCTTGGACCGCAAAGGTTTGCCCGAGCAGTGGTTCACCGGCACCGTCGCCCTGCGCGATTTGGCGGTGGTGGGGCTGTGCGCCCTGATCGTGCGTCAGATCTACCGCCCGGAGGAGGACCTCGTGCGGCGCGACTTCGTCGACGACCCGGTCGGCGGTGTCGTCGACCGCATGCCGGATCCGCCGCTGCCCTGGCTGCCTGAGCCGCTGCGGCCGCGAACGGCGGTCGCGGGCAGCTGACCCGGTCGCCGGTTCAGGCGCTCACCTCGTACGCAGGAAGCGCGCCTGCCGTTCCGGCTCGTGCGGCAACAGATCCAGATCGAGTTGCCACGCGCTGCCGGTCCACGGATCGAACAGCGGCGTGCCGCCGATCGTCGGCAGGTGGCGGCACGACTGCGACAGCATCGCCACGGTGGTGTCGGCCGAATCGGATTCGTTCGCGCCCACGATCACGATGGACAGTCCGATCAACTCGCCGCGCGTGATCAACGCGCCGATGCGCTGCGCGTCCGAACTCTGGTAGCCGTGCGGGAAGTCCGCGGCCAGCAGGACCCGGTGCTCACTGGGCGGCGTGAAAGCGCCGCTCGTATAAGCCAATTCGGCCAGTTCGGCCGCGTCCACCAGCGCTTGCAGCCGCGCCGAGATGTCGGCGTGGTCGGTGATCGGCGGTCCGTTCAGCACGGGAGCGAGCAGGCCGGTGAAGCCGCCGAACGCATCGGTGAGGTCGATGATGTCGACCAGCGTTCGCCGGTGCGGCGCCGTGGCGAGCAACCGCGCCAGCAGTGCGCCCACGACCGGCGCGACCGCACGGGTCGACTCGGCATCGATCCACAGCGGCCGATTCAGCGGCACCGGAACACAGTACGGAATACGCAGCGACCCCCGGTCGAGCGCGTACAGCTCACCGAGCCGGATACCGTCGCTCGGCACGGACGGCTTGTCCCAAGCGGGTGAGTCCCAGGACGCGAGGGCGGGCGGCAGCACCCGGTCGGCCGCGGCGAGTTCGCCCATCAGCTGTTCGGCATCCCGCTGGTGGTTGCGCTCGGCGGTGTCGACCAGTTCGTCGTGCCGTTGCTGCGCGGCGCTGCGCGCCTGCTCGGCCGCCGGAGTGTTCCTGGTCGCGGGATCGGAGACGGCGAGCGACAGTTCGTGATCCAACCGCTTGGCCGCGTACTCTCGCGCCGATACCAGCGCGGCGGCCGACCGCGCGGCGTCCTCGAACACCATCCACAGCCGTTCCAGGCCGTGACCGACTTCCAGCGGCGCACCGGCGGCGGCGATCTGCGCGTCACCCGCCAGTGGACCGGACATGGTGTGCGTACCGGGCTGGTCGGCCTGCTCCGGGGCCGCACCGTCGACCTCGACGCCGTGCGCGGTGAGCAGCACGGCGAGGCCGCCCGCGTAACCCTGGCCCACCGCCCGCAGTTTCCAGGCCGGACCGCGCCGGTACACCTCCAGGCAGATCAACGCCGTCTCACCGGACGACGGGGTGATCGCGAATTCGGCGGTCACGCTGTCGTTCTCGGACAGAGTGGCGGTGACCGGCCCGAGCCCGCCCGCCCGCGCGGGGGCGGCCGGGTCGGCGCTGACCACCAGCAACACGGACTTCGCGTCCGCGCGTACCTCGGTGAGCGTGATCGTGACCCCGTCGGCCGCCAAGGCGACCCCCGTCGTGGCGGGCTGGTTGTAGAAGACGAAATCGTCGCTGGAGAACACCTTCAGGTTCTCCGCCACCACCAGCGCGGAAACGTCGAGGGCAGCCTCGGCTTTCGCACTGAAACGAACGACATCACCGGTCAACGGGATGTTCTGACCGGCCTGCAGTTGAATCACCTTGTCCGCCCCGCTGTCCCGCCGCCGATCAACCGTTGACGAGGAAGCGGCCGAGCTGCGGCACCGCCTCACCCGGATGCTTGGCCTGGAAGCCCTCGCCCAGCGCCTGCAGTTTCCAGTCGTTGCCCACCCGGTACAGCTTGGCCATCGCCATCGCGGTGAACGGCATGCCGCCCGCGAGGGTGTATCTGGCCAGCTCGCCGTTGTTCGTCCCGTCGACCAAGCGGCAGAACGCGTTCTGCACCTGCTCGAAGGTGTGGCCCTTGTAGGAGGTCACGATGAACAGCAGCGTGCTGACGTGCGCGGGGACGCGGGTCAGGTCGACCAGGATCACCTCGTCGTCGCCCTCGCCCTCGCCGGTGAGGTTGTCGCCCTGGTGGCGGATGGAGCCGTCTTTGGAAGTCAGCTGTCCGTAGTACGCGACGTCCACCGGGTTCATGTCGGCGAACATGATGACCGACGCGTCGAGGTCGATATCGACCGTGCGGTTGCCGAACATGCCGCGGCTGCGCACCGGATCCCAGCCGAGACCCATCTTCACGAAGGTCAGCGCGGTGCCTTCCTTGCGCAGCGTGACGCGCTGCCCCTTGACCAGGCTGACCGGGCGGTCCTTGCTGAGGCTGACCTCGGCGGGCTGCTGCGGCTGCGGCGGCTGGCCGGGCGGCGGGTAGCCGGGCCCGGGGGCGGGCGGCGGCGGGTAACCCGGACCGGGCGGCGGGTAACCAGGGGCACCCTGCGGTGGCTGGCCCGGGCCGGGCGGCGGGTAGCCAGGTCCGGGCGGCGGATAACCACCGGTCGGCGCGTACTGCGGCGCCTGCTGCTGGGTCGGGTACGCCGGGGTGGTCGGCGGCGGGTAGTTCGGCTGCTGCTGGGCGGGCGGCTGCTGCGGAGGCGGCGGCGGCGGGGCCTGCGGAGCCTGCGCGGGCTGGGCGGGAGCATCGTCGACCGTCACACCGTGATCGGTGACCAGCGCGGCGAAACCGCCCGCGTAGCCCTGTCCGACCGCACGCACCTTCCACGCACCCTGGCGGCGGTACAGCTCGAGCGCGATCACGATCGACTCGGTGTTCAGCCCGTCGATCCGGTAGGCGTACAACTGATTTCCGGCCGCGTCCGACACGATCGCGGTCGGGGCGGGGAACCTACCGAAATTGCTGTTCGCGTCGTCGAGCGTGATCACAGCGCGAATCTGGTCGATGTCGGCGGGCACCGCGTTCAGCGACACCGCCAGCGACGCGGGCTGGCCCGCGGGCGCCGGCTGCAGATTGACACCGGGGCCGCTCGGCTGGTTGAAGAAGACGAAATCCGCATCGGAACGGACCTTGCCCCGCTCGGTGACCAGTAGCGCCGACAAATCCGCCGGCGCCGTGAGCTGGACGGATATCACCACGTCGTTGGTGGCCAGCGGACCGTTCTGGCCCTTGGCGAGAGTTGCGGACAAGTTCGACCCTTCGCTTGTCGGTGCGTTCGCCTGACACTCTACGAGAAACGCGCTGCGCGGCGCTGGAATCGAACGGCCGTGCTGCCCCGACACCCCCGGAACCATCGGTTAGGGTGACGGCACGTAGATGGAATACGGCGATCCCACCGTGTTCCCGATCGAGACAGCAGGCAAACATTCCATGGCGCAACTGTTCGAGCAGTCGAAGAAGGTGATCGAGGCCCATCTGGCCGGCACCAGCCTCCGCGCGATCTCCGGTTCGATGATTGCCTACGAGGGAAATGTGCAGTTCAAGGCGGCCGGCTTCGGCGGTGGCGACGGCGTGCTCGCCGGGCTGAAGCGCCGGGCCACCGGTGAGAAACTCTCGCTGATGGAGTGCGCCGGTCACGGACGAGTGTTCTTCGCGGTCAACGGCCAGCACGTCACCGTCGTCAACTTGAACAACGAGACGCTGCAAGTGGAGTCGCAACAACTGCTCGCGTTCGCCGGGAACCTGCGCACCGACGTGCGTTTCGCCGGTTTGCGCGGTGCGTCGACCGGACAGGGCCTGTTCACCACGACTGTCTCCGGCCAGGGCCAGGTCGCGCTGCTCTCGGCCGGCGGTCCGCTCATCCACCTGGAGGTCTCGCCGCAGTACCCGCTGATCGTCGATCCGGACGCGTTCGTCGCGGCGCGCGGAAACCTCAACCAGTCCTTCGTCACCGACGTGTCCTGGCGCAGTTTCGTCGGTCAGGACGCGGGCGAGGCTTTTTCGCTGCGCTGGGACGGCCACGGCGTGGTGTTGATCCAACCGGCGGAACGGTAGAGACGGATGTTCGAGAAGATCAACGGCAAAGTCGTCAAGGTCAACGTCGGAATGGCGGGCGGCGTGGTCGCTCGCAACGGCGCGATGCTGTTCTACACCGGCGATGTTTCCTTTGCTCCCCACCAGATTCCGGGGGGCGGAGGGATGGGCGGCATGGGCGGGCTGATGGGGCTCGCGGGCCGCGCGATGGCGGGTGAGCACGAGCGCACCATGCTCGCGCAGGGCAATGGCGAGGTCCATTACGGGTTCGCCGGCCTGGAGGTGCACGTCGTGCACATGCAGCCGGGTGCGACGTTGCGCGTCGAGGCTTCGCGGCTGCTCGCCAACACCGCCGGATTGCAGAGTTCGGTGGTCTCCGTGATGAGTTCGGGTGGCGGAGGCGGTGGCGGCCTGATGGGGGCGCTGCGTGGCGCCGCCTCGGGGGCGTTGACCGGACAGGGCCTGTTCACCACCCAGTTGTCCGGGCAGGGCGCCGCGGTGCTGCTCGCGCACGGCGGATTCCTGGAATTGCAAGTAGGCGGCCCGAATCCGATCGTGGTCGATCCGCAAGCCTTCGTCGCCGCCTACGGCAATGTGCAGACCGAGCTCAAAGCGGCGCTGAGCTGGCGGGACGCCGTCGGGCGCGGTTCCGGCGAGGCGATGCAGTTGCATTGCGTCGGGCAGGGCGTCGTCTACGTGCAGGCCTCCGAAGAGAAGTTGTGAGCATGTCCCAGATCCTCAACCCCATGAACCTCGGTGAGAGCGACAACATCCCGGGAAACAGCTACGCGTACTGCATCGACCTGAACAAGCCGTGGTTCATGCGCAAGGGCGCGATGATCGCCTACTACGGCGATATCCGGTTCCAGGCGCTCAGCCACGGGTTGCAGGGCGGACTGCTGCACATGGTGTCGCAGCAGTTCTCGGCGCCGCTGTTCACCGGCGACTACGTCGTCGCGGAGGGGCACGGCAAGCTGATCATCGGCGACCGTGGCTACGACATCAACTCCTACGATCTCGAGGACAACGGCAACCTGACCATTCGGGCGGCGAACCTGCTGGCCTTCGAGCCGGGCCTGTCGCTCAACCAGTCCATCGTGCCCGGGTTCCTCACGTTGATCGGCACCGGCAAGTTCCTCGCCTCGTCCAACGGGCCGGTGATGTTCGCCGAGCCACCGCTGCGCGTCGACCCCGAGTCGCTGGTCGGCTGGGCGGATTGTCCTTCCCCGAGCCACCACTACGACGAACGCTGGATCTCGGGTTTCCTGGCCGCCGGTGCGGCACGATTCGGCGTGAACTCCGGTGAGGAGCGCCAGTTCGATTTCACCGGCGCGGGGACCGTGCTGATCCAGTCCAGCGAGAAGGTGCTCAGCGACTCCGTGCTTGTGCGCACCATCGAGGGACAGATCCAGAGCGGCATCACCGTCGGCGGCCTGCAACGACTGCAAGGACTCATCGCCCAGCAACTGGCCGGGCACCAGCAGTACTGAAACGCGGCGGTGACGCGAATCTGGTACCGACGGTCGCGGCCGTGCCCGCGTAATCACCCGCGTGGGGGATTCGCGGCCCGCCGGACCCGGATACCGTTCATTCGTGTTTCACATCCTCCCCTCCCAGGTTCTGCGCGCGGCGCTGCCCGCGGCAATCCTTGCCGCGGTAGTGGCGGTGCCCGCCGCCGCGGCGCCGATTCCTTCGGCGCCCGCCGTGCCGGAACCGGCGCGATTCGTCGGCGCCGCCGTGAGCGGCGAACCGGTCACCGGCATCCCACCGGTCCCGCAGAACCCACATCTCGCGCCGAACGGAAACTCGGGCGTCCACAACGACGGGTGGATGAGCGATACCTACAGCCGCCCCGGTCCGCTCGGCCGGGCACCGCGGACCGATTCCCTGCTGCTCGGCAGCGAGTGCGGTTCGGTGGCGTTCGACCGCGCCGGACGCATCGTCAGCACCTGCCTGGGGCTGCAACCGGGCCTTTACCTCATCGACCCGACGACGATGAGCGTCCTCGGCAAACATCCACTGCCGGGTAAAGATCCCATCGATACGCTGCGGCCCGGCGCTTTCAACAACTTCGGCGGCGGCGGGTACTTCTACCTCGATGACGAAGACCGCGCCGTGGTGGGCACCAGCACCGGACACGTTCAAGTGTTCGCCGAGAACCCCGCTGCCGACGGGTTCTCGCTGGTACGGGACTACGACCTGACCGTCCTGCTGCACCCGGAGGAGACGCTGAACTCCGCACTGCCGGACTCGAACGGCCTGATCTGGTTCGTGGCCAAGACGAACGGCGTGGTCGGCACACTGGATCCGGATACCGGAGCAGCGCAGGTGGTTCGGCTCGGAGACGGTATGGAGAATCAGATCGAGAACTCGTTCGCGGTCGGTGCGGCCGGTGAGGTCTACATCGCCACCAACCGGCAGCTTCTGCGTTTCGACGCCGGTCCCGACGGCGCGCCCGGGATCACCTGGCGAACCACCTACGCCAACAGCAACCAGCGCAAGCCGGGCCAAGTGGACGACGGAACCGGCACAACGCCCACCGTCCTGCCCGACGGCTATGTCGCCATCACCGACAATGCCGATCCGATGAACGTCGTCGTCTACCGCACCGCGCCCTCCGTCGCCGAACGGCAGGTCTGCGCGGTGCCGGTGTTCGAGCCCGGCCACAGCGCCACCGAGAACTCGCTGATCGGCGCGGGACGCTCACTTATCGTGGAGAACAATTACGGCTACTCCCACCCCGACGCGGTCGCCTCCGGCAAGACCACCACCGCGGGCTTCGCCCGGGTCGACATCGACACCGACGGCAACGGCTGCCATCTGACCTGGACCAATTCGGTCGAAGCAGCGCCGACGGTGGTACCGAAGCTGTCCCTGGCCACCGGGTTGATCTACACCTACACGAAGGGCACCGATCCGAGCGATCCCTGGTACTGGACGGCCCTCGACTACCGCACCGGGGCGACCGTGTGGAAACAGCTGTCCGGCACCGGCCTCGGCTTCAACAACAATTACGCCGGAATCGCCCTCGGCCCCGACGGAGCGGCCTACCTCGGCACACTCGGCGGACTGGTGTCGATGCGCGACAGCGGGTGAGCCGGGGCGCGCGAACCGCGTCAGAGCAGAACAGGCTAGTGGGCGTATCACTACGGAGAGCAAAGGATTCGCTACAGCTCGGTGAACTCGCCTTGATGTTCACCAGGGCAGGCGACGGTCGGCGGAGAATCGAAAGATGGCTGACTTGGTGCTTTCGCCGCAGCGTCGCACGGCGCTGACGAACCTCGTCCAAGACGAATCCACCTTCGCGACAGCGTATCCGCGAGTGGCGGATTACTGGTCCACCGCGGGCCGGTTGCCCGGCACGGGTGACGACATCAGCGACGCCTCGTTCGACCTACACCTACTGCACTACATGACCGGCGGTGCCAGCACGAATCCGTACTGGGACATCGTCGCCGCCGCGGTATCGCCCGGACCGAGAGAGCGCGCGAACCGCGCCGAGGTGAACGGCGGCAACCCGAAAGGCAGTGCGCGGCTGGCGTATGCGCAGATCGTGCTGCAAGCCGCGTACGCGTACGCGATCCCCGCGCCTGCCACACTGCGCTGGGTGGCGGACGTCGCGCAGGGCAGGCCGGTGCTGGAGGTCGGCTCCGGACGCGGTTACTGGGCGCATCAACTCACCCGAATCGGCGTGCCCATCAGCGCTTTCGACTCCCACCCGCCGGACCGGGCGACCAACACGGCCTTCCCCGCCGCGCCGGGGCAGACCGCGACCTGGCATCCCACCGCCACGCCGCCGTCCTCCACGGCCGCTCTGGTCGCCGGGCATGCCGACCACGCGCTGTTCCTCTGCTGGCCGCCCGGCTGGGAGAACCCGATGGCCTCCAGTACCCTCGCCGCCTACCAGGAGGCGGGCGGCTCGTCGCTGATCTACATCGGCGAAGCGCGCGGCGGGCGGACGGCCGACAGCGCGTTCTTCGACCTGCTCGAAGCCGGATGGACCTTGCTCGACCAGGATCCGGGCTATATCTCGTGGTGGAATCTCGGCGACCGGGCACAGTGCTGGCAGCGCCGGTAGGGGTCAGCCGGCGCGCTGGAACTCCCACGGGTCGTGTGCACTGATCAGGGTGACCTCGTCGCCGTGGTCGCGGTGTAGCTCGCGCAGCCGCGCCTGGGTGCCCAGCCGCAGGTCGTGGTGGACCTCGGAACCGGTCTGCACGACGTCGAGCACCGGGTGCGGCTGCGGAGCCGGATCGAGTTCGCGGTGGTAGTAGTACGCGTCGCCGCAGTGCAGCAACCAACTGTCGCCGTGGCGAACGGCGACCCCGGTGTGGCCCGCGGTGTGCCCACCCAGCGGGATCAACTGGAAGTCGTCGGGCAGGTCCTTCGGTTGGATCGCGTTGAAGCCGAACCACTTTCCGGTCGGTTCCGACGGGTAGGCCACCCAGTTCGGATCGTGCGCCCAGTGCGCGGAGCGATAGCGGAAGCTCGGAGCTTCGGCCTGCGCCGCTGCCAGTTCGGCGGCGAGGACGTGGACCTGAGCGTGCGGGAAGTCGGGCAATCCGCCGCAGTGGTCCACGTCGAGGTGGGTGAGGATGATGTGCCGGACGTCGGCGGAGTCGTAGCCGAGCCGTTCGACCTGCCGGATCGCGGTCTCGTCTTCGGAAAGGATGGGCTGGGCCATCGCCACCCAGTCCGCGCCGAGGGTGCCCGCCGGGTCGCGCACGTCGTCCAGTCCGATGCCCGTCTCGATCAGGACCAGGCCGTCGGACGCGGTCTCGACCAGCAGGCAGTGGTTCACGGCATGCGCGGGCGCGGGTCCGTCGTAGGTGGCTTCGATCTGCCGAACCGATCCGCAATTGAGGTGATGGATTGTCATGTGAGCTAGTCTGTGACTTGAAGCGCGGTTCAAGTCAAGGAGACGAGATGACCGACCTGCTCGATATCGCCGAGGTCGGCGAACAAACCGGCCTCGCCCCCTCCGCCCTGCGCTTCTACGAGAAACGCGGACTCATCGCCCCGACCGGCCGCAACGGCCTACGCCGCACCTACCACCCCGACGTCCTGAGCCGCCTGGCCCTCATCATCTGCGCACGCGGCGCCGGTTTCACCCTCACCGAAATCGCCCGCTTCCTCCGCGCCTCCCCCTCCGACGCCGAACTACGCGCCCGCATGGCCGAAAAAGCCCGGCAACTCGACGACGACATAGCCCGCCTCATCCGCATGCGCGACAGCCTCCGCCACGCCGCCACCTGCACCCACGACCCGTTGGTCGAATGCCCGGACTTCAAATCCACCTTCGAGCCGACCGCCGACACGGTGTGAGGCGGCGAATCCCACATCAACACTAAATGCCACCGCGTATTCGACGGAACCAAAACGGCGTCTCTTCCATCTAATCTCGATGTAAGGCAATGAAGTTGACCTCCTGGGTTGAGCTTTTCGTCTCAACCACGGGCTGATGAAGCGGTCGCCGGGAGACGCAACGAAGTTGCAACTGATGGCACCGTTCCGGTGCTCGACATGGGGAGTCGAGTTGAATTTACGCGCACTTGTGATGCCTTCCCTGGAGGAGCATGTCGTGGAAAGGTCTGAACCCAGCGTTGACGAACTCACCGAGTCGGTGGTTCGTGCCGGGACAGAGTCCGGGTACCGGATCAGCCGCGACGACGCGGGTCGGTTGCAGATAACCGCTGTCGGCGACTCGCCGGTCGAACCTCCGCTGATTTTCGTGGTAACGGACCAGCAGCTCCGCGACTACTACGGACGCCTGGCGGCAAATACGGGAGGACCGGTGGGTGCGGGCACCCCGTGGAAAACATGGATGCTCTTGATGTCGACCCATCTCGACGAAGCTGTTTACAAGGCCGGAGTACTGAACCAGCCTTGCGTGATCGTGATCGGGGAGACTGGCTTCTGGCCCGTACCAAAGTAGAGGCAGGCGATTCACCGCTTCGGGACCGGCTCAGCGCAGAACGGGTTCCGCGATGCGACAACCTCGGTACAGAGGGATCGAGAGCAGGGATGCCGAAGTCCGTGCCGGCTACTCGGAAGGCGTCGGAGCAGCCTTGATGAACCAGTTGATGATCTCTTCGCCCGCGAGGATGCCGGTGGCTCGGGTGACGGTGAGGTTGGGGTGGGTCCAGTTGAGTTGTTCGAGTTCGCCGTGGCGGGGGCGGATGGCGGAGTCGGCGGCGCGCAGCATTTCGGCGTCGAGGGCGCCGTCGCCCGCCGCGAGGGTGCGCGCCTCGTCGGCGAGTTCCCGGTTTTCCCACAGGCGCTTGCGCACCTCGGCGACCGCGCGGCTCTTGCAGACCGCGAGCGGCATGGTGTAGATCTTGCGGCCCTGCTGGGAGGCCGACCAGCCGCGCGGACGGCACCAGTCGTCCCACTCGGCGAGGAATCCCTCGGGGACGGCTTTGGGCTTGACCACCAGATAGCAGAACAGGTGGTCGGCCACCCGGAACTTGGTGACCCAGGAGTCATCGATGCGGGTGTGCAATTCCTTGCTCACCTCGGACAGGGTGGCCCCACCCGCACGGACCTTGGCGTCGATGTCGATGCGCCAGCTCAAATCGGGCACACCGTCAACCAGGATGTTCCCGCCGTTGCTGGTGATCGCGTAGCGCCACGGCGCTCCGGGCAGCCGGATGCGGTCGAACTGTTTGATGGTGCGGGTGGTGGTGGGAACGACGGCGGCGGGTTCGGTCAGGGTCTGCATCCGCAGCGCCGCGGTGGTGGTCATGAACGACAGCGGCGCCCCTTCCAGATGCTCCACGCAGACCGTCGGCACGTCGGCGGTGGTGCTGAAGGCGTTACGCGAGTAGATCATCGTCCGGTCCAGGTCGGTCGCGATCAGCGCCCGTCTTCGATGGGTTGCCGGAGATAGGTTCACTGCTGCACGTCCTTGATCAATCCCATACACGAATATGCCAGGTCGGCGACGATTTCGACCGGGACACCCCGGGCCGAGGCGAGCATCCGGATGTGCGCGTGCTCCGGCGCGTCCGCCTCACGCACCAGCACCCGCCACGGCACCCGCCGCAGCAGCACCCGCGTGGTCTCGCCGACACCGGGCTTCACGAGATTCACGCTGGTGATGCCGTACTGCTCCCGCACCTGCTCCACCGATGCCCAGCCGGTCCAGGTGGGCGTCCGGTCGCTCGCGCGGATCGCGGCCACCTCGGCGGGCACCCGATCGCGGATCGCGTCGAAGGCGCCGCTCACGGTGTCCAGCAGGCGCCCGGACACGTCGTCACCGGCCAGTTCGCGGTAGAACTTGGCGCCGTGGAAATCGCCGGGTCCGATCAGCGTGTCGTTCAGAACCGTGCGCGAAACCAGGCCGGAGACAGTCGAATTCAGGCACGCCGAGGCGATCAGGAAGTCGTCGCGGGTGCCGTAGGTGCGCACGCAGTGCCCTGGATCGGCCAGCACCGCCAATTCGTCGTCGAACCGCGGGCCACCGGCGGCGTGGTAGGCGTCCAGCGCTTCGGTCAGTTCGCGGGTGATCGCGCCTTTGCCGGTCCATCCGTCCACGAACACGACCGAGGACGGATCGTGCTGCTCGGCCAGATAGTCCAGCGCGACCGCGTCGATGCCGCGATCCCGCACGATCGACACCGCGTAGTGCGGCACCTCCAGGCTCGGACGCCGCCAACGCAGCCACCGGCGCATGAGAATGCCGACCGGCGTGCCCGCGCGAGCCAGCGACACCAGGACGACGTCCTCGCCGCGTTCGGCGACGACCAGCTCCGACACGGTCGCCACGGCCAGCGCGAGCCGTTCGGCGCTGGCCGCGAGCACCTCGTCGAACAGCGCCCGGTACGACGCGTCGGGCTGATACTCGATCGGCAGCGACTCCGCGTAATGCGCCTTCCCGGCCTGGATCCGCCGTTCCCGCTCGGCGATGTCGGCCTCCAGGTCGACTTCCGACAGATCCTTCAGCAGCCAGGAGACTTCCTCGGCCGCGTAGGAGCCGAATTCCGGTCCGTGCAGCGGGATGGGTAGCGCGCCCACCCTGGTACTGGTCATATCCGGCCCCCGTTCGACTCCACGCGTTCGGCGTACAGCCGCCGCGGATCCGCCTCCGGTAGCACCGCGAGCAGCACGTCGGCCCCGGAAGCGGTCAGTACATCGATCAGCCCGTGTTCGGCCATCAGCTCCGCGGTGTCGGCCGGCGAGTCGACCACGACGACGAGCACCGGATCGGCGGCCGGGCCGTCGCCCTCCACGCCGCTGTCGACGCCGTCGTCGGTGATCGTCACGGCGGCATCGCGGCCCGATGGGGCGGCGACCAGCCCCGCCAAATCGGCCTCGAACAGGTCGAGCGAAGTCACGGGCCACTGCGCGTTGTACAGATAGCGCGGCGCGGCATCGCCCGGCTCGGGTGCGGTGAAGCGAAACCCTCGCCGCAACGGATATCCCGGCTCATCCAGCACGTACGCGGGCGATCGCGTGGTGGTCTGGAAGCGGGTCGGCGTACCCGACTCGGCGAGCAGCGCCGCCAACCGCAGGGGCAGGTACATCAGCTCCTCGTGTCCGAGCACGATGACGGGCCTGCCTGCGAAGTCCGCGTCGAGCCGGACGGTCAAAGCCTCGCCTGCCTCCAGCAGCGCCGCCTCGAACGCGCCGATGTCGGAAGCGAGTACGCCGTGCCTGCCACCCTCTGGAACCGCGTTCGGCCAGGGGAGTTCGACGCGTCCGAACGACCCGAGATGCGCGGCGGTCGGGTTGAGCCGCGGTTCGGGAAGGGCGCCGACCGCGTCGACCAGCCCGTCCGGCAGCGACGCGCGACCGATGCCGAGACAGACCGTGTCGATGCGGGCACCGAGTTCGGCCGCTGCCGCGTCGAATTGGGCGCGATCGGCCTCGGTGCGCAGATCGACCAGTGACGCGAGCACGTAGTGCGCACGGGGCGCGAAGGCGTGCAGCGCGCGCACCGCATCGATCGCCGTCGCGCCGGTGGATATCTCGTCATCGACCAGTATCAGCGGCAGATCGTTGACGAAGATGTCGGCAGGCGCCGGTTGCAGCAGGTGGGAAGTGGCGTGCGAGTGCCCTTCCTCGAAACCGGCGAGTGTCGACGCGTGCGGCACCGCGCGCCGGGTCGAATGCAGGTAGCAGCTCGCGCCGATCCGCGCGGCCACACAATGACCGAGACCCGTTGCGGTCTCGGCGAATCCGAGCACGACGGCTTCGCGCTCACCGAGCGCCGCACGCACCAGATCGCCCAGCTGATCGCCCGCACCGAGCACCACCCGCGGATCGGTCGGCAGATGCTTGCCCAGCACGGTGGAAACCAGCAGGTGCGCCCGGCGCCGATTGTTGTGGCGCACACCCGGCTGCACCAGGGCCGTGATCGGCAAACGCGCCGTGCGCAGCCGGTCCGAGCCGAGTTCGCGCACCGGATCGTGATGCAGGCCTATACCGAGAACCCTTGTCGCCCAGAATGTTTGGTTGTCGCCGAAATCGGTCGCGGTTCGGCTCATACGGTGACCAACGCCGTCAGCAGATCCACGAACGACACTCCCTTGTTCGCCACGCCGAACACCCGTGCGCGCAACAAGGTCTGTCGCGCCCAACTGCGATGCGGCCGCATCTCGTTCATCTTGTTCCGGTAGCCGGAGGCCGCCACGCCGCCGACGTCGTCGCGCAGGATGTCCAGCGCGTCCGAGTACTCCTCGTGCGTCACCACCGACAACGCGTGCACGGCCGCCACGTGGGACGGGTGGATCACCGTCTTGCCCTGGATGCCGTTGGCCCGGTCCAACGTGATCTCCCGCAGCAAACCGTCCAGATCCCGGCTGACCAGGTACTGCCGGAACGGCACCGCGTCGGACTCCTCGAACGGCGCCGTCCGCAGCAGCGGCCGGAACATCCGTTCGTGATCGGCGAAGTACTCCCACACCGGCCCCGTGATGACGAAACCGGTTCCGTCCGCGCGCCCCAGGTAGTTCACGATGTCGGCGATGACGTCGGCCACCACGCGCACGTCGTAGATGGTCAGGTCGCGGTCGCGCCGGATGCCGAAGGTCGAGCACATGTCGGTCGCGCCGACCCGCACCGCGAGCACCCGGTCCCGGTGCGCGGCCAGCAGCGCCGCGATCTGGGTGAGCTCGTAATCACGGGTCTCCCGATGCACCAGCCCCGCCGACTCCAGCACCGGCATCCCGTACAGCGGCCGATCCAGCCGCTGGGCCGCCACGTTCAGCGCGTTGAGGTACTTCGGCCCGGTGACGCTGTCGAACTTCGGGAACACGAACCCGGTCAGCACCTTGGCGCCCGGTCCGAGTTGCTCGATGAGCTCGGTGATCGTGTCCGCGTCGCGCACCCGAACGAACAACAGCGGGTTGGCGTCGTGGCTGCCCGCGAGCAGATCCAGCGCGTCGACGGTCTGCCGCTTGGCGTACTCCACCTCGTGATCGGCCACCGCGTCCTCGAGGTCGATCACCATCGAACACACGCCGTGCTCGGCCCGCCTACCGATCGTCAACGCGAGATCGGGCCTGGTCGCGGGCGCGTACAGCGTCGCACCGAGACCGATCGCGAGCAGCTCGCGGTCGGTGTTGTCGTCGCCGAACGGTTCGGGCTGCCGGTGGAAAAGACGCCTCGCCTCCGGTCCGTGCAACTGCCGGAAGTGGCGCAGCGGCATTCGCTTCCGCAGGGAAACCTCCTGCTGGACGGCGATGCCTGCGGTCATCGTTGCCCCATTCTCATTCTCGTCGTGGTCCTGCTTGTCTTCTCATTCGATCCACTACCCCGGCTATGAATTCGGTGACGGCATCCAGTTCCGCCACATAGGCCCAGTAGTCGGGGTGACGCCCCGACAGTGTTTCGCTGATTCGGTCGATTCGTGCCGCTTGCGCGTCGAGGACCGACCCCCATTCGGCGACCAGCCCGCGGCTCACCGCGAGCATCTGCGCGTCCCGCAGCCGGAATCGTACGGCCTTGGCCTGCTCTTGCGGGTCGGACCGAACCGCACGCAGCAGGCTCAGCCGCTTGGTGACGGCGTCGACTCGCTGCTCGGCCTCGGCGAGGAACCCGCGCGCGGATGTGGTCAGATCAAGTGCAAACTCCGGATTGTTCTCTACCGCCGCCGCACGCGCCCTGCCGAGGGCCGCGTCCGCGGCCTCGATGGCTCGCTGACTTTCCCGCTCATTGTTAGCCAGATCGGCCGAACTCGCAGCATTGAACTCGCGCAGCAGCGCCGAGAACGCCTGCGGAACGCCTTCGGCCCTGGTCCGGACGGCGGCAAGTCGGGTTGTCACGGACGATATCGCGTTGTTCGCGGCCGCCGCCCGAGATGGTGCTTGCGCCAACGCATCCGCCAGCTCGTTGGTGGCCGCCTGCAGATGGTTCGCCGCCTCCCGCACGGTGCCCGCGGACGCACCGGAACCCGCCGCCTCCAGTGTGACCAGCGCCTCATCGACCGCGGCGGCGTGCCTGCGCACCGACGGATAGTCCGCGAACTCCGATTCGGCGGCCCGGCCGCGCACGCCGGCCGCGGCGACCTTCACCTGCTGGGCCAACTGCGGCACCGCGCCGAGTACCGCCACCGCCTCTTCCAGCTTGCCCTGGTCGCCGCGATAGAACTCGTCGACCGCGCGCGCCGCGTCGGCCAGTTGCCGTACCGCTGCGTCGACGCGCTGCCGACCCTGCGGCACCGGCGGACCGCCCTGCTGCGCGGCCTCCAGCTCGGCGCTCAGCGTCAGATACACCTCCGCGGCGCCATAGCAGCTGTGCCGCAACGGTTCCCAGCGCGCGCCCGTACGCCGCTCGGGGAAGATCTGATCGGCGGCGTGCACCGCGGCCTCGGCCGCGCTCTGGCGCCGATCCATGTCGAGGAAAGCCGTCGCCAGCGTCGCGCGGGCATGCTCGATCCACTCGTCGTTCTCCGACGAACGAAACCATCCACGCCTCCGGCCTGCCACGCCCCGATGGTAGGAGATCTTCCTGTTCGCCGGGGGTTACGCGGGTTCCTACGAAAGTTCGCGGAAACCTACTACTGTCGATGGCGTCCCCGGCGATCCGGACATGCTGGGAACCAATGACGGACTATTGAAAGGGAATCCCGCATGGGTGTCAGTTTGTCCAAGGGCGGCAATGTCTCGCTGACCAAGGCGGCGCCTAACCTCACTGCTGTCTCGGTCGGCCTGGGGTGGGATGTGCGGACCACCACCGGCACCGACTTCGACCTCGACGCCAGCGCCATCGCGACCGGCGGGGACAAGAAGGTCCTGTCCGACCAGCACTTCGTCTTCTTCAACAACCTGCGTTCTCCCGAGGGCTCGATCGAGCACGCGGGCGACAACCGGACCGGCGAAGGCGAGGGCGACGACGAGGTCATCAACGTCGACCTGGCGAACACCCCGCCCACGATCGAGAGCATCTTCTTCCCGGTCTCGATCTACGACGCCGACTCCCGGTCGCAGTCTTTCGGCCAGGTCCGCAATGCCTACATCCGTGTCGTGGACCGCAGCAACGGCCAGGAACTCGCCCGCTACGACCTCACCGAGGACGCCTCGACCGAGACCGCCATGGTCTTCGGCGAGCTGTACCGCAACGGCGCGGAGTGGAAGTTCCGCGCGATCGGTCAGGGCTACGCCTCCGGTCTGGCGGGCATCGCCCGTGATTACGGCGTGAACGTCTAAGGAGCACTTCGCCGTTCACAGGGGGCCCGGCGACGGGCCCCCTCGTCGTGCCACCCAGGCATGCCGGCGCCCTGGGAGCAACGTTGGACAACCGGCGATCCAGCAGCCACGCTGGTAGCAAACGTCGCCGCCTCGTTTTCACTCACGAAAGGTCCCAGCGTGGTCCTGCGCATA
The DNA here is from genome assembly GCF_053601535.1 of Nocardia sp. NPDC004718. Lineage (NCBI taxonomy): Bacteria > Bacillati > Actinomycetota > Actinomycetes > Mycobacteriales > Nocardiaceae > Nocardia > Nocardia sp. NPDC004718. The sequence goes on from NZ_JBSGCA010000007.1 coordinate 140,014, forward strand.
TTCGGCATGTCCCTCGTCGTCACGGTGCTCTCGCTCGTCGTTGCGGTCGTGTACGGCGGACCGACCGCCCTCGCGCTCGCCGCGATCCTCGGCATCCTCGAGGTGTCGCTCTCGTTCGACAATGCCGTGATCAACGCCACCGTCCTGGAACGGATGAGCGCGTTCTGGCAGCGGATCTTCCTCACCGTCGGCGTGCTGATCGCCGTGTTCGGCATGCGGCTGGTCTTCCCGCTGGCGATCGTGTGGATCACCGCGGGGCTGGATCCGGTGCGGGCCTTCGACCTGGCCCTCAACCCGCCCCCGGACGGCGCCCTGACCTTCCCGGACGGCAGCCCGAGCTACGAGAAACTGCTCACCGACGCGCATCCGCAGATCGCGGCGTTCGGCGGTATGTTCCTGGCCCTGCTGTTCCTCAACTTCATTTTCGAGGAACGCGAGATCACCTGGCTGAGCTGGCTGGAGCGGCCGCTGGCCAAGGCGGGCAAACTGGACATGCTCTCCGTGGTGGTCGCGGGTGCGGGCCTGATCCTCACCGCGGAGTTCATCGCCGACGAGGCGCACCGCTCGACCGTGCTGGTCGCGGGCCTGCTCGGCATGATCACCTACATCGCGGTGGACGGGCTCGGCTCCATGTTCCACACCGAGGAGCAGAGCGAAGGGCCGTCGGAGCTGGTCAAGGCCACCGGTAAGGCGGGCTTCTTCCTGTTCCTCTACCTGGAGGTGCTCGACGCGTCGTTCTCCTTCGACGGCGTGATCGGCGCGTTCGCCATCACCTCCGATCCGATCATCATCGCGCTCGGCCTCGGCCTGATCGGCGCCATGTTCGTCCGGTCGATCACGGTGTACCTGGTTCGCAAGGGCACGCTGTCGGAGTACGTCTACCTGGAGCACGGCGCGCACTGGGCGATCGGCGCGCTCGCGGCCATCCTGCTGGTCTCGATCGGCGTGCACATCAACGAGATCGTCACCGGCCTGGTCGGCGTCGCGTTCATCGGCGCGGCATTCATCACCAGCATCGTCCGCAACGGCCGAGCGGACGAGGAGGAACTGGACAGCGAACGGGAACCCACGCCGGTAGGCTGATTCCCGGCAAGCAGCCGAAGACCCGTTGCGGCAGCGGCCCCGTCCCGAGGGACGGCCGCTGCCGCTCTCGTTTCCACAGAGGGGGGATCGCGCCATGGCGATCGACGACAACCCCGGCGGCGTCAACCTGTCCAAGGTGACCCTGTCGAAGGCGACACCGAGCATCAACCTGACCAAGCCGGGTGAGCAGCAGGGCACCATGCGGGTCAACCTGAACTGGTCGAGCGGACCGAGGGGATTCTTCCGCCGCTCCAAGCCGATCGATCTCGACCTCGGCTGTCTCTACGAACTGTCCAACGGCGCCAAGGGCGTCGTCCAGGCGATCGGCGGCAATTTCGGCACGCTGGAGGCCGAGCCCTACATCCGGCTCGACGGCGACGATCGCAGCGGCGCGGCCGCGTCGGGCGAGAACCTGCACATCGACCTCGCGCGGCCCGAGCTGTTCCGGCGCATCCTGATCTTCGCCTTCATCTACGAGGGCGTGCCGAACTGGGCCGCCGCCGACGGCGTGGTGACGCTCTACCCCACATCCGGTCCGCAGGTCGAGGTCCGCCTCGATTCTCCGGTGGACGGCGCCCGCTCGTGCGCCATCGCCCTGCTGCAGAACCAGGGGGCCGGGATCACCGTGCACCGGGAAGTGCACTACGTCAACGGCGCCCAGCGCGAACTCGACCAGGCATACCGGTGGGGCATGCAGTGGCAGGCCGGGCGCAAGTAGGTCACCGCGGTACGGGCACCGGCTGCCGCGCGACGACCGCCGACGCCGCCGGCCTGCGAGCCGCGAACACCAGGCCCACCAGGCCGATGGCGAGTCCGGCGACCGTCAGCGGTCGCAGCGGCTGATCGATCAGCAACCAGGCCAGGATCGCGGTCACGGCGGGCGTCGCGAAGAACAGCTTGCCCACCCTCGTCGCGTCCCACCGGCGCAGCATGGCGTTGAGCAGCAGGAACGCGGCCATGGAGTTGACCAGCACCATCCAGACGAGCGACCCGGCGAACCGGCCCACGTCCGACACGTGCACTTGGCCGGACAGCCAGGTCAGCACCCCGGCGATCGGCGCGCTGATCGCCACGTGCAGCGCCGTGGCCGCCCTGGGATCGACGGTGGGCGTGAATCGCTTCTGATACACGGTGCCGATGCTCAACCCGAGCAGCCCTGCCACGCACAGCAGCAGTCCGGCCAGGGAGAAGTGCGACTGGTCGAACACGGCGAGCGCGACTCCGATGCCGCCGATGCCGAAGCCGAACCACTGCCGCATCGTGACGACTTCGCCGATCAGTCCGGCGCACAGAGCGATGACCACCGGATTCAAGCCCTGTACCAGCGCGATCACCGCCGCCGAGACATGTTCGGCCATCGCCGTGTAGAACGCGCCGAACTGGACCATCTGCATCAGCAGCCCGGCGACGAGCACGTGACGCAATTGGCCTCCCTGCGGCCACGTGACCCGCGCTAGGAGGGCGTAGGCGGTGAGCAGCACTCCCGCGACGGCAAAGCGCACGAACAGCACCAATAGCGGCGGGGCGGCGCCGACCCCGATCACCCCTGCGATGAACGCACTACTCCACAACAAGACGAACAGCGGCTGCGCGGCCACCATCGCGAATCGGCTCTGCACGGACCCTCCTCGACTAACCACCTTGGGTGGTTATCACAGTGGCATCCGGTCCAATAACCTGTCAAGGCGGTTACTATGAGAAGGTGTTCACCTTCGTGAGCGGCAACCTCGCCCTGGACTTCGCCGGTACCGTCATGGGGCGCTCGACCAGGTTCGAGGACGTCCTCTCCACACCCGCGGCGCTGGCCGACTGGATCGTCGCCGCGGACCTGCTCGACAGCCCGCCAACCGGCGACGCGGACACCCTCGCGCGGGCAGTGCGCTTGCGTGAGGCGGCCTATCGCATCGCGCTGGCCACCGCCCGCGAAACCGCCTTCGACGACGGCGATCGCCGGACCGTCAACGAATTCGCCGAGGGCGCCCCGCCCTCGATCAGCCTGCGCGCCGACGGCACGGTCGTCCGCTCCGGCGACGCGGACGCGGCTTTGGCCGCCGTCGCACGTTCCGCGATCGAGTTACTGGGCAGCCGGGCGCTCGTCAAGGAGTGCGGTCGCCCCGTGTGCACGCGGCTGTATGTGGACACTTCCCGCGGCGGCACGCGCCGGTGGTGCGACATGACCCTGTGCGGCAACCGTGCCAAAAGCGCGGCCTTTCGAGCCCGGCACAGTGGGCCTTAGACCACCGGAACCAGATCGCGGGGGTCGGACCGTGTGACCCGGGGCGTCATCGACCGATTTCCACGCGGCGCCGCCCACAGGAATACGAAGAAGAACACGATCAGCAGGCTCGCGCGCCCCCACACACCGAATTGGACGATGTGCTCCATCAGCTCGACCGACTTGCCCGTACCCATCGAGTAGAAGTAGCGGAACACCCCGATCCCGATGGCCGCGTCGGCGACGAGATAGCCGCCGACCAACCACCAGGGGATCTCGAGCAGCACCAGGAACGGCACCAGCCAGAGGGTGTACTGCGGGGAATGCACCTTGTGGAACAACAGGAATCCACACAGCATCGCGCCGCTCACACCGATCCACGGGAACACGCCGGTCGCCGAATAGCGCCGCCAGCCGAGCCACATGGCGAGCGCGAACGCCGCGAGCACCAGCAACGGGGAGGCGACCGAGACCAGTTGCTGGAACGCCGCCTCGCTGCGCGCATCGGGACCGAACATCGGCCGAAGTCCCCAATACCAGATCGAATTCGTGGTGATGTCGGCCTGACGCAACTGCTGGAAGGTGATGGACGCGCGCCAGCCTTCGTAACCCACCAGCGCGAACGGCAGGTTCACCACTACCACGGTGCCGATCGCCGCGCCCGCGGTGAGCAGAGCGCCACGGACGTCCGGTCCGCGATCGCCGGCTTCCGCGTCGCGCTCGCCACCGCCGGTGAGCACGTACGCAAGCAAGGGCAACACGAAGATCCCCGGGTACAGCTTGAGGCAGAACCCGAGCCCGAGCAGCACCGCGGCCACGATGCCCCTGGTACGCACCGAGTAGCGGGTCAACGCAGTCATCACGTAGACGGCCGCCACCGCCGTGCACACCACCGGAAGCTCCCAGTTGTGGAAGGCATAGAGCACCAGCGGCGGTCCGGCCGCCCACAGCAGGGCCGCGCCCCCGGCCAGGCGAGCCAGCATCCACGCGGTCAGCAACGCGAAGGGCGCCAGCAGCAGCGCCGAGTACCGCAGGAAATCGGCGTCGTTGTGTGCGCCCACCGCGCCGAGCCACATCAGCACACCGCTGAGCACCGGATATTCCACCGCGCCGCCGACCAACGCCCCGTCGTCGGTGATGCCGCCGGTCACATAGGGAAAGACGTGCTCGTTGATGTCTCGGCCGAGCCAGAGGAATTGGATATCGGAATAGCAGACGTCCGAATCCTTGATCACATCGAAAACCGTGCTGCGCCCGTCCCGGTCGAACGGCGCACCCGCGCAACGCGCCTTGTTCGCGTACGCCAGCGCGAGGACGAGACCGCAGAGCAGCACCACCACCACGGCGAACGCCGCGCGGCGTCGCACGCCACCCGCGGGCAGGTCGCTGGCGGCGAGTCCGGTCGGCATGGATCCACCCTAAGCGGACGGTCGGGGCCGTGCCGCCATTCCCCTTCCTACCGACGCGAACGCGCGGGCCGAACGTGCGCGCCGGGGCGGCTCGCCGGGGCGATTTCACTGCTCAGGTGCCGCTCATGTAGCCTGTTCGGGTTGCTGACGCAACGACCCTCCTGCCACGGACCGTCCGTGGCCGTTTCCTAGTCCACAGGAGGTGATTGGTCCGTGCGTCATTACGAAGTGATGGTCATCCTCGATCCGAGCCTGGACGAGCGCACTGTTGGTCCGTCGCTGGACAACCTGCTCAGTGTCGTTCGCACCGAGGGCGGCAAGATCGACAAGGTCGACATCTGGGGCCGCCGCAGGCTCGCCTACGAGATCGCCAAGCACGCCGAGGGCATCTACGCCGTGGTCGACCTGACCGCCGAGCCCGCCACCGTGAGCGAGCTCGACCGCCAGCTCGGTCTCAACGAGTCGGTGCTGCGCACCAAGGTTCTGCGCCACGACAAGTAGTCCGGCAACCCTCGTTTGCGTCGGAGCCTGTGCCTAGGCTCTAGCGCAACAGCGAGACGCGGACTGCACACCGAGCAGGAGGAACCACATGGCAGGCGACACGGTCATCACCGTCATCGGAAATCTGACGGCCGACCCGGAGCTTCGATTCACACCGGCGGGACAGGCGGTGGCGAATTTCACCGTCGCGTCGACTCCCCGTGTGTTCGACCGTAATTCGAACGAATGGAAAGACGGCGAAGCGCTGTTCCTGCGCTGCAATATCTGGCGCGAGGCCGCGGAGAATGTCGCCGAAAGCCTGACCAGGGGTTCCCGTGTCATCGTGAGCGGACGGCTCAAGCAGCGCTCCTACGAAACCCGCGAGGGTGAGAAGCGCACGGTCGTCGAGCTCGAGGTCGACGAGGTCGGTCCCTCGCTGCGCTACGCCACCGCGAAGGTCAACAAGACCAGCCGCGGCAGCGGTGGCGGGGGCTTCGGGTCCGGGTCCGGCGGCGGTGGCGGCTACGCCTCCTCCGGTGGTGGCGGTGGGCGTTCCGGCGGTGCCGAGGACGACCCTTGGGGCAGTGCGCCCGCGGCAGGCTCCTTCGGGGGCAACAGCCGCATGGATGACGAACCGCCGTTCTGAGAACGGCCACAACGGCCCGCACGAATTCGGGCCATCACTGATTACGGAGTACAAGACCATGCCTAAAGCGCCCGCGCGCGAAAAGGTGCTGAAGAAGAAGGCTTGCTCGTTCTGCAAGGAGAGCAAGACCGGAACCGTCACGATCGATTACAAGGACACGGCGTTGCTGCGCAAGTACGTCAGCGACCGCGGCAAGATCCGCGCCCGCCGCGTCACCGGCAACTGCGTGCAGCACCAGCGTGATGTCGCGGTTGCGGTCAAGAACTCGCGTGAGGTCGCGCTGCTGCCTTACGTGTCGACGGCTCGCTGAGAAAGGGAGGCACGCCAATGAAGTTGATTCTTACCGCTGATGTGGACAACCTCGGTGCCCCCGGCGACACCGTTGAGGTCAAGGACGGCTACGGCCGCAACTACCTCCTGCCGCGTGGCCTGGCGATCCCGGCCAGCCGTGGCGCGCAGAAGCAGGTCGAGGGCATTCGCCGGGCGCAGGAAGCCCGCCGGGTCCGCGACCTGGACCACGCCAACGAGCTGAAGCAGGCCATCGAGAACCTGGAGTCGGTCTCGCTGGCGGTGAAGACCGCGGGCACCGGCAAGCTGTTCGGCTCGGTGACCCAGTCGGACGTCGCGGCGGCCGTCAAGGCGGCGGGTGGCCCCGTCGTCGACAAGCGCAGCATCGAGCTGCCGAAGGCGCACATCAAGTCGACCGGCAAGCACGCCATTCTGGTGCACCTGCACCCGGACGTGGCGGCGAAGTTCGACCTCACGGTCACCGCCGCCTGATTCCAGGCATCGCGTCGAGGACCACTCCCGTCCGTTCACGGGAGTGGTCCTCGGTCATGCTCTGCTGCCGCGAGCCGATTTGTAGCTGACTATTTGCCGAATGATCGAGCGCGTCATTGGGGACAATCTGGACCGCACCGCACACCGCGACGACGCCTGATCTACCCAGCCTGTGGATTATTGTCGAACCGACCGTCCGCAATGTGATTCAGGCCATATGCAGCTCACGTGCTGTTAACCCAACACGCCCGGCTGTTCAACTCGGCCGACACGCCGGTACTTCATTAATCCACACCTGGAAGAACGCGGAAGTCCATATCTATCTGCGTATTTGACCCCGCCGACCTGGGTTTTCCCCAAGTTGTACACAGGGGGTGCACACGGTTGGGTGAACTTTCCCCAAGTTATCCACAGCTGTGTGCACAGCGCGGTTTGGCGCACACCCAGCGGGTCGCCTAGGTTCGTCGCATCGCTGCGCGCGGGCCGCTCCCGAGTGCGCGCACGGACCGGTGCCGCGGCGGTAGCTGGAGCCCTGGTCAACGGCTTTTCCGAACGTGTCGGTGCCCGGGAGTAAAACGAGTCGACAGGGTGCATCCCGGTCGTGGGGTAGAGAGGACGGTCGAGTCTGGTGACAGCCACCGATGACCGCGGGCACACGGACTTCCCGCCCGAACCCCCCGGCGAGGACTTCGGCCGCCAGCCTCCGCACGACATGGCGGCCGAGCAGTCGGTGCTCGGCGGCATGCTGTTGAGCAAGGACGCCATCGCCGACGTCGTCGAGGCGATTCGGCCCGGCGATTTCTACCGTCCCGCCCATCAGGCCATCTACGACACGATCCTGGATCTCTACGGGCGCGGCGAACCCGCCGACCCGGTGACCGTCGCCGCGGGCCTGGACCGCCGTGGCGAGCTCAAGCGCATCGGCGGCGCGCCCTATCTGGTCACGCTCACCCAGACCGTGCCGACCGCGGCCAACGCGGGCTACTACGCCGAAATCGTGGCCGAGAAGGCCATTTTGCGCCGCCTGGTCGAGGCGGGCACCCGCATCGTCCAGTACGGCTACGCGGGCGCCGACGGCCAGGATGTCGCCGAGGTCGTCGACCGCGCCCAAGCCGAGGTCTACGAGGTCACCGAACGCCGCACCAGCGAAGACTTCCTCCCACTCGAAGAACTGCTCCAGCCGACGATGGACGAAATCGACTCCATCGCCAGCCGCGGCGGCATCTCCCTCGGCGTCCCCACCGGTTTCACCGAACTCGACGAAATCACCAATGGCCTGCACCCGGGTCAGATGATCATCGTCGCGGCCAGGCCTGGCGTGGGCAAATCGACCCTGGGAATGGATTTCATGCGTAGCTGCTCGATCAAGCATGGCTTGGCGAGCGTCATCTTCTCCTTGGAGATGAGTCGTACCGAGATCGTCATGCGGCTGTTGTCGGCGGAGGCGAAGATCAAGCTCGGGGATATGCGGTCCGGGCGGATGAGCGACGACGACTGGACCAAGTTGGCACGGCGGATGAGTGAGATCAGCGAGGCGCCGCTGTTCGTGGACGATTCGCCGAACCTGACGATGATGGAGATCCGCGCCAAAGCGCGGCGGCTCAAGCAGCGCCACGATTTGAAACTCGTGGTCGTGGATTACCTCCAGCTGATGACGTCCGGCAAAAAGGTCGAATCCCGTCAGCAGGAAGTCTCGGACTTCTCCCGTAATCTGAAACTGCTGGCCAAGGAACTCGAAGTGCCGGTGGTCGCGATCAGCCAGCTCAACCGCGGTCCCGAACAGCGAACCGACAAGCGCCCCATGGTGTCCGATCTCCGCGAGTCGGGATCTTTGGAACAAGATGCGGATATGGTCATCCTGCTGCACCGTCCCGACGCTTTCGAGCGCGACGACCCGCGCGGCGGCGAGGCCGACCTGATTCTCGGTAAACACCGTAACGGCCCCACCGCGACGATCACCGTCGCCCACCAATTGCATTTGTCGCGGTTCGTGGATATGGCGCGCGGCTGAGTCCGGAGGAGGCTGGGCTCAAGTACCGTACGGCTGTGGGTCTTCGCCAGTCGGCTCACTCAGGGTGTCCTGTGCCAGCCACGGCATCCGGTCGATCAGGCGATCACGGAGTTCGACCAGATTCGCGATGCGCCGATTGAGCTCGGCGAACCGTGGTGGCGCTACGGATGCGTACCCGTTGGGGCACCGCGGCTCGAACGGGAATGTCTGGGGCAGATCACGGTCGAGGTACGGCACGAACGCGCGGACATCGTCGACGGTGAAGCCGGCATCGAGTAGTTCCCGGATGTTCTGTACCCGCTTGACCGCCTCTTCGTCGTAGCGGCGGTAACCCGAACTGGTGCGCTCACAGGTGAGCAGTCCCCGTTCTTCGTAGAAGCGCAGGGCACGCGTGGTCGTTCCGGTCCGCTCCGCCAGTTCACCGATCAGCATTGTCCTGTCCTTCCCGTGGTGACTGTTCAACGCGTGAGCCGCACAACTACTTTCCCGGTGTAGCGTCCTCGCACCAGGTCGAGCAGTGCTTGTGGAGCGTTTTCCAGCCCATCGACGACATTCTCGGTGTGCCGCAACGAACCCTCGGCGAGCCACTGGCGTAACCGCCGTCCGAATTCCGGCGCGAGATCCAGATGGTCGAGGGCGGTGAATCCACGCAGTGTGATTCGCTTCCCGATCACCGGCAGCAGGTCCCCGGGCCCGCCATCGGGCGCCCCGCCTGCCCGCTGCCGGGCGAGCGCGCCGCACAGGGCGATTCGTCCGCCGACGTTCATCGCCTCGATCGCGGCACGCAGTTGCGCGCCGCCGACATTGTCGAAATAGACGTCGATCCCTTCCGGCGCGGCCGCCCGGAACCGGTCGGCCAGCGGCTGATCGTGATAGTCGAACGCTGTGTCGAAGCCGAGCTCCTCGGTGACGTAGCGCGCCTTCCGCGGTGATCCCACGCTCCCGACGACTCGCCCGGCACCGAGCAGTCGCGCGAGCTGGCCCGCCAGGCTACCGGTAGCTCCGGCGGCACTGGACACCAGAACGGTCTCACCCTCGCGTAACCCCGCGACCACGGTCAGCCCCACATACGCGACCAATCCGAAACCGAGATACGTCGACGGCGACGGATACGCCTGTGCGTCGACGACCCGAACACTGTCGGCGTCCGCGATGGCGTACTCGCGCCACCCGTGTTGGTGCAGCACCAACGCTCCCTCCAGCACATGCTGGTCAGCGGACACGACGACCTCACCGATCGCGCCACCGGACATCACTTCGCCGACGGCGAAGGCGGGCATCGGGATTTCGGGATACGCGCCGATTTGCATCAGCATTCCCGGATCGAGCGACATGTACAGGTTGCGGATCAACACTTGACCCGGTGCGGGATCGGGCACCGCCTCTTCGATCAGCCGGAAGTCCGGCAATGCAGGCAATCCGTTCGGTCGCGCGGCCAGCTGGATCGCTCGGGAGGTTCGCGTCACAGTCGTCATGCCCCGACGCTAAGGATTGACGTATACGTAAAGGTCAAGCAGCAACCAGGCGCAAGGGGACGCTTCGGAGTTCGAACCCTTCCATCCGGCACTAAGTAACGATCAGGGCCCCTACCACGACGTCCTCGGTGACGTATGGCCCGTCGGGGGGCTTGTCCGTCCACTTTGTCGGTGTATGGAATGGGAAATCAGGACATGGCTCTTCGCGAGTTCTTCGCGCGGCATCGCATCGCGTCGGCGGTTGCCGCTCCGGCGGTGCTGGGCGTGGCGGCGGTGGTCGCCACCTCGTTGGCGTTGACGTCGACGCCGGAAACCAGGGAAACCCAGCTCACGACCTCCGTCACGGAATGCCGCGACATGGTCACCATCTCGGTGGCCGGTCGCAACGACACTCCGGTGGAGGGGACCACCAGGATGCTGGTGGATGCCAACGGCAACCCGTTGCCCGCCGCGCTGTCGGGTGATCACAGCAGTGAGTGGGTCGATCCGGTCGTCAACGCACCGGCCGACGACGTCGATCCGGACGCGTACGCCGCGGTCTACATCGCCTATCCGGCGAATATGTCCACCTACGAGGACGCTGTCAACGCCGGTGTCGCGAACACCGAGCGGGTGATGCGGGAGATCGCCCAGGCGTGCCCCGACACCAAGTTCTCGATCGTCGGCTACAGCGAGGGCGCCGACGTCGTCCGCCGCGTCGCGATGCAGATCGGCCATCAGGAACCCGGCCAGGACGGCGCGTACGGGATCGTCGATCCGGACGACGTCGTCGGCGTCGTCATCCTCGCCGACTCGGGTCGCTCGGCGGGGGACGGGCCGTTCCCCGGATCGAAGGACCCGTTCAGCAACCCGGACGGCTTCGACCAGCAATATCAGAACGGCACGAACGCGGTTCCCGGGCAGGGCGCGGTGCGCGGCACCAGCGGTGACTTCGGCGCGCTGAACGGCAAGATCGCATCGTTCTGCTCCGACGGCGATCTCACCTGCTCGGCGCCGCAGAACATCTCCTTGCTGCAATTGGTGGTCAATGTCGGCAGGCAGTTGAACGTGGACGCGCTCGAGCGCGACGGGCTCACGCCCGCGACCGGGCAGGACGTCGCCGTGGTCCTCGGCCGGATCGCGATGGCGGCGTTCGCGGACATCCAGTCGCAGCCGAACTGGATGCAGAGCGACGAGACCTTCCTGCAGGTGCTGCTGCGGGTGTCGGACCCGGCGTACAAGCCGGGTGAGAAGAAGGCGCCGGTGCAGGCGGATTCCATTGCCACGAACGACATGTCGCCGCTGGCCTACCTGCCGCAGAAGGTGCTCAACGAGATCGTCGGGCTCATCGTGACGAACCAGAACACGATCCCGGTCATCCTCAGCGACCCGTACAACCTCACGCTGGGCCCGGACCACACCGGTCACCACTTCGACTACTGGGACGACGCGGACCCCGCCGCGGGCAAGCCGCTGACCTCGGCGGAGTACGCGGCCGCGTGGCTCACCCATCTGGCGAAGCAGGCGCAGGCCGGTAAGCAGGTCGACCCGACGTCCAAGCCGCAGGAGGCGGACCTGGCCGCCGCGTACAAGGCGGCGGAGACCACCTCGGCGGCTCCGACGACCGAACCCGCCAAGAGCTCGACCACGGCACCGAAGCCGACCAGCGCCGCCCCTACGACGACCGGCACCACGGACCGGCCGACGACGACGGCGCCGACCTCGACCACCACCTCGGCGCCGGTGGTCACCACCACCACGCCCGCGCCTGCTCCGGTCGCGGCGCCGGTCGAGACGACGAAGCCGACCACCACCACCGAATCGGCCACGACGACAACGCACTCCGCGGCGCCGACCACCACCGCGACCACGAAGGCGTCGAACTGATCGACCCGCGGGGGGGGGGGGGCCGCCCGGGGCGGGGTGTGGGCCCCCGGCGGCAGAGAGGACAAAAAAACCCCC